>NZ_JBDJAW010000002.1:0-300000 GCF_039649665.1 Microbispora sp. ZYX-F-249 | reverse complement strand
GGGGCGATTAGCTCGCTGAAGCCGAGCCGGGCGGCTTGGGCGCGCAGGGCGTCGAGCATGACGGCGGAAAGGCCCTTACCCTGCAGGTCGGGCCTGATCGTGATCTCCAGTGCCGAGACCACGTCGGGGGAGCTGCCGCGTCGCCGTGCCTCTGCGGCGCGCCAGAGCACGCCGTCCCAGCCGTCGTCGGGCAGCTCGTCGCCTCCGAGGACGAAGGGCACGGAGAAGGCGCGCGCCACGACGGTGCCGGGATCGGTTCTGTCCACGGCGACCAGCGCGAACTCCGCATACTGGGCGCTCACGATCGGATAGAACAGGTCGGAGGCCTGGTCCTGCTTCATGAAGACCGGCCAGCTGTGGGGCATGGTCCACAGCTGCGGCTCCAGTTCGGGACGCTCCGCCAGCGTGGTGATCTGCAGGTCCATGGCCGGATCTTCGCAAACCGGATTTGCCGGCAGCAAACCGTTTGTGTCACTTGCCGCGGTGATCACACGTCGGGTTCACGCCGGACTTTCGCCGGCGCATCGTCAGGGACACCTCGCCCGAGAGGTGAGGCAATCGCGTGGTTCAGTGCGTGAAGAGTTTGAAGATGGAGACCACCTTCGCGGCGGCACGGTCGGCGTCCCCGTCCGCGATCGCCTCGACCAGCTCGTGGTGGTGGCGGTGTGCCGCGTCCTCGTCCTCGCTCTTCTCGTCGCGCATGTGGGCAGCGAAGACGTCGAGCATGCTGGAGTACAGCTTGACGTAGAGAGGGTTGTGCGTCGCTGCCACGATCGCCTGGTGCAGGGCGAGGTCCGCGCTCGCTCGCAGGTCGAGATCATCGGTCGACCAGGTCGCTTCGCGACGGTCGCGCAGCTCGCGCAGCAGCTCGACGTCGGCATCTGAGCGGTTCAGCGCGGCCAGTGACGCCGCGGCGCTGTCAAGGGCAAGGCGTAGTTCCAGGTAGTGGCGACGGGTGCCACCGGCGAGCTGACGTTCAAGAGTGCCTGTCAACTCGGAGCTGGAGATGACGAAGGTGCCGCGGCCCTGTTCACGGCGCAGCAGACCTGCGTGCACCAGCGACTGCAGCGCCTCGCGCACCGTGTTCCGGCCGATCCCGAACTCCGCCACCAGTGCGGCCTCGGTCGGTATCTGCTCACCGACCGGCCAGCGTCCAGAGACCACCTCCTCGCGGAAGCGCTCGGCAGCCTGGTCGATGAGTCCCACTCGACGCACGGGCTGTCGCGTGTCAGAATCTTCGGAACTCATCCCATAATCCCATCATCTGCTGACCTTACAGTGGAGTATAACGTGACATCGCTCTCCTTACCGCTCGTTTCGTCGAACCGTGGGCGCCTGACCTTGTGGGCGGGGCTCGCCATCGCCCTGACAGCGGTCAACCTGCGAACGGCCGTGACCGGGTTCACTCCGCTCCTGGAGATCATCGGATCCGATCTCGGCTTCGGGGTGGCACTGGCCGGCCTGCTCGGCACCGTGCCGGCGGCGTCCTTCGCCGTCTTCGGGTTTCTCGCCCCGGCGGTGACGAGGAAGTTCGGACTCGAGCGCACGGCCACTGTGGCGCTGGGCCTGACGACTCTGTCGCTCCTGATGCGCGCCTTCTCGCCAACGCCCTCGTTGCTGGTGCTTGCGACCGTGCTGGCACTGGCCGGAATCGGAGCCGCGAATGTCGTGATCGTTCCGTTGGTGAAGGCCTGGTTCGCCGATCGGCTGGCCCTGGCGACCTCGCTTTACCTGATCCTCCTGCAGGCGGGCCAGTTCATCGCCCCGCTTCTCGCGGTCCCGCTCACAGAAGCGACGTCGTGGCGGCTCTCGGTAGGCATCTGGGCGGGACCGGCTGCCGTGGCTGGTGTGGTCTGGCTCGTCCTGGCACTCAGGCTGCCCGCCGATCACCACGCGCCCGCGACCGCGACGGCGACCGGTGCGGGACCGAGGATCAGCCGGTCGTCGACCGTCTGGGGCCTGCTGATCCTCTTCGCGATGATGTCGCTGTCCAACTACGGGATCATCACCTGGGTCCCGGCAGTGCTCACCGACGCAGGAGGCAGCGCGGCCCTGGGCGGCTCCATGGTCGCGCTCTACTCGGCCTGGGGCATGCTCGCGGCCTTGGTGGTTCCCCA
This sequence comes from Microbispora sp. ZYX-F-249, assembly GCF_039649665.1. Lineage (NCBI taxonomy): Bacteria > Bacillati > Actinomycetota > Actinomycetes > Streptosporangiales > Streptosporangiaceae > Microbispora > Microbispora maris. Next base: position 297,883 of record NZ_JBDJAW010000002.1, on the reverse strand, counting down.
CCTGGCCACGCGCATGACGAACCCGTTCATCGTGGTCGTCGGGTGCGCGGTCTTCCTGACTGCGGGATACCTGGGCCTGCTCCTGTCCCCGCTCGACGGCACGCTGGTGTGGGTGTGCGCGCTGGGAATCGGGGTGAGCACCTTCCCGCTCTGCATGACCCTCATCAACCGTCGAACCAAGAGCCCGCAGACAGCCTCCGCCGTGTCGGGCTTCGTTCAGGGCATCGGCTATGGGCTGGCGTGCCTTGGCCCGATCGGTCTGGGCCTGCTGCGCGAGGCGACCGGTTCATGGTCGATCCCGCTCCTGGTGCTCGCTGCCAGCGCCGTCCCCGGGGTGATCGCCGGCTGGTTCGCCTGCCGTCCTCGCTACGTGGAGGACTCCGCGCCACAGCCGATGACGCGCGACGCCGACCAGCAGCCGCGACGATAAGACCCATGCGTCGAACAGATCCCTCAGCTCCATCCACTTAAAGGCCCAGGCCAGGGGTACTTCTCCCCGCCTGGGCTTTCATCGTGGGTGCGTCTTGGCGCTGTCCCCCGTGCACGTGTGCATGCCCGGCCCGCTCTCGCGTTATTCATGTGGCGCGGAAGAACCGCTCCCGGGCTGACGCGTCGACCGGCGTCGTGGAAGCGCCGGCTATCCGGCTCGGCAAGCCATGCGACTTGCTGAGAGCCGTTTTGCCGTCAGCGGGCACGGCCGGTGCGAGCATCGCGAGGGGGAGAAGCGATCACCACAGCCGGGGGAGACATGCTCCGTGAACTGATCCTGACAGTGGGCGTGGCCGTAGCCGCGTCGCCGGCCGCCATGGCCTGGGCGGACGAGTCGCCGGGAGCTCTGTCGGCACGGGCGGTCGTCGCCGCGACGCCGGCCGGACAGGAGTCCGGTGCGTGTAGTCCCGGATCGCCGTGTGCGGCGGTCGACTGCGGGCCGGGGCGCGTCTGCGTGCCCTCGCCCAAGCAGTGCTTCACCACACCGTGCCCGCAGTACGACTGCGTGCCCGCGTCCTCGGTGCCCCGCTCGAATCGCCGGCCTCCCCACCCCGGCTGGCAGCCGGACCGGTGGCGGCCCCGGCATCCGGAGCAGCGACCGGCCTACCCGCGCTGAACCACAAGGCTGAGGGAGACCGGCGCGGGAGGAGCGTCGATCGGAAACGCGTACGCCGCGAGAAACGCCCTGCCGAAAAATGCCTCGCGTGGCCGACGCCGGAGCGCCTAGCGTTGATCCTCTCTGTGGGCGCGCAGGGCGTGCCCTGCCGACGGCTTGCATTCAGATCGGAGGTGCGAAGCGGCATGACCTGTCATCCCGTCGCGCTCTGCTTCGACGCGCATGACCCGCTCCGTCTCGCGCGCTTCTGGGCCGGTGTCCTGGGCTGGGAGAGGGCCGAGGACGACATCGCGCTCCTGCCGAACGACGACACCGGGTTCCGGATTCGATTCCTGCCGACCGAGGAGCCGAAGACCGTCCAGAACCGCGCGCACTTCGATCTGACGAGCACGTCCCTCGAAGACCAGCAGCGGACGGTGGCGAGGGCGCTCGAACTCGGTGGCCGGCACATCGACGTCGGGCAGAGCCCGGAGGACGATCACGTCGTGCTCGCGGACCCCGAAGGCAACGAGTTCTGCGTCATCGGGCCGGACAACAAGTTCCTCGCCGACTGCGGATTCATCGGTGCGGTCTCCTGCGACGGTACGCAGGAGGCCGGGTATTTCTGGAGCGAGGCGCTGGGCTGGCCGCTGGTCTGGGACCAGGACCAGGAGACCGCGATCCGCTCGCCGCACGGCGGCCCGAAGATCACCTGGGGTGGTCCGCCGCTGATGCCGAAGCCCGGGAAGAACCGGCTGCATTTCGACATCGCCCCACCCTCCGACGGTGACCAGCAAGCGGAGGTCGACCGCCTCGTCTCCCTGGGGGCGAAGCGCATCGACATCGGTCAGGGCGAGGTCGCCTGGGTGGTCATGGCCGACCCCGACGGCAACGAGTTCTGCGTGCTGCCCCCGCGGTAGCGCGAACGGCCCCGGGCTGTCCGCCGCCGGCAGAGGAAAGTCCACTCACTCCCTCGTACGGTCGCCCGGACGCCTGCGGCGTCGACGCGCCCGGCTCGGCGGTCAGGAGTGTCCGGAGGCGGCGCCGAGGCGGGACACGGCGCTGTCGAGCAGCATGTCGAGCGCGGCGGGGTAGGCGCTGTCGTTCATATCGGCGATCAGCAGAGGCGCCACCGCCGCGATGTTGGGGTGAGTGGCCGCGGGCAGGCGGGCGTAGGTCGCCTGCCAGATCTCCTCGTCCGCCCTGCGCGCCTGTTCCGGCAGCGCGAGGGCGGCCGCGTCCAGCGCGGCGAAGGCCAGCGTCATGTCGATGAAGGTGTGGTAGACGCGGACCGCCTCACGGTCGGGGAACCCGGCGTCCCGCAGTAGTCCGAGGATCGCCTCGTCGGCCGCGATCTCGTGGGACTTGCCGCTGATGCGGCTGGCGGTCAGCACCGCGGCCTGGGGGTGTTCGAGGTAGGCGGCGTGGATGAGCAGGCCCAGTTCGCGTAGGTCGGCGCGCCAGTCGCCGGTGCGGCGCCAGCCGGCCATGGCACGCCCGATGAGCATGTCGCCGATGGCCAGAGTCAGGTCGTCGATTCCGGCGAAGTAGCGGTAGAGCGTGCTGGGATCGGCGCCCAGGGCGATGCCGAGCCGCCGTACGGTCAATCCGGCGGAGCCGTGCTCGCGCAGCATGCGCAGCGCGGTCCGCACGATCAGGTCCTCCGAGAGGACCACCCCGTTCTTCGTGGGGCGACGCCGCCTGCGGGCCGGCTCCGGAACCACGGGCTTGGGCACGCCGCTCTCCTCTCTGCCCGGCGCCTTATGCCAACACCATTGACGTTACCAGTGACGGTGCCGTTGGATCGGGCGTACCCAAGGCGTTTTGTCCTGGAAAGGGAGAGTTCTGTCATGCGTGTTCTGCTCGTCGGCGCCGGTGGGGTGGGTACGGCGATCACCCGGATCGCGGCCCGCCGGTCCTTCTTCGACCACATGGTCGTGACCGACTACGACCTGTCCCGCGCGGAGGCGGCGGTCGCCGCGCTGGGGGAGGCGGGCGCGCGCTTCAGCGCCCGGCGGGTGGACGCGAGCGACGAGGCCGCGGTGGCGGCGCTGCTGGCCGAGCACCGCTGCGACGTCCTGCTCAACGCCACCGACCCGCGGTTCGTGATGCCGCTGTTCCGGGCGGCGCTGTCGGCCGGAGCGCACTACCTGGACATGGCGATGTCGCTGTCGCGGCCCGACCCGGAGCGCCCGCACGAGGTGTGCGGGGTCAAGCTGGGGGACGCCCAGTTCGAGATGGCCGCCGAATGGGAGAAGGCGGGCAGGCTCGCGCTGGCCGGCATGGGGGTGGAGCCGGGGCTGTCGGACGTCTTCGCCCGCTACGCCGCCGACGAGCTCTTCGACCACATCGAGGAGATCGGCATCCGCGACGGCGCCGACCTCACCGTCGACGGGTACGACTTCGCGCCGTCCTTCAGCATCTGGACCACGATCGAGGAGTGTCTCAACCCCCCGGTCGTGTACGAGGCCGGCCGGGGCTGGTTCACCACCCCGCCCTTCAGCGAGCCGGAGGTGTTCGACTTCCCCGAGGGCATCGGCCCGGTCGAGTGCGTCAACGTGGAGCACGAGGAGGTCCTGCTCGTGCCGCGCTGGGTCGACGCCGGGCGGGTGACCTTCAAGTACGGGCTGGGCACGGAGTTCATCGACACGCTGCGGACCCTGCACCTGCTGGGCCTGGACCGGACCGAACCGGTCGAGGTCGTCGCCGAGGGCGGCGCCACCGTCAAGGTCTCCCCGCGTGACGTGGTCGCGGCGTGCCTGCCCGACCCGGCGACCCTCGGGGATCGCATGCGCGGCAAGACGTGTGCGGGCACCTGGGTCAAGGGCACCAAGGACGGCGGCCCGCGCGAGGTCTACCTGTATCACGTGGTCGACAACGAGTGGTCCATGCGCGAGTACGGCTCGCAGGCGGTGGTATGGCAGACCGCCGTCAACCCGGTCGTTGCCCTCGAACTGATGGCCACCGGCGTCTGGTCCGGGGCCGGCGTCCTCGGCCCGGAGGCCCTGCCGCCCCGGCCCTTCCTCGACCTGCTCACGGAGTACGGCTCTCCCTGGGGCATGCGCGAGCAGTGACCGCGCGGGCAGCGAGGGGCCGCCGTGACGGGTCGGCCCGTCCACCGGCTTCACCCCGCCGGTGAGCCCCCGGCCCCCGGAGCCCGTCGTACGACGAGCATCGAGTGTGCGATTTTGAGGTCTGCTGGGAATCGTCGCGGGCGGGTCAGGGAACCTCCCAGACGTGACATCGCTCCGCCACCTCCGTGACTGCCTCAGCGACCTCGATGAGCTGGAGCGCAGCGTGAAGCACGGCCTCGACAGCATGTGCGGCAAGCTGTATCGGGCCATCGACTGGCAGCGACGGTTCGAGGCCGACGTGTCCCACGAGCTGCGCACTCCGATCGCGGGGCTGCGGGCACAGCTGGAGGAGGCCCGGCTGCATCCCGGCGACATCGATGTGGACGACCTGCTCGAACGGGCGCTCAACGACGTGGAGCGGCTGCAGGCGCTGGTCGACGATCTCTACCTGCTGGCCCGGCTCCAGGCGGCCGCGCAGCCGACGGAGCCGGCCCTGGTGGACCTCGGGCAGCTCGTGCAGAGCGAGCTGGCTCAGCGTACCGACAGGCTCGACGTCAAGGTGCGGGCCGACCCCGGGGTCGTGGTCCGCGGCCTGGACGCCCGGCTCCGGCGGATGCTCTCCGAGCTGCTCGACAACGCGCAGAGACACGCCAAAACCCGCGTGATCGTCCAGGTCCAGCGTACGACCGACACCGCGGAGCTCGTCGTCGCCGACGACGGCGACGGGATCCGGGAGGAGGACCGCGAGCGGGTTTTCGACCGCTTCACCCGTCTCGACGCCGCCCGCTCCCGCGACCGCGGCGGAACCGGCCTCGGCCTGGCCATCGTGCGGAACATCGCCTACGGCCACGAGGGTCAGGTGCACGTCGAGCGGTCGCCGGCCGGCGGCGCGGCCTTCGTCGTCCGGCTGCCCCTGGCCTGACCGGCTCCCCGCGCCACGACCGGGGACCGGACAAGCGGGGAACGCCGGGGCGCCGGCCTCGGGGCCGTACGGCGCGGTCAGGAGAAACGTTCGACGGTCACGGGGACGGCACCCGCGTGGCGCATGGCCGTCGTCAACCGCCGCAGCAGCGACCCGAGGGCCTCGCCGGACGTGGTTCCCAAGTGGGCGGTGAGGTCGACGGAGCAGGCGGCGCCGGGCCCGATCCGGCGTACGTCCCAGGTGAAGACGTCCGAGGCCGTGCGCAGCGCACCCGTGCCGACGACCCGGGTGCGCGGATCGCCGGCCTCCGCCGCGAGCGTCACGACCTCCGCGAGGCGGGGGAGGCTGGGCTCGCCGGCGAGCAGCACGCGGTAGACCCGCGTCTCGTGGAACCCCTCGGGCGCCCGCGGCGGATTGAGGCGCAGGGGAGGTGCGTCCGGCAGAGGCTGGTAGTCGTGGAACCTCGCCCGCAACCACGCCTCGCCGGGCAGCTCGCCCCCGCCGAGACCGCGGTACGCCGCCTCGGCCTCGGGGCGGCTCACCGCCCGGGCGCGGGCGCGCAGGCCGGGATCCTCGCGCATCGCGCGCCCGAAGGCCGCCGAACTCCACCACACGCCGTCGGCCGCGGTCCACCCGGCGGTGTTCAGGCCGACGGTCCTGAAGTCGTCGGCCAGGGCGAACTCCTCGACGACGACTCCCTCGGCGCCCGTTTCCGACCCGAGCAGGTAGTAGTCGAGAGCCGCCTCGGGCGCGGCGGCGAGAGCCGGTCGCCCGCGCTCGTCCATGTCGCTGGTCATGGCGGCAGGCTACTGACCACGCCGGCCGGTCGGTCCTGTCAGTCGGTCCGGAAGGGGTCGTGCTCGGCGAGGAGTTTGTCGAGCCGGGCCTGGTCCACCCGGCTGACGACGGTCGACTCCTCCTGCCGGTCGCGTACGCATTTGGCCAGCGTGAACGTCGAGGTCACCACGTACATCAGCCCGAGGGCGAGAAAGGAGCGCACCCAGGTCGTGACCGGAAGGTAGAGGATGCCGGCGGCCAGGCCCGCGAGGGAGATCGCGAACGAGAGCACGGCCTGGACGTAGAAGGCCGTTGTCGTCGAGGTTTTCACCGGTTGCGTCATGATGCCATCGTCCGCGGCGTACGCCTGCCGGGCATGAGCGCCGATACTCAGTTACCGGTGAGTACGAGCGCCCGCTCAGTGGTCCGGGTTCAGGGCGTCGCCGATGTACATGGCCGCCAGCATGGTGAACAGCAGCGCCTGCAGGAACTGGATGAATATCTCCAGGGCGGTCATCACGACGGCCGTGGCCACGCTGAGCAGACCCACCGGGACTCCGAGCACCGTGGGCTGCTCGACGAGGAACCAGAATCCCACCGCGCTGAAGAACGCCAGCAGCAGGTGACCCGCGAACATGTTCGCGAACAACCGGACGGCGTGCGTGAACGGCGAGGTGACGAACGTGTAGAGCAGTTCGAGCGGCGCGTACAGGACCAGTGCGACCGGCTTCGGCAGGCCGGGCGGGAACATCAGGCTCTTGAGATATCCGCCCACCCCGTGGTGCCGGAAGCCGAGATAGAGCTTGATCACGTACACGACCAGGGCGAACACCACCGGGAAGGCGATGTGGGAGTTAACCGGGAACTGCACTCCCGGGATCACGCCCAACAGGTTCCACAGCAGGATCACCGAGAAGAGGCTGAGCAGGAACGGCATCCAGCGCTCGGCGTTCGCACCGAGGAACGGCCGGGCCACCTGGTCGCGGACGAACAGGTAGCCGTACTCGCCGAAATGCTGCAGGCCGCGCGGGACCAGCGACGGCCGCGCGAACGCGCCCCACGCGAGCGCGCACAGCAGGACCACGCCGACCGCGGCCAGCACCACGGGCTTGGTCAGCCAGTACGGCGCGCCCGGCCAGAGCGGCGGAAAGTCGAACAGCTCGACACCGGGAGCCGTGAAGTCGTCCCTGGCGAGGATTGCGGGCATGGGGGATCCCCTCGACGGGCGGCCAAAAACTGAGTACGACGTACTCATTTTTTCGATGCGAGCCTACCTACCCGGTACGGTGTACGCAATAGCGCGATGACGTGGGGCGATGAACGATGACGGGCCACGAGAACCTGTGGATGCGACCCGAGCGCCCGGCCCGGGGGCCGCGGCCGAGCTTCAGCCGTGCCGCTCTCGCGGAGGCCGCGATCAGGATCGCCGACGCCGAGGGGCTGGAGGCCATCTCCATGCGGCGGCTGGCCGCCGATCTCGGGGCGGGCACGATGTCCCTGTACCGCTACGTGACGGGCAAGGACGAGGTGTTCGACCTCATGCTCGACACCGTGGTGCGGGAGTACCTGCCGGAGGACCGGGAGCCGCCGGACGACTGGGCCGAGGGGCTTCGCCTGCTCGCCTGGCAGGCCCGGCGCACCATGCTCCGCCACCCGTGGCTCGCGCCGCTGGCGGCCGGCCGCGCGCAGGTCGGCCCGAACAGCGCACGCCTCACGGAGACCGCCCTCGGCATGCTCGACGGCCTCGGCCTGAGCGTCGACGAGATGCTGACCCTCGTCGGCGCGGTCTTCGCGTACGTGAACGGCTACATACAGAGCGAGCTGGCCGAGGGTGAGGCGCTCCGGCGGTCGGGGCTCACGCTGGCGCAGCGGCTGGCGCAGCATCTGTCCTACATCCAGTCGCTCATCGCGACGGGGGACTATCCCATGCTGGAACGGATGACGAAGGAGGGCGGGCGGCGCTACACCGGCGCCGACGACCGCTTCGCCTACGGCCTGGACCGGCTGCTCGACGGTATCGCCGCGGGGCTGCCGCCGCGCGGCGACACGGAAGGACCCGCGTCACCGCGCTGACGGCACGCGCTGGTTCCGGGGTGGCGGCGTGAGCGAGCCCGGCTCGCCGTGGTGACGTCCCGGCCCACCGGCGGGTTTCCACGACAGGCCGTTCCCGGGCCGGGCGGGGTCAGTTCGGGGTGATGTCGTGGAGGCGGCAGACCTGCCGCCAAATGCGCGCGTCGAGCGTGCCCGCCCTGTCCTGGAAGTCGGCGACGGGGACGCGGACCGGCCCGGTGAGGTCGAGGAAGCTGTTGTGGTCGGCGTCGGGATCCCACGTACGGGTGGGGATCTCCACGTGGTCGTCGCGGTCGCGGCGATCCTGGCTCGTGATCTTCAGGACCTCGGCGCCGCCCCGGTAGGTCCTGAGCACCACGCACGGTCGCACCTTGTGGCCCGGCCCGTCCTCGTAGGGGACGTCTGCCCACCAGATCTCACCGGGACGCGGTCCGGCCTGGGTGGCCGCACCGCCGCGCCCGCCCGCGTCGCCGCCCGTCGCCCGGCGGCCGCCACCGGTCCCGGGGGCGTGGCCGGCGGAGCCGCGCCTCGTGCCGGGGCCGGCGCCGCTCCCGGGCCTGGTGCCCGGCCGCGTGGTCCCGCCCGTGCCTCGTCCCGCGGGCCGTGCCTGCTCGCCGCCGCGGCCCCCGGGGCGGCGGTCAACGGTGCGGCCGCCCCCCGAGGGACGCGGCGTGGACCGCCGGGACGGGATTCCCGGCAGGCGGCCGGCCACGCCGAGCGCCCCCAACACGACCAGCACGGCCACCGCCGATACCACCCAGATCATGACCGACAGCCTAAAGCCCCGCGCGGCCGCGCTCCGCCGCGCGGGGGAAGGCCGGTCGTGGTCAGGAGCGGGCGTCCCACGCGGCGAGGATGCGCGCCTCCTTCTCCGGGTCGATGCCGTGGCTCAGCCGGACGCCGCCGAAGCTGCGCCGCTCCTCGGGGATGTCCTTCAGCCACTCCCAGGTGTCGCGCACGGTCTCCCGTACCGGTCTGCAGGTGAGACCCGCGGCGATGGCCTTCGCCGAGGAGTGGGTCCACACGCCCTCGCTCTCCCCGGCGGCCGACCACAGGGGAAGCTCGGTCCACTGCTGCACGCCCTGGTCGAGCAGGAACCGGTCGCCGACCCAGACGAACTCCGCGTCGGACCCGGTGACCTCCGCGCAGTCGTTCAGCCAGCCGCCGAAGGTGGCGTTCCCCCGCACCCCGCCGGTCATGTAGCGGCCGGTCGTTCCCCTCGCCATCTGGTCCAGGGTGAAGGCCGCGATGTCACGGGCGTCGATGAGCTGCATCGGCCGGTCCGGGTCGCCGGGGGTGAGCACCCGCCCACCCCGGGAGATCCGGGTGAGCCACCAGGGCAGCCGGCCCACGTTCTCGTGCGGCCCGAGGATCAGGCCGGGCTGGATGACCAGGGCGCCGCCGTCGAAGTGCTGCTCGACCGCCCGCTCGCAGCCGGCCTTCAGCACGCCGTAGTCGCCGAACTCGGCGTCCGCGTCCGGCGGGCAGTCGAACAGCGGGAAGGTCTCGTCGACCCCCTGCTTGCCGGGCCAGTCCCGGTAGGCGGAGATGCTGGAGATGAACGTGTAGTGCGCGGCGTGCCCCGACAGCGTGCGTACCGACTCCAGGACCACGCGGGGGACGAACCCGCACACGTCGACCACTGCGTCCCACTGCCTGCCGTCCGCGAGCCGCCGCAGGTCGCCGGCGACCTCACGGTCGCCGCGGACCGCCTCCACCCCCGGCAGGTCGGTCCCGCTCCTGCCGCGGTTGAAGGTCGTGACCTCGTGACCGCGCCGCAGCGCCTCCTCCACGATGGCGCGTCCGAGGAACACCGAACCGCCGATGACCAGAATTTTCATACGGACATCCTTGGCCTGCCCGCGCTGCGCGTCTGCCCCCTTTCACGGTCGGCGGACATGATCCGCTCACAGCGGAAGGCGGCCCGCCGGACGTCCCGGCGAGCCGCCGTGCGGCCGTCCCTCCCCGGCCGGGCCGGGCTCAGCCGGTGCGCAGTTCGGGAACCGGCGTGAAGCGCTCCTGCTCCAGCACGTGCACCCGCGCCGCGCCGATGTCGAAGTACAGGCCCGTGAGCTCCAGCCTGCCCGCCTGTACGAGGGTGTCCACGAACGGGTGGGTCCGCAGGTTGTCGAGTTGCTGGATCACGTTGACCCGGCAGAGCCGGTCGAGCGGCCCGGCGTCGTCCTCGGTCCGTTCCTCCGCCACGAACCGGGCCAGGCTCTGCCGCCCGTGCCGCAGCCAGCTGCGCAGCGCGGGCAGTTCGGGCACCTCGCCGAGCAGGGCGGTCATCGCCCCGCAGCCCGAGTGCCCGCAGACCGTGATCATGCGCACCTCGAGCACCTTCACGGCGTACTCGATCGTGGCCGCGACCGAGTCGTCGGCGGGGACGGCTCCCGCGCGCGGCACCAGATTGCCGATGTTGCGCAGCGTGAACAGGTCGCCGGGGCCGCTCGCGGTGATGATGTTCGGCACGATGCGGGAGTCCGCGCAGGTGATGAACAGATGCGACGGCGACTGCTTGCGGGCCATGCGGTGGAGCAGCGGGCGGACCATCGGCGCGGTCCGGCGCTGGAACTCCCGCGTCCCCTCCAGCAGGTCGGGCACGCCCTGCGGTCCGGGGAGCGCGGAGACGCCGTCGGGGTCGCCACCGCCCGCGCCGCCGGCGTCGATCACCTCGTAGGAACCGGCGTCCCCGGAGTGCGTCGGGCGGGAGCCGCGCCGGTAGGCCCAGGGCAGCCACCAGCGGTCGTGCCGGGGCGGGATCCTGGCCGGGTACAGGCGGGCGCCGCTGATCGCGGCGGAATACCACTCGCCGTGCGGCTCGTCCACGTCGATGACGCCGCCCGTGCGTTCGTGCTCCAGCCGCCAGGCGTGCAGGGTCTCGAAGGCGGCGTTGTCCATGAAGTCCAGGTGCAGGTCCAGCTCGACAGCGGACCCCGCGGGGATGCCGCGCAGCGCCTCGGCCAGCCGGGGCACGCCGAGGAACGTCAGCGACCCGTCGACCACGACGCGCCATCGCCGCTCGCCCGCCTGCCGCACGTCGACCGAGACCCAGGCCAGGCGGCGCAGGGCCAGCAGAGCGGCCAGCCCGAGGCCGAGCGCCACGCCCTCGGCCAGGCCGATCAGCACGACCCCGGCCATCGTCACGAAGTAGACCGGGATCTCGCGGTGGCCGCGCAGGTTGCGGACGTGCCCGAGATTGACCATCTGGACGCCGATGAACAGCAGCAGCGCCGCGAGCGCCTCCAGCGGGATCATCGCGATCACCCAGGCGAAGGCCGCGGTGAACAGCAGCACCCACACCCCGTGGAGCACGGTGGACCAGCGGCTGCGCGCGCCCGCCCGTGCGTTGGTCGTCGTGCGGACGACGACGCCCGCCACCGGGAGGCCGCCGAGGGCGCCGGACACCACGTTCGCCGCCCCCTGCGCGGTCAGCTCGCGGTCGAGGTCGGCGCGCGGACCGTCGTGCAGGCGGTTGGAGGCCACGCAGGTCAGCAGCGACTCCACCCCGGCGAGGAGGGCGACGAGCAGGACGGCTCCGGCGATGGCGTGCCAGTCGCCCTGCGGCATCAGCGGCGCCTCGACCGAGGAGAACCCGCCCTTCAGGTCCACCTTCGTCAGGTCCCAGCCCGTCAGCGCGGCCGTCAGCGCCGCGACCATCAGCGCGGCGAGCGGGGCGGGCACGGCGCGCAGCCGGGGGACGCGCCCCCACACGAGCAGGACCCCGATCGTCAGCACGCCGATCACGACGCCGTGCGTGTGGTTGTCGAGGATCTGGGCGGGGAGCTCCACGACGTTCTCCAGCGCGGAGCGCTGCGGCGAGCCGCCGAGCACGATGTGCAGCTGGGACAGCGCGATCACGACGCCGACCCCGGCGAGCATGCCGTGGACGACGGCGGGGGAGACCCCCAGGGCCGCCCGCGCCACTTTCAGCCAGCCCAGCCCCAGCTGGAGGACACCGGCCATGACCGTGATGGCGCAGGTGGCGCGCCAGCCGTAGGTGTGCACGAGCTCGGCGACGACCAGGGAGAGCCCGGCGGCCGGGCCGCTCACCTGGACGACGGACCCGCCGAGAGCGCCGGCCACCACGCCGCCGACCACGGCGGCGACGAGCCCCGCCGCCACCGGTGCGCCCGACGCGACCGCGATGCCGAGCGACAGCGGCACCGCCACCAGGAAGACCACCAGCGATGCGGGCACGTCATGCCGGAGTACGGACTTCCAGTTACGGCGTGAAAGCGCGTCGTCACTGATTGTCATGGGCCGACGATATGTCAGCCACGTAGACCGTCACCAGGCAGTGAACGGGAAAATCACCGGTAGTAGTCGGGATAGTCGCTCTCCGGGTTGCGGTGGCTGCCCCGCCGCCCGCTCGCCGAGGTGGGGGTGTCGCCGTACAGCTCGTCGTAGGAGGGCCAGCTTCCCCCGGTGTTCTGCTCGGGCCACGACTGCTGCTGGGCGTCGCCGTGTCCCTGCTGCGGCTGCTGCCGGTCGTAGCCGTACTGACTCTGCCCCGACGGGGCGTCGTAGCCCGCCGACTCGTACGGCGAGGCGGTCCCCGGCGCGGAGCCGGTCACCGCGTCGGAGGCGTCGATCGTCGCCCAGCCCGCGCTCACCTCGTAGGACGGGGTGGAGGGTGCGGCCGGCGGCATCGAGCCGGCCGCGTAGCCGCCCTCGGCGGGGTAGCCGGAGGTGTAGCCGTCGTAGGCCGAGGTCTGGTAGGTCTCCGCGTTGGGCCAGGAGGACGCGCCGCGCGGCGGCTCGGGGTCGTCGAGCACGTCGCGGGCGCCCGCCCAGGAGGGGTCCGTCGTGGGAGCGGAGGTGGCGGGGACCGGCGGGTAGCTGCCCGCGACCGGCCAGCCGGGGTCGGTGGCGCCGCCCCTGTCGGCACCGGCGCCCGTCACGTCGGGCGCGTACGACGGGCTGTCGGCCGCGCGGAACGGGCCCGTCGCGACGCCGGACTGGTCGTAGGTGTCCGAACGCGGTGTCTCGTAGCCCGCCCAGGCGTCGAAGGATCCGCCGGTCGAGCGGGGCGCGGGGTCGGCGAGCGCGTCGCCCGGCGCGGTGGTGGACGCCGCGGCGTCGAACGCGCCGCTCGTGCGGGCCGCGTCGTAGGAGGCCGCGACGAAGGACCCGGTGGCCGGGATGGCGGAGGACGGCGCCGTGTCGTAGCGGCCGTCGGGGGAGGCGGCGTGGGAGCCCGTGCCGCCCTGGGCGGTGAAGGGCCCGGTGCCCGCGGGCGTGTCGTACGCGGGGGCCCCGAAGGGGCCGGTGCTCGCCGAGATCCCCAGCGGGTCGGCGGGCTGCGTCCCGTACGAGGCGGCGCTCCCGGACGACGGGAACGGGCCCGTGGCGCGCGGGCTGTCGTAGGAGCCCCCGGTCTCGGCGGCGGCAGCGGCGGCGGCGCGACGGGCGGCGCGCGACGACCGGCCGGACCTGCCCGGCCTGCCGGACGCGCCCGGGGTGGACGGCGAGGCCGGCTGGGGCGCGGCGGCGGCGAAGGGGTCGCTCGCGGCGGGGGAGTCGAACGGGCCGGTCGAACGGCTCGCGTCGAAGGGACCGGTCGCGGGGGAGCCCGCCGCCGCGGCGGCGGCGTCGAGCAGGTCGGGCGTCGGCGCGGAGAACGTGACGGTCTTCTGGTCGGCGAGGGCCGAGGCGGGAACGGGGGCGGCGGGCATCACGGGCTCGGAGCCGCCGGCGCGGGAGCGGGAGGGCAGGGGGGCCTGCACGGTCGCCGCGTCGGGGTCGGCCGCCTGGGCCGGGGCGCCGGTCACGCCCGCGGTCTCGTCCACCGGACGGGGGGTGGCCATCTTCGCGGCGATCGTCCCCCCGAAGCCGCCGTCGTCGGCGCGTACGCGCGACCAGTAGTCGTCGTCGTAGTCGTCGGCCTCGCCCCACTCGTCCACGCCGCGCTTGCCGCGGGCGGCGGCGGGCTGTTTGCCGCCGCGCTGCGCGGGCCGCGCGGCCTGCCGCCCGCCGGGACGGGGCGCCGGGCGCGGTGCGGGCCGCTGCTTCTCCGGCTCCTCGAAGGCGTCGAACCCCTTGGGGAAGCTCTCGAAGAACGTCTCCTCGGCGGGCCGCCGGGGCTTGGGGCCCTTGTTCTCGGCCATCGCCTTGATGCGCTCGGCGGAGAGAGCGCTCTCCCTGCGGTTCATCGACCGCATGCCCAGCGCCACGACCAGCAGCACAAGAAGCACGACGGCGACAAGACCCACAATGACCGCAGTCATAGCACCACCCTCAAGGCCATGGCCTTTCTGCGGCGCCGGTGAGATCGCGCGGCCATCGACGCGACCTGCCCCCTTTGATCACCTGCGCTCAGCAATTGGAACCGATTCTGCTCGACCACAATGACCGTTGTCACACCCTAGGCGAAGATTGGTGTAGCACGACTACCTCCGGTGCTCGGCATGTCACTCGATCGTGTTCGCCGTGAGGCGCCCACGGGCGATGGTGTGACTCGCGATGCCCTCCAGAGTCTGCGCGAGGTCGGCCCCCTGCTGCAGGTCGAGCTTCGCGTTCAAGGCGTAGACAGTGAAACGGTAGCTGCCGTCGGCCCGGCATGGGGGCGCATAGCCCACCTTCCCGCTCGTCGTCCTCCCCTGCCGGGCACCCCGGGGGACGTCGTTCATGCCCAGCTCCGTCGTCGCGGGGTCGATGTCGTACACCACCCAGTGCACCTCCGGGCCGCTGAGAGGACTGCTGTCGTCGACCACGAGGGCCACCGACTTGGCGCCCGACGTGCCCGACCAGCGGAGAGGCGGGTTGCCCTGCCCCCCCTTGCAGGAGTAGTCGTCCGGCAGGGGGGCGCCGTCGCGGAACTGCGGGCTCGACACGCTGATGACGTCGAGGTTCCTCGGCGATCCCCCGCCCAGGATTCCGCAGCCCGACGCGGCCAGCGTGAACGCCGTCACCGTGACGGCGGCTCGCGCGACCGCTGATTTTCTCGGCGACCCCATGCCCGATGATGCTACGCGGATTGGACAGGTGCCCCGACCGGATCGCGGTGATCCGTACCGGTGATCAGACCCGTTCGGGCCGTTGACCTCGATGTCTTCGGAATCGATCCGTACGCGCCCGAGGACCGTTGTGCGGGGGTGTGAGGCTTCGCGCGCCCTTTTCCGCCACAATCGAGGCATGCAGGGGGACACGCCGGGATCGGGCATGAGCTTCGCCGTCCTGGGCCCCCTCGACGTGCGGCGCGACGGGCGGCCGGTCGAGGTCGGCGGGCAGCGGCTGCGGGCCCTGCTGACGCTCCTGCTGCTCGACGCCGGCCGCACCGTCTCCACCGAGGCGCTCGTGGCGGGGGTCTGGGACGACCGTCCGCCCGGCGGCGTCGGGAACGCCCTGCAGGCGCTGGTGTCCCGGCTCCGGGCCACCGCCGGTCGCGGCCTCGTCGTCGGCGGGCCGTCCGGATACCGCCTGGCCGTCTCGCGTGAACAGGTGGACCTCCACCTGTTCGCCCGCCTCGCGAGGGAGGGGGCGGCCGCACTGGACGCGGGCGACCCGGGCCGCGCCGCCGGCCTGCTGCGTCAGGCGCTCGGCCTGTGGCGCGGCGCCCCGCTGACCGATCTGCCGAGCGCCGAGGCCGAGGTGGCGCGGCTGGTGGAGCTCAGGACCACGGCCACCGAGAACCGTGTCGAGGCGGAGCTGGCCCTGGGACGGCACGCCGACCTGGTCCCGGAGCTGCGGACACTCGTCACCGCCCACCCGCTGCGGGAGCGGCTGCACGGGCAGCTCCTGCGCGCCCTCTACGGAGCGGGCCGCCGGGTCGAGGCGCTGGCCGCCTACGAGGAGGCCCGGTCGGTGTTCGCGGAGCGGCTCGGGGCCGACCCCTCGCCCGCGCTGGCCGGGGTCCACCTCGCGATGCTGAGGGGCGAGCCCGCCGCGGAGGGGACGCGGCCGTCACCGGCCGCGACGCCCGCCGGGCCCGGTCCGGCGCCGCCGCCCGCGAATCCGCCCGGGGTAGGTTCCGGCGGCCCGCGGCCGCCGCGCCGGGGCAACCTGAAAGCCCGGCTGACCAGCTTCGTCGGCCGGGACGACGACGTCGGCCGCATCGGTGAGATCCTCGCCGCCGACCGCCTGGTCACGCTGCTCGGCCCGGGCGGGGCGGGCAAGACGAGGCTCGCGGTGGAGTCCGCCGAGGCGATCGCCGCGCTCGTGCCCGACGGGGTCTGGCTGGTCGAGCTGGCACCGGTCGGCGACGCGGCGGAGGTGCCGCAGGCCGCGCTGACCGCGCTCGGCCTGCGCGACACCGGCCTGGTGCCCGTCCGCCCGGTGTCCGCCAGGTCGTCCGCGCCGGGTGGGGAGTCCGGCCCGGTGGCCCGCATCGTCTCCGCCTTGGCGGGGCGCGACACGCTGATCGTGCTGGACAACTGTGAACACGTGGTCGGGCCGGCCGCGGCGCTCGCCGACCGGCTCCTCGCCGAATGTCCCGGCGTGCGGATCCTCGCCACCAGCCGGGAGCCGCTCGGGATCACCGGCGAGCGGCTGTGGCCGGTCGGGCCGCTCGGCCCCGATCACGCCGTGCGGCTGTTCGCCGAGCGGGCGGCCGCCGTACGCCCCGGTTATGCGGTGGACGGCGAGCGCGACGCCGTGGAGCGCATCTGCCGTGAGCTCGACGGCATGCCGCTCGCCATCGAACTGGCCGCCGCCCGGCTCCGCACGCTGACGGCCGGCCACATCGCCGAGCGGCTCGGCGACCGGTTCCGGCTGCTCACCGCGGGAAGCCGTACGGCCATGCCGCGGCACAGGACGCTCCGCGCCGTCGTGGAGTGGAGCTGGGACCTGCTCGACGCCGACGAGCGGGCGTTCGCCGCGCGGCTGGCGGTGTTCGCGGGCGGCGCCACGCTGGAGGCCGCGGAGCAGGTCTGCGCGGGCGACCTCGACGTGCTCGGCAGGCTGGTGGACAAGTCGTTCGTGGTGTTCGACGGCGGGCGCTACCGCATGCTGGAGACGATCAAGGCGTACGCCGCGGAACGGCTGGCGGAGTCGGGCGGGGAGCTGCGGGTGCGGCGCGACCACGCCTTGTTCTTCGCCGGCCTCGCCGAGACCGCCGAGCCGCACCTGCGGCGGAGCGAGCAGATCGAGTGGCTGGCCCGGCTGTCGGCCGAGCACGACAATCTGTCGGGGGCGCTCAGATGGGCCTGCGACCACGGCGAGACCGACCTCGCGCTACGCCTGGTCGGCGCGCTCGGCTGGTACTGGTGGCTGTCCGGCCACCGGCTGGAGGGCGCGCAGCGGTCGGCGGAGGCGCTGGTCCTGGCGGGCGGCGACGGCGACCCGACGCGGCTGGCGCTGGCCCACGCGGTGCACGGCATCACCAGTGCGGGCGGGGAGGGGAACCTGCGGCAGGCCGGGGAGAGCCTGGCGGCCACGATCCGGTACGCGCGCGAGGGCCGGGGAGGCATCGCTTCGCACCCGCTTGTGGCGGTCGCGGTGCCGATCATGTCGATGTTCTCCGGCCTGCACGAGGAGGCCGAGTCCCGGCTGGAGCCGCTGCTGGGGCACGAGGACCCCTGGGTGGCCGCCTCCGCCCGCGTCTTCCGCGCCCAGCTGCGCTTCAACGCGGGCCGGTCCGAGGAGGGCGAGGCCGACCTGGTCATCGCGCTCGACCGGTTCAGGGCGGTCGGAGACCGGTGGGGAGTGGGGAACTGCCTCAGCGTGCTCGCGGAGACGAACGCCATGCGCGGCGATCTTCGGGCCGCGGTGCTCCTGATGGAGGAGGCGGTCGCGCTCCTGGAGGAGGTCGGGGCCGTCGAGGAGACGCCGTACCTGCGGACCCGCCTGGCCGTCACGCTGGACGCGGCGGGCGACCGGGAGGCCGCCCAGGCGGCTCTGCGTGAGACCGAGCGACTGTGCGACGCCACCGGCGACCCCATCGGGCTGGCCGGAGCGCGGCACGTGCGGGGCGACTTCGCCCGCGCGGACGGCGACCACGGGACGGCGCGGCGCCTGTACGACGAGGCGCTGCGGCTGCTCGGAGCCGGGTGGATGATCCCGCAGTTCGAGGCGACGCTGACGACCTCCCTCGGCATGCTGGCCGAGCAGGAGGGCGACGTCGCGGCGGCCCGCGTTTTGCACGACAAGGCGCTGGCCATCGCCGTGCGGTCCCACGACGCCCCGGTCATCGGGCACGTCCTCGTCGGGCACGCGGCGCTCGCCGCCCGCGACGGCGACCACGCGCGGGCCGCCGTCCTGCTCGGCGGGGCGGAGGCCGTCCGCGGGTTCGTCCACGACCTCAGCGTCGACCACCGGAGGGTGGCCGACGCCGTACGGGCCGCGATCGGGGCAGGGGGGTTCGCCCGGTGCCGCGAGCGCGGGCGCGGCCTGAGCCGCGATGAGGTGCTGGCCCTCGCGTCCGGTGGTGCGTGACCCCTCAGCCACGACCACCACATGAGGTCAGGACCGGTTGCGGAAGGCGCGCACGGCGAGCGGGGCGAAGACGAGCGCGATGCCGGCGGCCCACAGCAGCGAGATCGTGGCGTCCGGCGCGACCGGCCCGCCGCCGAGCAGGCCGCGGACGGCGTCCGCCAGATGACTGACCGGATTGACGTCCACCCACCTCTGCAACCAGGACGGCATGGTGTCCGTGGCGACGAAGGCGTTGCTGGTGAAGGTGATCGGCATCATCAGCGAGAACATCAGGATCTGCACCTTCTCCATGCTCGCCGCCGTCACTCCCACCAGCACCGCCGTCCACGACATCGCGAGCGCGAACGCCAGCAGCAGCGCGAGCGCGCCGAGCACCCCGGCGATCCCCGTGTGCACCCGGAAGCCCAGCACCAGGCCCAGCCCGAGGAACAGGGCGAACGCCCACACCTGCTTCAGCGTGTCGGCGACGATGCGCCCGGCGAGCGGGGCCGAGCGGGAGATCGGCAGACTCCGCAGCCGGTCGAACACGCCCTTGGCGATGTCGGCGTTGAGCCCGACGGCCGTGGTCATGCTCGCGAACAGCATGTTCTGCGCGACCAGGCCGGGCAGGGCGAACTGCAGGTAGTCGCCCGTGGATCCCGCGATCGCGCCGCCGAACACGTAGGTGAACAGCAGCAGGAACATGATGGGCTGCACGCTGAGGTCGATCAGCTCCATCGGGTTGTGCTTGATCTGCACCAGGCCGCGCCAGGCGAGCGTCATCGTGTGGCGCAGGGCGGCCCCCGCGCCCGGCCGGGGGGCCACCGCGACCGCGGGCGCGGTCCGGGTGATCGTGGTCATCACGTCTCCTCGCGTCTCCTCGTGGCTTGTGAGTCCGGTGACTTCCGCCGCGGCCTCACGCCGCGGCCTCCGCGTCCCGCCGCCGGTCCTCGGCGCGGCGCCCGGTCAGCGCGAGGAACACCTCGTCGAGGCTGGCCCGGCGCAGCGACAGCTCCGCCGCGACCACGTCGAGGTCGTCGAGACGCCGTACGATCGCGGGGACGGCCGCGGGGTCGCGGACCGGGGCCGTGACCTGGCCCTGGGAGACCTCCGGCGTGACGTCGAGCACGTCGGCCACCACACGCCGGACGAGGTCGAGGTGGGTGGTCTCGACGGGCCGCACCTCCAGGACCTGGCCCCCGAGCGCCGCCTTCAGGCCGTCCGGCGTGCCGTGCGCGATCACCTTCCCGTGGTCGAAGACGACGATGTCGTCCGCGAGCTGGTCGGCCTCCTCCAGATACTGCGTCGTGAGCAGGACGGTCACGCCCTCGTCCTGGAGACCGCGGACGACGTCCCACAGCTCGGTGCGGCTGCGCGGGTCGAGGCCGGCCGTCGGCTCGTCAAGGAACAGCACCCGGGGGCGGCCCACGAGGCTCGCGGCGAGGTCGAGCCGGCGGCGCATGCCGCCCGAGTAGGTCTTGGCCGCCCGTCCGCCCGCCTCGGTGAGCGCGAAGCGGCCGAGCAGGCCGTCGGCCCGGCGCCGCGCGCCGGCCCTGGTCAGGCCGAGCAGGCGGCCGATCATCACGAGGTTCTCGGCCCCGGTCAGCGTGTCGTCGACGGCCGCGTACTGGCCGGTCAGCCCGATCAGCGAGCGCACCTGGTGCGCCTGCCGGACCACGTCGAACCCCGCCACGCGCGCCCCGCCCCCGTCCGGCCGCACGAGCGTCGCCAGGACCCGCACCGCCGTGGTCTTCCCGGCCCCGTTGGGGCCCAGGACGCCCAGGATCCGGCCCTGGGGCACCTGCAGGTCCACTCCGTCGAGCGCCCGTGTCCGGCTGTACCGTTTCGCCAGGCCCTCGGCCTGGATCGCATATTTCATCGCGCCTCCTCGGATCGTGTGCGCCTCCACTCTGCGGAGCGGCGCTGACAGGGCCCTGAGGGCGGCCGTCAGCCGCTGACATATCGCTGACGGCTTCCCTAGGGTGGGAGGCGTGACAGGTCCGCTCCGTGACCCGGCCCACCCGGTGTCGCGCCGCGCCATCGTGTTGTGGCTGGTGGAGGCGCTGATCGGCTTCGTCCTGCTGGTCGGCGGGACGGCCGCGGCGGCCGCCTGGCTGAGCGGGGCGGGGTGGCCCCCGGACGTGCTGTCCGAGCACGCCTGGCTGCTCCCGGTCGCCGTCGGCGTGGTCATGGCGCCCTTCATCGTCCTGGAACCCCTGCTGCGGTACGCCGTACACCGATGGGAGCTGTCCGGCGACGTCGTCTACGCGCGGGCGGGGTGGCTGAGCAGGCAGTGGGTCTTCGTCCCGGTGAGCAGGATCCAGACGGTCGACCGCGCGCAGGGGTGGCTCGAACGCCTGCTCGGGCTGGCGACCGTGGAGATCCGCACGGCCTCCTACGCCGGCTCGTCCACGATCTCCGGGCTGGACGACGAGGTCGCGGCGCGCCTCGCGGAGGAGCTCGCCCGGCGGGCCGAGGAGCTCAGGGACGACGCCACATGACCGGCCCGCCGCCCTCCGCCGCCGTCCCTCCCGGCGGTCCGTCCGGCGGTCCGTCCGGCGGTCCCGGCGCGCCGGAGCGACACGGGGCCGCGCGGCTGAGCCCGCGGGTGCTGCTGATCGACCCGATCCGCATGCTGCCCTCGCTGATCCTGCCGCTGGCGGGCGTGCTGCTCGCCGGGGGCTTCTCGCCGGCGTCGTTCGGCTGGGCGGCGGCCGGGGTCGCCGGTTCGGTGATCTACGCGGTGCTCCGGTGGGCGACGTTCACCTACCGGGTCGCGGGCGGCAGGCTGGAGTTGACCCGGGCGCTGGTCGGCCGTTCGGTGCGCACGATTCCGCTGGAACGGATCAGGGGCGTCGACGTCAGCGCCTCACCGCTCCACCGCGTGCTCGGCCTGGCCGTGCTCAGGCTGGACACCGGTGCCGGAGGCGGCGAGCAGGAGGGCGTGCTGGACGCCCTCACGGCCGAGCGCGCCGAGGCGCTGCGCGCGGTGCTGCTCGCCCGCGGACCCCTCCCTGCCGCCTCCGAAGCTGCCGCCTCCGGACCGGCCGCCTCCGTACCGGCCGGCGCGGGGACGTCACAGGCCGCCGGCCGGGCCGAGCGCGGTGCCGGCGCGGCGGCGCAGGCCGCCCGGAGCGCCGCCGTCGCGGCCGCGGGAGCCGTTCCCGCCGCAGGGGAGGGCGGCCGGGCCGAGGTTCCGCCGCGGGTGCTCGCCCGGGTGCCGCGCGCCTGGCTGATGTACGGCCCCCTGTCCGGCGCCTATCTCCTCACGCCGTTCGCGCTGGTCGCCGGGGCCTTCGGCCTCGCCTGGCAGTGGCGGCGCGAGCTGGGCCTCGGCGAACGGGCGGCCGTGCGCGCGCTCGAATGGGCGCTCGACCGGCCCGGGCTGCTGATCGCCGCGGCCCTGGTGCTCGTGGCGGCCATGCCCGTCCTCGGCGCGGCGACGTACGCGCTGTTCAACTGGGACTTCACGCTGCGCGCCCGGGAGGGGCATCTCGTCGCCGAGCGCGGCCTGTTCACCCGCAGGGCCGTGTCGCTGGAGCGGCGCAGGATCAGGGGGTACGAGCTGGCCGACGGCCTGATCGAGCGGCGTGCCGGAGTCGTACGGCTGTGGGCCCTGGTCACCGGATTGGGGGACGCCCGGAGCAGGGGACAACTGCTGCCCGTGACGCCCCGGCCGTTCGCCACGGAGGTGGCCGCGGAGGCGGTGGGGCCGATCCGGGCGCCGTTGCGCCGTCATCCGCCCGCCGCCCGCCGCCGCAGGCTCGTGCGCGCGGTCGCGCCGTGGCTTCTGGCCGCCGTGGCCGCCCTGCTCGCGGGCTGGGATCTCGCCGCTATCGTCGCGTCCGTGCTCGCCGTCGCGGGCGTGCCTCTGGCCCTTGACCGCTACCGCTCACTCGGGCACGCCTACGACGGCGCCCGTCTGTCGGTCAGGTCGGGCTCCCTGCGCCGCGGTCAGGTCGTCGTGGAGCGCCGCGCGGTGGTCGGGTGGACGGTGCGGCAGACGCTTCCGCAACGCATGGCGGGCCTGCTGACCGTGGTCGCCGGGGTCGGCGCGGGCAGCGGCGGCTACGCGGTGGTCGACGCGGGGGAGGAGCAGGGCGTCGCCTTCGCCGCCGAGGTCACCCCCGAGTGGCTCGAGCCGTTCCTGGCCCCCCGGCCCCCGGCCGGCTAGGACGCGTGGGCCCGGGGGGTGCGGTCGGCGCGTGTCCAGTCCGGGGCGGGCATGGGACGGAAGAGGAACACCTGGTCGGGCCGCCCGGTGCAGGACATCTGGGCGAGTTCGGCGCCGGGGGCAACGTCGGCCTCGCCGTACAGCGCGCCGAGGCACAGGCCGCTGTGCAGGGGCCGCAGGGTGAACCCCGGCCCCGAGGGCGTCAGCAGGAACCGCTGGTGCGCCGCCCCGGAGCAGTTCGCGGGAGCGAGCAGCGTCTCCGGTCCGGTCACCGCACCGTCGACCATGAGGCAGCCGACGCCCTCCTCGGGATGGTGCCATCGGATCTCGTAGGCGCCGCCGCCTGCCGCCTGCAGGTAGGTGTCGGGGACGAGATCCCGGCAGGGCCGCTGCACGGCCAGTGGCCGGTCGGACCGCTTGTTGCGCTCGCGTCCCTCGCCGATGCACAGATCGCGTCCGGCGACGTGCGAGGGGATCATGCGGTACCACCCGTCGCGCGGGGTACGGCCGCTCCCGGCCGTCGCGGCGCCGGGGATGGCCGAGGGCGGTGTGCGGCCGCTTCCGGCCGTCGCGGCGGCGGGTGAGGGCGAGGGCGGCGCACCGCCGCCGGTCAGGGACGCGCGCAGCTTCGGCAGCATCGCGCCTGTGGCGAGGAGCAGGACCACGATGCCCGCGCCCGCCACGGTGGACCGCCGCAGCGCCCGAGGCCCCGGCCGTACGGCGTCGTCCCGGCGTGGTCCTTCCGCATCCTCCGGTGCGGCGGGGTCGTCGGGTACGGCAGGGGCCGCGGGATCCACCTGACCCGGCCGCTCGGGCCCACCGGCTGGGGTGCGATCGGCGTGGCCGGGCCGCTCGGGCTCACCGGCTGGGGTGCGATCGGCGTGGCCGGGCCGCTCGGGCTCACCGGCTGGGGTGCGATCGGCGTGGCCGGGCCGCTCGGCCGGTGCGGGGTGTTCCGCCCGGCCGGGTACGTGGTCCGGGCCGATGGCCTCGTCCGGCGAATCGGCCGCAGGCGTCAGGCCCGCGGCGAGTCGCTTCCTGTGCGCCACCCAGCGCGCCGTCTCGGCCTCGCCGAGCCCGCAGGCGCGGACGAAGGCGGCCACGAACTCCTCCCTGGGGAGGGTCGTGCGTCCCAGGGCTCCGGCGATCGTGCTGGTGGGCAGCACGTCCCCCACCGCCTTCGCGGCGGCCGTGAGCTGCCGATAGGTCAGGCCGGACCACTGGCGGAGACGGCCCAGCGCGGCGACGAACTCGGCCGGGTTGGTCAGGCCCTCGGGTTGGGGAGGCGCGCTTAAGGGCCCTGACACGACGATCCTCCCAAGCCCCGCTACGGCGTCGATCCGGGCGAAACACTAACAAAGACCGGTGACGCGAGGCACTCCTCCGGGTCAGCGGATTTCGCCGCCCGGAGGGTCCGGAGGTGGTGGTTGGCTCCTATCCCTGGTCGCGCATGGTCACGTAGACGAAATCACCCGGGTTGAACCCCGCGTCGAGGCCGCGGCCGGCGTCCCAGCGGTAGTGGACGCCGAGGGGGATCGTGCCTTCCGTGTAGGAGCGGCCGGATGCCGGCCCGGCACCCGGCCGCCCGGCGATCAACGCCTGCGGCGGTGGCCCCGTGACCGCCGCATGCGATGCCGGGGGGAGCGCGACCAGCGTGCCTGCGGTCACCAGAGCGGCCGCCGCGAGCACACGGAAACGTTCCCAGCGTGATCGTCGATGCGAGAAGAACCTCCGTGAGGGGAAGAGGGGAACACCACGGAAGACTGTCGATCGACGAGCCGCGGGACAAGGCTGATGATCGTCCGGAACTGTTCCGGACGGTCCGACATGGGCTGGTCGCGTGCGATGCCGGGAGACGGGGCCGGCAACGGCCCTCGCCGCGGCCGGCCCTCATGCGCGGCCGACCCTCGTGCGGCCGGCCCTCGTGCGCGGCAGGGCATCCGCGCGGGCGTGCGAAGGGGGGCCATCCGGGCATCCGCGCGGACGTGCGAAAGGCCGGCGGGGAGTTCGCAACTCCCCGCCGGCCTTTCCACAGCGGGTTCATCACGGCCGATGCCGCCACCGGACTCCGCTCAGCGGACTCCGAAGGCCCGGCGCCCCGCGGGGTCAGTCCTGCTTGCGGGCGCCGAACATGATCTCGTCCCAGGTCGGCACCGAGGCCCGGCGTCCGCGCGACTTGCGGGGACGCGGGGGAGCCGGCTTCGGCACGGGCGGAGCGGGCGTCTCGGGCTTGGCGTCCTTCGGGGCGTCCTTGGGGGCGTCCTTCTGCGTCTCCTTCGCGCCGTCCTTGGGCCCGTCGCCCGCACGCTTCCCGGAGTCACCCGTACGGGCAGCCGGGGTGGGAGCCGGAGCCTGCCGCGCGGGTGAGGCCCCGGCGGCCGGCTGCGCCGGAGCCTGAGCGGCCGTCGCGGCCTCCGCCGCCGCAGCGGCAGGGGTGGGAGCGGAAGAGGCAGGGGTGGAAGGGGCCGCCGCAGGCTCCGCGGGCACGCTCGCCGCGGTGTCTGCCGCCGGCGGGGCAGCGGGCGCCGTCGCGGGCTCCGCTGTGGGCTCCGTGGTGGACTCCGTGGTGGACTCCGCGGGCACGCCCGTCGCGGTGTCTGCCGCCGGCCGGGCGGCGGGCTCCGTTACGGGCTCCGCGGGTGGAGCGGGTGCGGGGACGGCGGCGGGAACCGCGACCGCCGCTGTGGCCTCGTCCGTGGCGCCGCCTGCGGCGGCCGCGGCGTCCGCGTCCCCGGAGACGCTCGCCCCGGAGTCCGTCGTCGCGGTGCCGGCCGGGACGGGGTCCGGTGCCGCCGCCGTGCCGGTGTCCACGCCTGTGCCGGCTCCTGCGCCTGTGCCGGTCTCCGTGCCCGCATCGGACGCGGCCGGGTGCTCGGCCTCGGCAGCCGCACGGGGGGCGTCAGCCGCGCCGGGCACGTCCGTGCCGGTGGGAGCGGCCGGGACCGCTGCCGCGGCTGCGCCGGCACCGCCTCCTTGATCGGCGGCCACGGCGTCCGCGGCCCCGGGGACGGTCGCCCCGGAGTCCGTCGTCGCGGTGCCGGCCGGGACGGGGTCCAGCGCCGCCGCCGTGCCGACGGTCGTGGTGCCGACGGTGGTGATGCCGGCGGTCGTGGTGCCCGTGGTCGTGGTGCCCGTGGTCGTCGCGGTGCCGGTGGGCGCCGTGGAGTGCTCGGCGGACGACACGTCCGCGGGCGTCGCGGGGCGCCCGGCCTCCTGCGTGTCCGCGGGTGTGCCCGTGGGGCCGGATGGCGTCGTGGTGACGCCGGCGGACGCCGCAGCGTTCGCGGCGGGCTCCTGCGGGTGGGACGACGGCCCGGTGGCGGTGGTCTCGGCGGCGGACGCCGCAGCGTTCGCGAGGGGCTCCTGCCGGCCCGGCGCCGATGTGGCGACGGTGGCCTCAGCAGTGGCCTCAGCAGTGGCCTCCGCGGCGGCTGGTCGTGGCGTGCCGGGCTGGACAGGGGCGGCATCGGCCGGACCGGTCGCACCGGAGGGCGGGCTTTGCACCCCGGCGTCCGCCGCGGGCACGGGCGTGGCGTCGGCGACGGGCTGGGACGCGGCCTGCCGTTCCACCGCGTCCTGACCGTCCTCGCGGCCCGCGCCGTCTCCGGCGGCCTCCCGGCCGGCGACGGCCCGAGTGTCCGCAGCCTGCGGAACGACCCGGGAGGGCTCCCCGGCGGTCTCCGCTGTGGTCTCCACCGCGGCCTCAACCGGGCGCTCCACCCTGGCGTCGGCGGCGGGCACGGGGTCGGGGGCGGCGATGAGCGACTGCGGCAGCCGGAAGGGCACCGGGGTCAGTTCGGGCCGGTACGCCGCGGGCTCGTCCGCGTACAGCTCCGGCCGTCCGGACTCCGCGCGGCCGGGCTCCGCGCGCAGCGGCGGGCTCAGCCGCGGCGGCGGCACGGGCTCGGCCAGCGCGGCCGGCTCGGAGCGCACGGGCTCGGGACGTACGGCGGGCACGCCGAGACCGCGCTCGTCGCGGGCCGGATAGGTCTCCTGGGGCAGCGGCGGCACCGGGGCGAGCTTGGACGCGAGGCGGGGCACGAAGGGCCGCACGGTGGCGTCGTCCCGCTCCGGCTCGACGTACTCGGCCGCCGACAGGCGCATGGCCTCGTCGTCGTTGGGGGTGATGTGGCGGCGGCGCGGGTCGAAGAGCCACTCGGCGTGCCGGGTGTGACCGTTCCAGACGAAGCCGAGCCGCACCCGCCACAGGTTGTCGTCGCGCTTGGCGGAGTCCCAGTCGATCTCGTCGGCGGGCACGCCGCGCCGGGTCAGCCGCTCGGCGACCAGCTCGCCGAGCGTGGGCCCGGGGGTCGTCTCGCCGGGCATCCGGACCGAGACCCGCTGGGCCTGCTGGGCCATGTACTCGCGCTCCTGGAGAACCGGCCCCTCGAACCAGCGGACTCTCTCCACCGGAATGCCGGCGGTGGCCGCGATCTCCTCAGCCGTCTCGCCGGCACGGATGCGCGCCTGGATCTCCTTGGGACGCAACGGGCTCTCCACTTCGATCTCGTACTGGCCGAGACGGGAGAAGTTGCCGCGGACGGCAGCGCGGAGCCGGTCGTCGACGGGCAGCGTGAAGCGCGTGCCCCGCCCGGCCGTCGCCAGGACGAGGTACGTTCCGTCCTCACTAACCGCGACGAGACGGAGCTCCTGCATGCGAGTCCCTTCGTCGTCGTGCTCTGTCTTCCCCCGGACCCTTGAGTCTCTCGCGTGAGCCGGTTGCCTTCCAGCACCGTACCCGGCATGTCCGAACATCGCCTCGCCAGGGGGCGAGGCAGATGTTGTGACCCCGGTCACATTTTTCGCGTTCACCTTTCCGCAACCTGTCGGTCGTGTGGGAGCGGCAGTCCACGGATGGCGGCCGCGCCGCCGATCCGGCCCAGAAGGCGAGAGCGAGGGTCGTGTCTCCTCAGGTGGTGCGCGCCCACCGCCCGTCCGTACGGCGCGGGCGTGGCGCACGGCGCCGTGACCGTGCCGTACGCCGTGCGGCCGGACCTGCGGGAGGGTCTCATTCCTGCTTGCTCCCTCGGGTTCGAGTGGCGCGCCGGGCTCTGGTGTGCCCGTGCTCCGCAATGTGCCTGCCCGAGGGCCGGCGCGGGCAACGCGACACGCGGAAGACGCCGGACCGTGGAGAGGGACTTTACGCGGGGATGGGGTCAGGCTTCCCGCGACGCGCCGAGCACGCGGTCGAGGTAATCGTTGGCGAACAGCCCGTCCGGGTCCAATTCGCGGCGCAGCGCGAGGAAGTCGCCGAACCTCGGATACACGGTACGCAGGTAGTCCGCGTCCCGGGTGTGCAGCTTGCCCCAGTGCGGCCGGCCCCCCAGCCTGACCATGATCTCCTCCACGCCCTCGAAGTACGCGGGGTTGGGGGCCTGGCGGTAGACGTGGCAGGCGACGTACGCCGAGGGCCTGCCGTACGCGGTGGACAGCCAGGCGTCCGAGGGCGGCGTGACCCGCACCTCGACGGGGAAGGTGATCGGCCAGCCCGACCGCTCCACGAGGTCCCGCGTCTCGCGCAGGGCCTGGGCGAGGTGGTGGCGCGGCACGGCGTACTCCATCTCCAGGAAGCGGACCTCCCGCACCGAGGTGAAGACCCGGTGGGACGCGTCGACGGACTCCGACGTGCCGAGCACGCGCGCGGAGACCCCGTTGATCGTGGGCACCGCGCCGGGGAAGCGGGCCCCGAGGGCGCAGGCGGCGCCGAACAGCGTGTTCTCCAGGAAGACGTTGTCGAGCCACCGCTTGAACGCCGCGGGAGGCCGGGCCGGTCCGGCGTCGCGGTTGTTGCGCTTGACCAGGCAGGTGTCGGTGTGGGGGAGCCAGAAGAAGTCGAGGTGGTCGTCGGTCTCCGTCAGGTCGCCGAGCGTCTCGAGGATCCGGCTGAACGCCATCGGCTCTCGGCGGGCCCGCAGCAGGAACGCGGGCTCGACCCGGAAGGTGACCGCGGTCAGCACGCCCAGCGCGCCGAGGCCCACCCGGGCGGCGTCGAACAGGTCGCCCTCGCGCACGGTCGTCACGGAGCCGTCGGCGAGGACCATCTCCAGCTCGACGACCTGGTCGGCGAGGCCGCCGACGTGCCTGCCGGTGCCGTGGGTCCCGGTCTGGATCGCCCCGGCGGCGGTCTGGGCCGTGATGTCGCCCATGTTGGCCAGCGCCAGGCCGCGCCGGTGGAGCTCCTCGTTGAGCGCGTGGAGCGGGGTGCCCGCGGCGACCTTGACCCATCCGTCGCCCGCGTCGAGGACGCCGGTCAGCGCGCCGGGCCGCAGCAGGATGCCGTCGGTCAGCGCGACCCCGGTGAACGAGTGCCCCGTGCCGGTCATGCGGACCCGCCGGCCGGTCCTGGCGGCGTCCCGTACGGCGTCGGCGACCTCGGCCGCGGACGCGGGGGTGCGGACCTCCGCGGGGGTGACCGACTGGTTGCGCGCCCAGTTGACGAAGGCGTCCATGATCCTCCTCGCCCCGGCGCCTGCCCCGGGGTGAACATGAACATTACTCATGACCGGGCCGGCTGCCTATGGGCCTGCGGCCGGGCGCTCAGCCGGTGTACTGACGCCTCCGGACCAGCGCGGAGCCGCCGAGGCCCGCCACCACCGCGAGCAGCGCGCAGGCGTAGGAGAAACCGTACGCGTTGGACGCGCCGAACAGGTCGGTCAGCCGCCCGCCCGCCCACGCGCCGGCGGCCACCCCGAGCCCGAGGGCCGTGGAGATCCACGCCATGCCCTCGGTGAGCTGCCCGGCCGGGACCATCCGTTCCACGAGGGAGAACCCCGTGATGAGCGTGGGGGAGATCGACAGGCCGGCGAGGAAGAGCGCGGGAGCCATCGCCCGGATGTCGTCCATCAGCAGCACGGGCGTGAGCCCGGCCGCGAACAGCGACAGCCCGCGGACGAAACGGCTGCGCAGGCTGATCTTCCACTGGCGGGAGCCGAACCACAGGCCGGAGACCATGCTGCCGGCCGCGATCGAGGCGAGCAGGAAGCCGGACGCCGCCTTGCTGCCGTGCTCGTCGGCGAAGGCGACCGTGATGATGTCGATCGAGCCGAACACCGCCCCCATGGCGAGGAAGACGGCCGACAGCATCGCGACGCCGGGGATCGCGATCGGGGACCGGCCCGTGCTCCGGTGGCGTACGGCCGGCGGTTCCGTGGCGCGGAAGCAGGCGAAGGCGAGGGTGCCCGCCAGGGCAAGGACGATGGTGGCGATCAGCCCGGCGTACGCGTTGACGCCCGTGGTGAGCGCGGTCACGAAGGCCGGCCCGCCGACGAAGATGACCTCGTCGGCCACCGACTCGAACGAG
Organism: Microbispora sp. ZYX-F-249; assembly: GCF_039649665.1. Lineage (NCBI taxonomy): Bacteria > Bacillati > Actinomycetota > Actinomycetes > Streptosporangiales > Streptosporangiaceae > Microbispora > Microbispora maris. Next base: position 268,129 of record NZ_JBDJAW010000002.1, on the reverse strand, counting down.
AACGCGGTGTGCAGCCGGCCGGAGTCCTTGAGCACGTAGGACCAGCGGGCCCGGACCATCGAGCCCAGCGAAAGGCCGGTCGCTCCGGACGCCACGCCCGTGGCGTACAGCGTCCACTGGGGTGCCCCGGCGTGCGCGCAGAGCATCAGGGCGGTGATCGAGACGGCGTGCAGGAGGATGAACGGGACGAGGACCTTCGCCTGGCCGAACCGGTCCACCAGCCGCCCCGACAGGGGCGCGGCGACCGCGAACGCGAGCGACACGGCGGCCGAGACCGCCCCGGCGGTCGCGTACGACCCGGTGACCGCGGAGATCAGCAGGATGACGCCGATGCCGAGCATCGACATGGGCGCGCGCCCGATGAACCCGGAGATGACGAAGCCCTTGACTCCGGGCGTGCCGAACAGCCCCCGATACGGCCCGACCATGGTGTGTTTCCCTTCCGCACGGTGGTGCGTGTGCGTCCGGGCCGGCCGTTCGACAGCGGCGGCGGTCCCGGGGCGACCCCGGGACACGCGGACGGCGTTTGTCTCCGGTTTGGTTATCGCCTACCCGCATATCATGAGGCAAGTGATTTTTCCGGGTCGGGGGTGCAGGGGCTGAGGTGAGGACACCCACTCATGCCGCCTCCGCGCGGCTCCGCCCGATCGTGACCGGCCTCGCCGTCGTGATCCTCTGCGTCATCACCGCGGGTACCGCCTTCCTGGTCACCTGGCCGGACAGGGGCGCGCTGGCTGCGGGCGGCGGCCGTCCGGGGCAGGACGCGGCACGGGCGGAGACCGACGGGGCGCGGGCGGGCGATCCGCCTCCGGCCGCGCGGGCGACGGCGGGAAGCCTCGTGCCCGACCGCACGCTGCCGTCGAGCGCGCCCGTCGTCGGCGGGCCCGGCGTGCAGGTAACGCCGCCGCACCTGATGGCGATCGCCCCGAAACGGGTGCCGGAGCGCACTCTGCTGAAGATCGCCAAGCTGCGGCACGTGCAGAAGGTGACGGTGACCGACGGCGGCGCGGTCCACGTGTCGGGCACGGCCCTGCGGCTGCTCGCGGTCGACCCGGCCGCGTTCCGGTCGTGGACGCCCAAGCGCGTGGCCGACCACCCGGAGGTGTGGAGCGCGCTCGCCCGGGGTGAGATGGTCGCCGACGTGGCCACGATCAAGCGTCTCGGCATGGTGCTCGGCGCGGAGTACCAGATCGACCGCGGCCCCAGGCTGCGCGTCGCGGCCTCGGCCTCACTCGGGCTGCCCGGGGTGGACGGCCTGGTCAGTCAGGACCTGGGACGCAGGCTCGGCTTCCCCGGCGGCGTCGTCGTGCTGGTCCACGGCGACCCGGGCAAGGTGAGCGACACGGCGGTCAGGCGCCTGCTCGGCAAGGGCGCGCAGGTCGTCCGGGTCGGGCAGGCGGCGGACCGGCCCCATGCCACGGCCACACCGGGACAGGCCCTCGTCGGACGGCCCGGGAGCTACCTGGACCTCTACCAGCGGGCCGCCACCGTCTGCCCCGGCCTCTCGTGGACCGTCCTCGCCGCCATCGGGCAGGTCGAGAGCAGCCACGGCCGCAACAACGGCCCCTCGTCGGCGGGGGCGCTCGGGCCGATGCAGTTCATGCCCGCGACCTGGAAGGCGTACGGCGTGGACGGCGACGGCGACGGCGAGGCGGACATCTGGAGCCCCTATGACGCGGTGCCGTCGGCCGCCAAATACCTGTGCGCCAACGGAGCCGGCGCCGGCGGCGAGAAGCTCAGGAAGGCCGTGTGGTTCTACAACCACTCCTGGGACTACGTGAACAAGGTCCTGTCCCTCGCCGACGCCTACGCCCGCGCGTACGCCTCCTGATCCCGGGCACCTAGGCCGGCGGGCGGGCGGGCCGCACGGGCGCCGGGCAGCAGGTCGCCGCGCACGCAGCGGGCTCGGGCTCGGCGAGCAGTTCGGCCACCATCGACACGAACCGGGGGTGGGTGCCCGCCGTCGAGGCCCTGGTGAGGGCCATGCCGAGCTTCTCGGCCGTGGCCGCCGCCTCGACGTCGAGGTCGTAGACGACCTCCATGTGGTCGGAGACGAACCCGATGGGCACCAGGACGGCCGACCGCACGCCCTCGGCGTACAGCGCCTCCAGGTGGTCGCAGACGTCGGGCTCCAGCCAGGGCACCTGCGGCGGGCCGCTGCGGCTCTGCCAGACCAGGTCCCAGGCCCGCCCCTCGCCGAGCCCTGCCTCACCGATCTGGGCCGTCACCAGCTCGGCGGCCCGCCTGAGCTGGGCCTCGTACGCGCCGCCCGCCGGCCCCGCCGTACGGGCCATGGAGACGGGGATGCTGTGCGCGGTGAACACGAGCCGGGCCCGATCGCGGTCGCTCTCCGGCAGCCGGCCGAGGGCCTCGCGGGTGTGATCGGCCATCGCCGCGATGAACCCGGGGTGGTCGTAGTAGTGCCGGAGCTTGACGATCTCGGGGGCGCCGGGGACGGCCGCGCGGGCACGGGCGATGTCGTCGAGGTACTGCCGGCAGGAGGAGTAGGAGCTGTAGGCCGCGGTGACGAAGGCCGCCGCCTTGCGGACGCCGTCCTCCTTCATCCGGCGGACCGTGTCCTCCAGGAACGGGTGCCAGTTGCGGTTGCCCCAATAGACCGGCAGGTCCACGTCGAGCGCGGCGATCAGGTCACGGCACTGCCGGTTGATCGGGCTGACCCCGCCGAACCCCTGGTAGTGCGCCTCGACCTCCAGCAGCCGCTCGCGCGGCACGCCCCGGCCGCGCACGACGTTCTCGAGGAACGGCATGACGTCCTCGGGCTTCTCCGGCCCGCCGAAGGAGACGACGAGCAGGGCGTCGTACCCATTGGTGCTCCCCATGCGCCACACCTTACGCGGGCGGTACGACGGTTCGGCCCGCGCCTTCGGGGTTGGGCGGGCGGCGCGTCTGCGAGTAGGTTCGAGCGGTGAGCCAATTTCCGGACATCCGCGAATACATGGCCCTGCCGCGCGTGAACTCCCTGCGGCTGTCGCCCGACGGGACCCGGCTCGTGTCCGTGGTCCAGTCGCTCAACCCCGACGGCAAGTCGTACGGCACCGCGCTGTGGGAGCTCCCCCAGGACCCCGGAGGCGAGCCCCGCCGGCTGACCAGGTCGGCGAAGGGGGAGGCGGGGGCCGAGTTCGCCCCCGACGGCGCCCTGTTCTTCGTCTCCCGCAGGCCCGACGAGACGGCCAAGGAGACCGGCGGCGACAGCGCCGCCCTGTGGCTGCTGCCCGAGCGCGGCGAGCCGGTGCGCGTCGCCACCCGCCCCGGCGGGGTCTCCGGCGTGCGGGCGGCCGGCGGCACGGTCGTCTACACCTCCGCGGTGCTGCCCGGCGACGCCGGCACCGAGGAGGAGCGACGCAAGGCCCGCGACGAGGCCGGGGTGAGCGCGATCCTGCACGAGGGCTACCCGGTGCGTTACTGGGACCACGACCTCGGCCCGGCGCAGACCCGGCTCTTCGCCGGCCGCGCGGCGCGCGAGGGCCTGGAGGACGTGCGCGACCTCACGCCCGAGCCCGGCGGCGCGCTGGACGAGCACATGTCGTTCGACGTCACCCCGGACGGGCGGACCGTGGTCACCACCTGGCGGGTGCCGCTCGGGAACGGCGACATCCGCTGGGACCTGGTCGCGATCGACGTCGCCGACGGATCCCGGCGCACGCTCGCGACGTCCGGCGGGCACGACTTCGGCGGTCCGGTCGTGGTGTCGCCCGACGGGCGGCTGGTCGCCTGCGTGCGGGAGCGGCACGGCACCGAGGAGGTGCCGGTCGCGCTCGACCTGTGGGTGATCGACCTGGAGACGGGCGAGGGACGCGTGGTCGCCGGGGAGATCTTCCCCGCGGCGGTCGCGTGGGCGCCCTCCTCCCGGGAGCTCTTCTTCGCCGCCGATCACCAGGGCCGCCGGCCGGTCTTCCGCGTCCCCCTCGACGGCGCGGTCACCCGGGTGACCGCCGACGACGGTGCGTACGCCGAGCTGTGCCCGGCGCCCGACGGCTCGGTCTTCGCCCTGCGCGGCGCGATCGACTCGCCGCCGCGGCCGGTGCGGATCGCCGCCGACGGTTCGGTGACGACGCTGCCCTCGCCCACGCCGCCGCTCGACCTGCCCGGCACGCTGACCGAGGTGACCGCGACGGCCGAGGACGGGACCGAGATCCGGGGCTGGCTGGTCGTCCCTGCGGACGCGACCGCCGAGGACCCCGCGCCGTTCCTGCTGTGGATCCACGGCGGCCCGGTGTCGAGCTGGAACGACTGGAGCTGGCGCTGGAACCCCTGGATCATGGCGCGGCACGGCTACGCCGTGCTGCTGCCCGACCCCTGCATGTCCACGGGATACGGCCAGGACATGATCCAGCGGGGCTGGGGCGACTGGGGGCCGGTGACCCACGCCGACCTCATGGCGATCACTGACGAGTGCCTCAAGCGGCCGGAGATCGACGAGCAGCGGACGGCGGCGATGGGCGGCTCGTTCGGCGGCTACATGGCGAACTGGGTCGCCGGGCACACCGACCGGTTCCGGGCCATCGTGACGCACGCCTCGCTGTGGAACCTGGACCAGTTCGCCGGCACCACCGACGGCGCCAACTTCTGGCAGCGGGAGTTCGGCGTCCTCGGGTCCGCCCGGTACGCCCGGCTGTCGCCCCACCGGTCGCTCGGCGAGATCAGGACGCCGATGCTGGTGATCCACGGCGACAAGGACTACCGCGTGCCGATCGGCGAGGGCCTGCGGTTGTGGTGGGACCTCCAGCGTTCGGGGGTCGAGTCGAAGTTCCTCTACTTCCCCGACGAGAACCACTGGGTGCTCAAGCCCGGCAACGCGATCGCCTGGTACGAGACCGTCCTGGCCTTCCTTTCTCAGCACGTCCTGGACGAGGAGTGGACCCGGCCACCGTCCCTGAGCTGACCGTTGAGTGGCGGTACATCCTGGTTTGGGAGGATGTCATCCGTGCGGCCGACGCCCGAGCCGGGCGTCGGCCGCGCTTCGTTCTTGAGCACGTACGAGGAGGGGGCAGGCCAGGATGGACGAGCGGGAGTACCGGCATGACCGCGCGCGGGTGGAGGAGCTGCTGGAGCTGGCGGCCGGCATAGCGGAGGAGGCCGGCCAGATGCTCCTCGCCAAGCGGCCCGCGCGGCCCGAGGTGCTCGCCACCAAGTCGAGCCCCACCGACGTCGTCACCGCCCTCGACCGCGCCGCGGAGGAACTGATCCGCGGCAGGATCGCCGAGGCCAGGCCGCACGACGCGATCCTCGGCGAAGAGGGCGGCGACACCCCCGGCGAGGGCGCCGTACGGTGGGTCGTCGACCCCATCGACGGCACGGTCAACTTCCTGTACGGCCTGCCGGACTGGGCGGTGAGCATCGGCGTCGAGGTGGACGGCGAGATCGTCGCGGGAGCGGTGCACAACGTGCCGCGCGGCGAGCTGTTCACCGCGTCGAAGGGCGGGGGCGCCTGGCTGAGAGGCGAGCGGCTGCGCTGCAACACGGGCGTCCCGCTGGCCAAGGCCCTCGTCGCCACCGGGTTCGGCTACGCGGCCGGGCGTCGCCGGGTGCAGGCCGAAGTGCTGGCACAGGTCGTGCCCCAAGTCAGGGACATCCGGCGTGGTGGCTCGTGCGCCGTCGATCTCTGCTCCGTCGCGACGGGCCGCGTCGACGCCTACTACGAGCGCGGCACCAACTACTGGGACCACGCGGCGGCGGGGCTGATCGCCGCGGAGGCCGGGGCCCGGCTCGGCGGCCTGAACGGCAGGCCGGTCGGCCCCGACATGGCGCTGTGCGCCGCCCCGGGCCTCTTCGAGGAACTGCACGACCTGCTCGTTCCCCTCGACCCCGAGCGCGACTGAGGCCCCCGCTTCGACACCGTCCGCGGCGCCGGCCGGTCGATCCGGCCGGCGCCGTGGTCGCTCGTCAGACGAGCTGCGCTGTGCTTGTCGATCGCGCTGCGCTGTATCTGTTGATCGCGGTGCGCTGTGTCTGTTGATCGCGGTGCGCTGTGTCTATTGATCGCGGTGCTTCATGCTTGTCGGCCGCGCTGTGGTGTGCTCGTCAATCGCGCTGCTCCGTCCTCGTCAGTCGCGCTGCTCGCCGCCGCCGACGCCGAGCTCGCGTGCCACGTCCTCGATGTTGGCGAACGTCCGGTCAGGCAGGGACCGCAGGGCGGACAGCACCCCGTCCGGCGCCGACTCGGACGTGGCGCGGGCCAGCAGGTCTTCCCGGCCGGCCGGGAAGACGTGCGTCCCGCTGATCCAGCGTGCGAGGTCGCTGCGGCTGTCCACCTCCTGCTTCGTCATGCCCTCCGGCGAGCCCGGCTCGTGCTCCTGTCGCATACGCTCCACCTTTCCGTCACAGGGACCGGAGGCCCTACCCGTGTCCCTGACGGCAAACCTGACGCCGCCGTACGCGCCGGCCGGAGCGATTGCCCAGGTCCCGGCCGCATGCCCGGCCGCCTCGCGGGTACGCGGCGCAGGACGACGGCGGAAGGAGCAGAACATGACCGTGCCCGAAGAGAACGCCCCCAAGACCGACCAGAACGACCCGGCGCTGTCGCGGCAGGCCGCGCCCGCCCAGCAGGGCGAGTCGGGACGCGGGTCACAGGACACCGAGATGGCCGCCAAGCTCAAGGAGGCCATGTCCGAGGCCGACGTGGACCGTGACGACTTCGCGTGACGCCGGCGGCGCCCGCGCGCCGCGCCGCGTCGGCCCGGGGCGCGAGCCGGCGGCGCCCGCGCGCCTGACCGGGAGCCACCGGGAGCCACTGGGAGCCCCGGAGAGTTCACGAGGGGGCCGGGCAGGGTTCGCGCAGGGTTCGCGCAGGATTCGCGGTGATTTCACGCAGAGCCCGCCGCGCGCGACGCGCGCGGAGCGGAGGCGAACGGGCGGAGAGCGCCGGGCGCAACGAGCAGAAAGTGCCGGGTGCAACGAGCACAGGGCGCCGGGCACAACGAGCACAGAGTGCCGGGCGTACTGAGCCGGGCGTACTGAGCCCGGCGTCCGTCCGGCACGGACGCCCGGAGATCGCCCGGCTACACAGGCGAGGGGGCCCGCCGATCGGCGGGCCCCCTCGTCAGTGTTCGTAGCGGTCAGCGCGGGATGGAGATGCCGTGATCCTCGGCGAGGCGGTGCAGGTCCTCGATCTCGGCGGTGAGTGTGTCGGCGAGGAAGTCGTCCCCGCTCGTGGTGGCCTCTTCAAGACCCTTGTAGGCCTGGTCGAGCCTGGTTTCGATCGTGGTCGTGAACTCGCCCATCTCACCTTCTTTCTCAGGGGGCGAAACGTGTCACTGGGGGCTCCGGCACGGCTCCTGCGGAGAGGCGCGCCCTTCCCCGGGACACGACAATGGAGGGTGTCACGGGCCTTACCCATGTCCGGACCGACCGCAAACCTGTGAATTTCTGTGCTCTACGTCACGTAGAGCGCTGGAACCGCTTACCGGCGGCTTACGTCGAATGTGACCACAATGAGGACGTCGTACCAGCTAGGAGGACTTGATGCGCGTGCTTGTGGTGGAGGACGAGCGGGTGCTCGCGGACGCGATCGCCACCGGCCTCCGCCGGGAGGCGATGGCCGTGGACGTCGCCTACGACGGCGCCGCCGCTCTGGAGAAGACCGGCTACATCGACTACGACGTGATCGTGCTCGACCGCGACCTGCCCAAGGTGCACGGTGACGAGGTGGCCCGCCGGCTTGTCGCCCAGCGGTCGGCCTCGCGGATCATCATGCTGACGGCAGCGGGCGATGTGGACGACAAGGTCGAGGGGCTGGAGATCGGCGCCGACGACTACCTGGCCAAGCCCTTCGTGTTCATGGAGCTCGTGGCCCGGGTGCGCGCGCTCGGCCGCAGGTCCGCGCCGCCGCTGCCGCCCGTTCTCGAACGCGCCGGCATCCGGCTCGACCCCGGCAGGCGTCAGGTGACGAGGGACGGGGCGGAGATCCACCTCACCAAGAAGGAGTTCGCGGTGCTGGAGGAGCTGCTGCGGGCCGAGGGCGCCGTCGTCAGCCAGGAGGACCTGCTCGACAAGGCGTGGGACGAGAACATCGACCCGTTCACCAACGTGGTCAGGGTGACGATGATGACGCTGCGCAAGAAGCTGGGCGACCCGCCGGTCATCGAGACCGTGCCGGGCGTCGGGTACCGGCTGTGACGACCCGCGCCGCCGCCGTCTCCGCTTGTTCCCCGGGGGAGGGGCCCTGTGACCGAACCGCGTGACGCCTCCGAGAGGGGGACGCCGCAGATCCTCCCGCCGTCCGGCGAAGCGGGATCCGCGACGACGCCGGATTCCGCGACGACGCCGGGTTCCGGGACCACGCCGGGCTCGCCGGCTCCGGCTGGAGCACAGGCGGCCGGTCCGACCCGCAGGATGTCGAGCCCGATGGGCACCGGCCCCTACCGCAGCCAGGTGCCGCCGCCGCCCAGCGGCCCGCCCGCCTGGGACGGGCCGCCGCCGCTGGTCGCCCACCCGGTGCAGCGGGGCAACCTGCTCGACGAGATCAGGTCGCTGCAGAACCGGATCAGCATCCGGTGGCGCCTGACCCTCACGTACGCCGCGCTGGTCTTCGTCGCGGGCGCGCTGCTGGTGATGGTCATGTACGTGCTGGTCGGCCAGGCGATCGACGTCGGCTGGCAGAACGTGCCGAAGATCTACCTTCCGAGCGGCATCGTGCCGCAGGAGTGGGTCGACCAGGTCAACAGGCAGTTCGGCCAGTCGCAGGCGGCGGTGACCGCGGCGGCGCGCAGCGAACTGCTGAAGCGGGCGCTGCTGGCGCTGCTGGGCGTGGGGATCTTCGCTCTGATGCTCGGCTACGTCGTGGCCGACCGGGCCCTGCGGCCGGTCATGAAGATGACGGCGACCGCGCGGAAGCTGTCGGAGACCTCGCTCGCCCACGAGCGCATCGACCTCCAGGGCCCCGACGACGAGCTGAAGGAGCTGGCCGACACCTTCGACGCCATGCTCACCCGGCTCAACACCGCCTTCGACGCCCAGCGGCGGTTCGTGGACAACGCCTCGCACGAGCTGCGCACGCCGCTGGCGATCAACCGCACGGTGCTGGAGGTGGCGCTGTCCGACCCCGAGGCCTCCGACGACCTGAAGGTGCTCGGGCGTACGCTCCTGGGCACCACGGCCCGCAACGAGCGGCTCATCGAGGGCCTGCTGCTGCTCGCCCGCAGCGAGCGCGAGCTGTCGGTGCGCAAGCCCGTGGACGTCCAGGAGGTCGCCAGGACGGCGGTGGAGCAACTGGCCCCCTTCGCCGGGGAGGAGGGCGTCACGGTCGAGCACGACCTGCACCCGGCGGCCACGACAGGCGACCCCGTACTCATAGAACGCTGCGTCTCCAACCTGGTTGAGAACGGCATCAAGCACAATCTTGGTGAATCCGGAAAAGTATGGGTCCGGACGGGAATTGTGGACGGGGGTGCGGTTGTTCAGGTCGCGAACACGGGACCGCACGTTCCCGCGTACGAGGTGGAGAGCCTGTTCGAGCCGTTCCGACGGCTGAATGCCGACCGGGTGCAGTCCGCCAAGGGCGCGGGTCTCGGCCTGTCCATCGTCCGCGCGATCGTCCGCGCGCACGGCGGTACGGTCGCCGCCGTTCCCCGAGACGGGGGCGGCCTCGTGGTGACGGTACGACTCTCCGGGACCGGGGGCTCTCCGGGGACGCCGCAGTCGGCGCGCTGATGGAGCGAGCGCGCCGTACATGTGGTTGGATGTGCCGTCGAACGCGGTAGGGATACCGCCGATACTGTGGTTTTCGCCATATTTGGCTAACCGCAGCCTCCGGCGGGATGCCCCTCGCGTGTCGGAAGGTTCAGTGTTCGTTCAAGCGGGTACCGATTGCACAATTTACCGGCCCCCGCGGGCACAACACCGGCCTTCCGAGCGTTATCCACGCGCGACACAGGCGCAGGCAGATAGATGAGGGGGATGGAGTAGCAGATGGCTACCGACTACGACAGCCCGCGTAAGACCGACGACGACCTCAACGAGGACAGCCTCCAGGAACTCCAGGCGCGCAGGAGCGACAAGTCGTCGGGCAGCATCGACATCGACGAGACCGATCTGGCCGAGTCGTTGGAGCTGCCGGGGGCGGATCTGTCGAATGAGGAGCTCTCGCTGCGGGTGATTCCTCGGCAGGCCGATGAATTCACCTGTTCGCGGTGCTTCCTGGTGCACCACCGCAGCCAGCTGGCCTCGGAGAAGAACGGCCAGCAGGTCTGCCGCGAGTGCGCCGCCTAGGAGACCCTTGGGAGGGTCCGTGACTTCAGCAGCGGATGATTCAAACAACGAGGTCGCCGACCTGGTCGGCAAGCTCGTCGCCTCTGAGGAGACGGACGGGGCCGAGCGGCGCCGGCTGCTCGGCCGCCTCGGCGGGGCCCTGGCACGGTCCGCGGGGAAGGCACGTCAACGGGGAGTCGGCCGGGGCCGATGGCTTGCCGACGTCTTCATGAACATCGCTCCGCGGTTACCGGTCAGGGACCTCGAGACCCTGCGGGAACACCACTACGGGCTCACCGGTGAGCAGCTCGCCGACGACCTCGTCCGCACCGCCGCCAAGGCGACGACGGCGGTCGGCGCGGTCGGCGGGGCGCTCGCCGCGGCCGAGTTCGCCGCTCCGCCGCTCCTGTTGTCCGCACCCGCCCAGATCGTGGCCGAGACGCTGGTCGTCGCGGCCATCGAGGTGAAACTCCTCGCCGAACTGCACGAGGTGTACGACGTCCGGGTGCCCGGCAACGGCACCCAGAGGGCGGCCGCGTTCGCGCTCGCCTGGTCGAAGCAGCGGGGCGTCAACCCCCTCGCCCCCGGCTCGGCCACGCTCGCGCTCGGGACCGCCGCCAAGACCGCGCTGCGCAACCGCCTGATGCGTACGCTCGGCCGCCACCTCACCACACTCGGCCCCTTCCTCACCGGCGCCGTGGCCGGCGGCGCGCTGAACCGGGCCGCCACCAAGAAGCTCGCCGCCGCCGTGCGCGCGGACCTGCGCCGCCAGCGCGCCCTGCCGCGATCCGACGCCCCCGCCTCCGAGCTGACGCCCCCGTCTTCGGGCAAACCCCCCGCGTCCGGCTGATCCCCCGCCGATCCGGTTGCGTCTCCCGGGAAAACGGGCATCAGCCCAGGTGCCCGTCCCAATCGGCACTCTCGGACCGTCCTGATCTTCAGGTAGGGAAGTGTCACCGAGTGGTCTAAACCACTTGCCGACCCCGTATGAGCTGCGTGAGATCATTCTCACAACAACCGGTGGGAATTGTGCACGTTCTTACGGGTATGGGGGTCACTGGTGACTTTCCGTATGGTGGTCACAGGCGACCACCTGGAGGAGATGCATGCGTGGCACCAGCTCATTTCTGATCGTCGCGAACCGGCTACCGGTCGACCGCGTGGGCGAGAACGAGTGGCGGCGCAGCCCGGGAGGGCTCGTCACCGCCATCGCGCCCGTCATGCAACGCCGTGACGGGGCCTGGCTCGGCTGGACCGGTGCGGCCGGAGAGGAGCTGAAGCCCTTCGACCACGACGGCATGCACCTCATCCCCATCCCGCTGTCCCAGCTCGAGGTCGAGCTGTACTACGAGGGCTTCTCCAACGCCACCCTGTGGCCGCTCTACCACGACGTGGTCGCCACGCCCGTCTACTCGCGCGTGCTCTGGGACGCCTACCGCGCCGTGAACGACCGGTTCGCCCGCGCGGCCGCGGACGCCGCCGCGCCCGGCGCGGTCGTGTGGGTGCAGGACTACCAGCTCCAGCTCGTGCCCGCGATGCTGCGCAAGCTGCGGCCCGACCTGAAGATCGGGTTCTTCCTGCACATCCCGTTCCCGCCGGGTGAGCTGTTCTACCAGCTGCCCTGGCGCAACGAGATCCTCGAGGGCCTGCTCGGGGCCGATCTCGTGGGCTTCCAGCGGCCGGGCGGCGCGGCCAACTTCCTGCGCCTGTGCCGCCGTCTGCTCGGGGTGCAGTACCTCCGCAACGAGATCCAGCTCGAAGACCGCACCGTACGCGCGGAGTCGTTCCCGATCTCGGTCGACTACGGCGAGCTGGACCAGCTCGTCCGCGAGCCCCGCATCCAGCAGCGGGCCAAGGAGATCCGCGCCGAGCTGGGCGACCCGGAGCACGTGCTGCTCGGCGTCGACCGGCTCGACTACACCAAGGGGATCGGCCAGCGGCTCAAGGCGTTCGGCGAGCTGCTCGACGACGGCGCGATCAAGCCGGACGAGGCGGTCTTCGTCCAGGTGGCGACGCCCACGCGGGAGCGCGTCGCCGAGTACATCCGGCTGCGCAACGACATCGAGCTGCGAGTCGGCCGCATCAACGGCGAGCACGGCGTGCTCGGCCGCATGCCGATCTCCTATCTGCACCAGTCGTACGCCAAGGAGGAGCTGGCGGCCCTCTACCTGGCGGCCGACGTCATGGTCGTCACGCCGCTGCGCGACGGCATGAACCTCGTCGCCAAGGAGTACGTCGCCTGCCGCCACGACCTGCGCGGGGCGCTCGTGCTGAGCGAGTTCGCCGGTGCGGCCGACGAGATGCGCCAGGCCTACATGGTCAACCCGTACGACATCGACGGCATGAAGCGGACGATGCTGGCGGCGATGCGGGCGACCCCGCACGAGCTGGCGCGCAGGATGCGCTCGCTCAGGCGCAGGGTCGCCACCTACAACGTGGACAGGTGGGCGAGCGACTTCCTCGCCGCCCTGGAGTCCGGGGAGCGGGCCGCTTCTACGGAGTGAGGTCCCGGGCGGCGTCCTTCCAGTTGCGCCACTTCTTCGCCGCCGACCGGGTGACGACGATCCTGGTGATCTCCATGCCCAGGCCCATCACCACGGCGTACGCGATCGCCTCGCCGAGCCCGATGTCGGGGGAGTCGGCGCTGGCCGGCGGCTTCTTGCCGGTGGCCTTCTCCCACGCGAACGACAGCACCTTGCGCGAGCAGAAGCCCACCGCCAGGCCGAGCAGGCCGCCGACGATACGCCACTGCATGTCGGGTTTGTCCATCGCGCCGAGTTCGCGCTTGGCCTCCCGAACCGTGTCCGCCATGATTCCTCCTCGATAACGACCTTAGTGTCTCCGCACGGGGTGGCGGTCCACGCCATACCATGTGGTGGCATGACCGAACAGCGACTCCCCGCAGCCATGCCCGAGAAACCCGCACTCGACGGCTTGGAAGCGGTATGGGTAGAGCGCTGGGAGGCCGAGGGCACCTACCGGTTCGACCGGTCCCGGGGCAGGGACGAGGTCTACTCCATCGACACCCCGCCGCCCACCGTGTCCGGGTCCCTCCATGTGGGGCACGTCTTCTCCTACACGCACACGGACACGATCGCCCGCTACCAGCGGATGCGGGGGCGCGAGGTCTTCTACCCGATGGGATGGGACGATAACGGCCTGCCCACCGAGCGCCGCGTGCAGAACCACTTCGGCGTGCGCTGCGATCCCTCCATGCCGTACGACCCGGGCTTCACGCCGCCGGAGAAGCCGGACGCCAAGCGGCAGGTGCCGATCTCCCGCCGGAACTTCATCGAGCTGTGCGAGCGGCTGACCGCCGAGGACGAGAAGGCGTTCGAGGAACTGTGGCGCCGTCTCGGCCTGTCGGTGGACTGGTCGATGACGTACGCGACCATCGACGCGGGCGCCCGGGCGGCGTCCCAGCGCGCGTTCCTGCGCAACCTCGCCCGCGGCGAGGCGTACGTCGCCGAGGCCCCGACCCTGTGGGACGTGACGTTCCGCACGGCCGTGGCCCAGGCCGAGCTGGAGGACCGGGAGTGGCCCGGCGCCTTCCACCGGATCGGCTTCGAGCGGCCCGGCGAGGGCGGTGAGGGCGGCGAGGGCATGGTGTGGATCGAGACCACCCGCCCCGAGCTGATCCCGGCCTGCGTGGCGCTGGTCGCCCACCCCGACGACGAGCGGTATCGGCCGTTGTTCGGCACCACCGTCCGCACCCCGGTCTTCGGGGTCGAGGTGCCGGTCGTGGCCCATCACCTCGCCGAGCCGGACAAGGGCTCGGGCATCGCGATGATCTGCACGTTCGGCGACGTCACCGACGTCACCTGGTGGCGCGAGCTCGACCTGCCGACCCGGCCGGTGATCGGCTGGGACGGCCGCCTGCTCCCCGAGCCGCCGCAGGGCGTGCCCGCCGAGCCGTACGCCGAGCTGGCCGGCAAGACGGTGCACAGCGCGCGCGAGCGCATCGTGGAGATGCTGCGCGAGTCCGGCCACCTGGACGGCGAGCCGCGCAAGATCCAGCGGCCGGTGAAGTTCTACGAGAAGGGCGACCGGCCGCTCGAGATCGTCACCACCCGGCAGTGGTACATCCGCAACGGCGGCAGGGACGCGCGGCTGCGCGCCGAGCTGCTGGAGCGCGGCCGGGAGCTGGAGTGGCATCCGCCGCACATGCGGGTCAGGTACGACAACTGGGTCGAGGGCCTGGCGGGCGACTGGCTGATCTCCCGCCAGCGGTTCTTCGGCGTGCCGATCCCGGTCTGGTACCCGCTCGACGCCGAGGGCGAGCCGATCCACGAGGCGCCGATCGTCCCGCCCGAGTCGGCGCTGCCGGTCGACCCGTCCAGCGACGTGCCGCCGGGATACACCGAGGACCAGCGGGGCAAGCCGTTCGGCTTCGTCGCCGATCCCGACGTCATGGACACGTGGGCGACGTCCTCGCTGAGCCCGCAGATCGCCGCCGGGTGGGAGCGCGACGACGACCTGTTCCGCCGCGTCTTCCCGATGGACCTGCGGCCCCAGGCCCACGAGATCATCCGTACCTGGCTGTTCTCCACGGTCGTGCGTTCGCACCTGGAGCACGGTGGGCTGCCCTGGCGGCACGCGGCGATCTCGGGATGGATCCTCGACCCCGACCGCAAGAAGATGTCGAAGTCCAAGGGCAACGTCGTCACGCCCATGGGGCTGCTGGAGGAGTACGGCTCCGACGCGGTCCGCTACTGGGCGGCGAACGGGCGTCCCGGCACCGACACGGCGTTCGACACCGGGCAGATCAAGATCGGCCGGCGGCTGGCCATCAAGATCCTGAACGCGTCGAAGTTCGTGCTCGGATTCCGGTCCGAGGGCGGCGGCGAGGTCACCGCGCCGGTCGACCTGTCCATGCTGGCCGCGCTGCGGGCGGTCGTCGCCGAGGCCGGCGAGGCGTTCGAGGCGTACGACTACACCCGGGCGCTGGAGCGGACCGAGCGGTTCTTCTGGGCGTTCTGCGACGACTACCTGGAGCTGGTCAAGGCCCGCGCGTACGCCGGGGACGCCTCGGCCGTCGCGGCCCTGCGGCGGGCGCTCGACGTGCTGCTGCGGCTGTTCGCGCCGTTCCTGCCGTTCGTGACCGAGGAGGTCTGGTCGTGGTGGCGGGAGGGCTCGGTGCACCGCGCCGCCTGGCCGTCCGCCGGCGAGCTGCCCGAGGCGCGGCTCGGCGACCCCGCGGTGCTCGACGCCGTGGCGGAGGTGCTCCGCCGTGTCCGGCGGGCGAAGTCCGAGGCGCGGCTGTCGATGCGGGCCGAGGTCTCCCGGCTGACCGTGTCGGGAGACCAGGCGGAGCTGGTCCGGCCGGCCCAGGACGACCTGTGCGCGGCCGGCAACGTCGAGGAGTTCGTCCTCGAACCCGGTGACGCCCCGCTCGACGCGGTCGCCGAGCTGACCGGCTGAGCGCCGACGCCGCCGGCCGCGGGGGAGACCCGTGGCCGGCGGCCGGCGGTGGCACCGCCGAATCGATCCCCAATCACGGGTAAAACGGCCGCGCGCCGTGCCCGCCGACATGCCAGGCTGGATCCGTGATCCCGTCTAACCGCAGTACCCATGAGAGGGTTCCGCCGACCCTGGCCGCGATGGCCGCGTGGAGTTGGCGGCTGCTGCTGCTCGGCGCGATGGTCTATTTCCTGTGGCAGATCATCGGCAGGATCAGCTTCGTCGTCATGCCGGTGGTCGTGGCGCTGCTGCTCGCGGCCCTGCTGTATCCGCTGACGCGGCGGCTGCGCTCCGCCGGGCTCCGGCCGATCTACGCGACGTGGATCACGATGCTGCTGGGCCTGGCGCTGATAGTCGGCATCGGATTCCTGATC
Source organism: Microbispora sp. ZYX-F-249 (assembly GCF_039649665.1). Classification (NCBI taxonomy): domain Bacteria; kingdom Bacillati; phylum Actinomycetota; class Actinomycetes; order Streptosporangiales; family Streptosporangiaceae; genus Microbispora; species Microbispora maris. Next base: position 252,089 of record NZ_JBDJAW010000002.1, on the reverse strand, counting down.
GGCGTGCGGGCGAACGAGGAGTTCCCCCGGCTGGTCCTGCAGATCCAGGTCACCGTGCGCAACGTGCAGGACTGGCTGCTGCACGGCCCCCTTCACCTGAAGGAGGCGCAGATCGCCGACTTCGTGGACCAGCTCAGCAGCCAGATCACCCAATATCGCAGCCAGATCACCAGCACGGTGCTGAGCGGCGCCACCGCGGTCGTCGAGGTGCTCACCTCGATCGTGCTGATCCTCTTCGTGACCTTCTTCCTGCTGAAGGACGGCGAACGGATCTGGGGCTGGTTCCTGCGCGCCTTCGGCGACACCGCGCCGCGGGTGGACCGGGCGGGCCGGGCGGCCTGGGCGACGATCTCGCACTACGTGCACGGCACGGTCGCGGTCGCGGCCATCCACGGGGTCGTGATCGGAGTGGTGCTCGCCGGGATGCGGGTGCCGCTGTGGGCGCCCCTCGCGGTGCTCGTCTTCCTGGCGAGCTTCGTCCCGGTCGTCGGCATCCTGCTGGCGGGCGGCATCGCGACGCTGGTGACCTTCGGTTCACAGGGCTGGGTCTACGCCTTGATCTTCGTGGGCGTCCTCGTGGTCGAGCAGCAGCTCGAAAACCACGTGCTCCAGCCGCTCATCGTCGGCCGGGCCCTGGAGTTCCACCCCTTGGCGATCATCCTCGTCCTCGCGGTGGGCGGCGTGCTCGGCGGTATCGCGGGCGCCGTGGTGGCCGTGCCGCTCACGGCGGTCATCTATCGCGCGCTGCCCGAGCTGCGCCGCGGTCAGCCCGCGATCGAGCCGCCGGCGGAAGGAGGCCCGCACGGCGGCGAGGAGGCCGGCCCCCCGGACACGGAGCCCGGCGCACCCGAGCCCGCACCCGAGCCCGCACCCGGGCACGACTCCTCCGGGCGGGGCGGGCAGGAACCGGAGACGGCACGCCCGTCCCCGGGAGCGGGGGAGGCGGTGTCTCCCCAGCGCAACGGGTAGGGTCTTGCCTCATGAGCGATGTCGAGATCCTGATCCACCGGCTCGACCCCGGCCTCCCGCTCCCGTCGTACGCCCATCCCGGCGACGCCGGGGCCGATCTGTACGCGGCGGAGGACGTCGAGCTGCTGCCCGGTGAGCGGGCGGTCGTGCGGACCGGTGTCGCCATCGCGCTGCCGGACGGCTACGCCGCCTTCGTCCACCCGCGTTCGGGCCTGGCGGCCCGGCACGGAGTCACGCTGGTCAACGCGCCGGGCACGATCGACGCCGGCTACCGGGGCGAGATCAGGGTGACGATGATCAATACTGACGCCAAGGACGCGGTACGGCTCCGGCGCGGCGACCGCATCGCCCAGCTCGTCGTCCAGCGGGTGGAACGGGCGGCGTTCTATGAGGTCGACCGGTTGCCCGGCTCCGTACGGGGCACGAACGGGTTCGGCTCGACGGGGAGCTGACACCGCGGGGCCCGGGAACGGGCCACGATGCGAGGAGAGTGAGACGAGTGTTGCGACGCCGGCGACGCGTGGAGGAGGAGACCGCGCCAGCCGTCGGGCGGGAGGAGAGTCCCGCCCCGGCGCGGACGACGGGCCCCTGGGACTCCGGCGACGACTACCCGGAGGCCGAGCGGGTGGACCTGGGGGGCCTGCGCCTGCCCGTCGGTCCCGGGTTCGAGATCCAGCTCAGCATGGCGGGCGACCAGGTCGACGGTGTGATCGTCCTGGTCGAGGAGAGCGCCCTGCAGGTGAACGCCTTCGCCGCGCCCAAGCGCAGCGGGATCTGGGGCGAGGTGCGGGCCGAGCTGGCCCGCGAGGTGGTGGCCGCGGGCGGAGCCGCCGAGGAGCGGGAAGGCCCGTTCGGCCCGGAGATCGCGGCCGAGGTGCCCGCACAGGGCCAGGCGCAGGGACGGCAGCCGGTGCGCTACGTCGGCGTCGACGGGCCGCGCTGGTTCCTGCGGGCCGTGATCAGCGGCAGGGCGGCGGTCGACCCGGAGGCGGCGCGGATCCTGGAGGACGTCGTGCGCGACATCGTCGTCGTGCGCGGCGACGAGCCGATGCCGCCCAGGGAGGCGATCCAGCTCCGCCTGCCGGCCGAGGCGCGGCAGGCCATGGAGGAGCAGGGGGGCCGCCGGGAGGAGTTCCGGCCCTTCGAACGCGGGCCGGAGATCAGCGAGATCCGCTGACCTCCGCCGGGGGCGGCGCGCCGGTTGACCGAATCGGGGAGCAAGCCCTGCCCTGACCGTCCTTCTGGCCCGTACGCGGCTCACGTATGCTGCGGTGGAAAATGACGGGCCTAGGCTGGAAGCCGGGACGACGAATCCCCCTCAGGGGGAGGAAGCTGGGTGAGTGACCGATGGGCACGCCGGAGCCTGCCAGACGAGGCGGACTGCGGGGCTTCTTCCGACGGCTGACCACCAGCCAGGCCGAGCTGGAGGCCGCCGAGCTCCAGGAGGACCTGGAGCAGCAGGGGGCCACACCCATCGCCCGGTGCGGTGAGCGTCAGCGGACCTGCGTCGCGGGCACGCTGCGCACCGTCACCCTCCGCCCGCGCGGCGGGGCGCCCGCCCTCGAGGCGGAGCTGTACGACGGGTCGGACGTGATCGACCTGGTCTGGCTCGGCCGCCGGAAGATCGCCGGCATCGAGCCGGGCCGGGTGGTGCGGGCCGAAGGACTGGTCAGCGTCCAGGACGGCCGCAAGGTCATGTTCAACCCCCGTTACGAGCTACGCCCGGCCGGTGGCCCTTGATCTCTCAGGAGACCGTATGAGCACAGCGGACATGACGGCCCCCGCGGCGCACGCCACCGTTGAGGCGGCCGTTCGTGCCCAGATGAGCAAGGCGCTGGGCGGCAGGCGCGGGATCGTCGAGGCGGCCGTGCCCACGATCGCCTTCACCGGCACGTGGGTGGGCACCAGCCAGCTGAAGACCTCGCTGATCATCGGCATCGCCTCGGCGGTGGTGCTCCTGCTGGTGCGGCTCGCGCAGCGCACGACGCCGCAGTTCGTGCTCAACAGCCTCGTCGGCATCGGCATCGGCGCGTTCTTCGCGACCCGCACCGGCGACGCCAAGGACGTGTTCCTGCCGGGGATCCTCTACAACGGGGCCTACGCCGCCGGCATGCTGCTGTCGATCGTGGTCCGCTGGCCGGTCGTGGGGTTCCTGATCGGCTCGGTGACCGGCGACCCGACGGCCTGGCACAACGACTCCGCGCTGGTCCGGCTGTGCTCGCGGCTGACATGGCTGCTCATGCTGCCCTGCCTGCTGCGGGTGGTGATCCAGCTGCCGCTCTACTGGGCGGACCAGGTGACCGCCCTCGGCGTGGCCAAGATCGCCCTGGGCTGGCCGCTGCAGATCGCGGCACTGGGCGCGATGGTGTGGGTGCTCGCCCGGGGCCGCACCCCGATCGAGCCCGCTCTTCAGTCGCCCGCCCAGCCGCCCACGCAGCCGTCCGTCTGACGGAACGCGAAGGCCCCGGGCGCGTGTCCCGGGGCCCGAGCCGGTGCCGGTCAGGGACGTTCGTGGGCCGACAGCAGGACGGTGAGCTCGTGCTCGACCTCCTGGTTGGCCACGAACAGCAGTTCGTCGCCGGCCTCCAGCGGGTCGTCGGCCGAGGGGACCAGCACCCGGCCTTCGCGCAGGATCGCCACGAGGGCGGCGTCCACCGGCCACGGCACCGAACCCGCCCGCTGGCCCACCACCGGCGCGTCCTCGGCCAGCGTGAGCTCCACCAGGTTGGCCTGCCCCTGCCGGAAGGTCATCAGGCGCACCAGGTCGCCGACGCTGACCGCCTCCTCGACCAGGGCCGACAGCAGACGCGGGGTGGAGACGGCGACGTCCACGCCCCACGACTCGTTGAACAGCCACTCGTTCTTGGGGTGGTTGACCCGGGCGACCACCCGCGGCACGCCGTACTCGGTCTTGGCGAGCAGCGAGACCACGAGGTTGACCTTGTCGTCGCCGGAGGCGGCGATCACCACCTGGCAGCTGTTCAGCCCGGCCTCGTCCAGTGAGGAGATCTCACAGGCGTCGGCGAGCAGCCATTCGGCCCGCGGCACGCTGTCGATCTTGATGGCGTGGGGGTCGATGTCGATGAGCAGGACCTGGTGGCCGTTCTCCAGGAGCTCCGCCGCGATGGAGCGGCCGACGGCTCCGGCGCCGGCGATGGTGACGCGCATCAGTGCTCCTCGTCGGACGGCGGGGCGGACAGCATCTTGTTGATGCGGTCCATGTCGTTCTCGGCGGCGACCAGGTGGAGGATGTCCCCTTCCTGGACGACGGTCGCGTCCTTCGGCACCAGCGCCTCGCCCATGCGGTTGAGGAAGGCCACGCGCGCGCCGGTGACGTTCTCGATCTCCCTGGCCCGGGTGCCGATCCAGCCCTGGTGGAAGGCCACCTCGGCGAGGACGACCGTACCGGTCGGGTCCCGCCAGAGGGGTTCGGCACCCTCGGGCAGCACCCGGCGCAGGATCTGGTCGGCGGTCCAGCGGACCGTCGCCACGGTGGGGATGCCCAGCCGCTGGTAGACCTCGGCCCGCCGGGGGTCGTAGATGCGGGCCACCACGTTGTCCACGCCGAACATCTCCCGCGCGACCCGCGCGGAGATGATGTTGGAGTTGTCGCCGCTGCTGACGGCGACGAACGAGGTGGCCGAGGCGATGCCGGCCTCTTCGAGGACGTCGCGGTCGAAACCGATGCCGGTCACCCTGCGGCCCCGGAAGCCCGCCCGCAGCCGACGGAAGGCCTGCGGGTCACGGTCGATCACGGCGACCGAGTGCCCGTTGTCCTCAAGGATGTGCGCCAGGGTCGAGCCGACCCGTCCGCATCCCATGATCACAATATGCATGCTCTCCCGCCGTGGGTTGTGGCGGTCTCCTATTGCAGACAGTATGTCGCCCTCATGGCGCACCGCATGACCCGGGCACGGCACGGGGGGACTAGGCTCAACAGACGTGTCCAAGGTGCCAGATCTTGTCAAGCGGCTCCTCGTGGGGCGGGCTCTGCGAAGCACCGCGCTCCACCACCAGCTGCTGCCCAAGCGTGTGGCACTGCCGGTCTTCGCCAGTGACGCGCTGTCCTCCGTGGCGTACGCGCCGCAGGAGATCCTGATCATCCTGTCGATCGCCGGGGTCGGGCTCTACAGCATCAGCCCGTGGGTCGCGGCGGGGGTCGTCCTCGTGATGCTCGTCGTGGTGGCGTCCTACCGGCAGAACGTGCACGCCTATCCCAGCGGCGGCGGCGACTACGAGGTGGCCACGACGAACCTGGGTCCGACGGCGGGGCTGACCGTCGCGAGCGCCCTGCTCGTCGACTACGTGCTGACCGTGGCGGTGTCGGTCGCCAACGGCGCCGACTACGTGGGCGCGACGATTCCCTTCGTCGCCGAGCATCGCCCCTTGGTAGCGATAGCCATCGTCGTACTCCTGACGATCATGAACTTGCGCGGCATCCGGGAATCGGGTGTCGCTTTCGCTGTTCCGACCTACGCCTTCATGGCCGCGGTCATCGGCATGATCCTGTGGGGGCTGTTCCGCCTGCTCGTGCTGGGCGAGGAGCTGCGCGCCCCGACGGCGGACTACAAGCTCGTGGCCGAGCAGGCGGATCTGGCCGGGTTCGCGCTGGCGTTCCTGGTGCTGCGCGCCTTCTCCTCCGGCTGCGCGGCGCTGACCGGTGTCGAGGCGATCAGCAACGGCGTGCCCGCCTTCCGCAAGCCCAAGAGCAAGAACGCCGCGACGACGCTGCTGATGATGGGCCTCATCGCGGTCACGATGTTCAGCGGGATCATCTTCCTCGGCCTGAAGTCCGGGGTGACGGTGGCCGACCCCGCCACCGCGGCCAGGGACATCATCATCAACGGCCACCCGGCCGGGCCCGGCTACTACCAGCAGCCGATCATCGCGCAGGTCGCGTCGGCCGTCTTCGGCCACGGCTCGGTCCTGTTCGTCGTGATCGCCGCGGTGACCGCCCTCATCCTGTTCCTGGCGGCCAACACCGCTTTCAACGGCTTCCCGGTGCTCGGGTCGATCCTCGCCCAGGACCGCTACCTGCCGCGTCAGCTCCACACCCGGGGCGACCGCCTCGCCTTCAGCAACGGCATCGTCATCCTCGCGGCCGGGGCCTGCCTGCTGATCTGGGCGTTCGACGCGGACGTGAGCAAGCTGCTCAACCTCTACATCGTCGGGGTGTTCGTCTCGTTCACCCTCAGCCAGATCGGCATGGTCCGGCACTGGACCCGTCACCTGAGGACCGAGAGCGACGCGAGGGCGCGCTTCCACATGATGCGCTCGCGGCTGATCAACGGCTTCGGCGCGGTCATGACCGGGCTGGTACTCGTCGTCGTGCTCGCCACCAAGTTCACGCACGGCGCGTACATCGTCTGCATCGCGATGCCGGTGCTCTTCCTGATGATGAAGGGCATCAGGCGGCACTACGACCGGGTCGCCGCGGAGCTCGCCGCGCCGGAGGAGAGCGAGATCGACGAGTCGATGCTGCCGGCCCGCAACCACGCGGTCGTGCTCGTCTCGAAGATCCACAAACCCACGCTGCGCGCGCTCGCGTACGCCAGGGCGACCCGCCCGTCGACTCTGGAGGCCGTGACCGTCATGGTGGACGCCGACGAGGCGAACAGGCTCAGGGAGGAGTGGGACCGGCGCGGCATCGACGTGCCGCTGAAGATCCTCGACTCGCCCTACCGGGAGATCACCGGCCCCGTGCTCGAATACGTGAAGTCGCTGCGGCGGCGCTCGCCGCGCGACGTCGTGACGGTCTACATCCCCGAGTACGTGGTCGGCCGCTGGTGGGAGCACCTCCTGCACAACCAGAGCGCGCTGCGGCTCAAGGGCCGGCTGCTGTTCAAGCCCGGCGTCATGGTCACCAGCGTGCCGTTCCAGCTCGCCTCCTCCGACCGCCTCAAGGGCCGCAGGGAGCCGGCCGCGCCCGGCGCGTCCCGCCGCTCCTACCAGCCGCCGTCGAAGGACACGCAGGTCAAGACGTGACAACCCGGCAGCCTGCGACCGGTGCGGCGTGCCGCACCCCTCAAGACCGATGATCGACACAAGAGAGGCCGACCGGATGAACAAAGGACGGCTCGAGCTGACGGTGGACGCCGTCGCCAACGGCGGCTGGTGCGTGGCCAGGCACGAGGGCCGGGTGGTGTTCGTCCGGCACGCCCTGCCCGGCGAGCGGGTGGTCGCCGAGGTGACCGAGGAGACCGCGCGGTTCCTGCGGGCCGACGCCGTCGAGATCCTGGAGCCCTCACCCGACCGGGTCACGCCGCCCTGTCCGTTCGCCGGCCCCGGCCGGTGCGGCGGCTGCGACTGGCAGCACGCCACGCTCGCGGCGCAGCGCCGGCTCAAGGCCGACGTGGTCGCCGAGCAGTTCCGGCGGCTCGCGGGCCTGGACCTCAAGGTCGTGGTCGAGGAGGTGCCGGGGTCGGAGGACGGCCTCGGGTGGCGCACCCGCGTCCGGTTCGCCGTGGACCGGGACGGCACGGCCGGGCTGCGCAAGCACCGGTCGCACGAGATCGAGCACGTCACCGAGTGCCTCATCGCGCACCCCGCCGTCGAGGGCGTCGGCGCGGAACGCCTCGCCTGGCCGGGAGCCGCGTCGGTCGAGGTGGTGGCGGCCGCCGGCGGCGAACGCGCCGTGATCGTCGAACCCGAGCCGCGCCGCAGGGCGGTCGTCCCGGACGTCGACGCCTCGGTCCTGCTCGACGAGGGCAGGCGGGGCACGCGTGCGCTGCGCGGCCGGGCCTCGCTGACCGAGCGGGTGGGCGAACGGGACTTCCGGGTCACCGCCAGCGGGTTCTGGCAGGTCCACCCGGGTGCGGCGGCAACGCTGCTCGACGCGGTGCTCGACTTCGGCCGGCCCGGGCCGGGGGAGTGGGCGCTCGACCTGTACTGCGGCGCCGGCCTGTTCGCCGCCGCGCTGGCCGACGCGGTCGGCCCGGAGGGCGCCGTGCTCGGCATCGAGTCCGAGCCGCAGGCGGCGCAGGACGCCCGGTTCAACCTGCGCGACCTGCCGCAGGCGCGGATCGAGCGGGGCAGGGTTGAGGAGGCGCTCGACCGGCTGCGGATCGAACGGGCCGACCTGGTGGTGGCCGACCCGCCCCGCGCGGGACTCGGCCGCCCGGTGGTCGAGCGCGTCGCCGCCCTCGAGGCGGCGCGCGTGGTGTACGTCTCGTGCGACCCGGCGACCCTGGCGAGGGACGTCGCCTGGTTCGGTCAGCACGGCTACCGGCTGGAGGACCTGCGGGCCTTCGACCAGTATCCGATGACCCACCACGTGGAGTGCGTGGCCCTGCTCGTCAGGGACTGACCCCCGGGCGGGACATGCCGGCGACCAGGAGGTCCGCCAGCCGCCGGACCGCCGCGGCCCCGCTCTCGGGGGAGCCGGCGCGGAAGGAGGCGATGGCCCTCAGGCCGATCCGCACGTCCTCGGCCGACAGCCCGGGGCGGACGCCGCCCGCGCTCCGGGCCCGCTCGACGAGCCGCTCGAGCCGTCGGGCCTGTGCGCGACGCTGCCCGGCGAACGCCGCGCCCGCCGGATGGGAGCCGAGCAGCGCCTCGTTCAGCCCGCGGTGGCGTACCTGGTTGTCGGCGAACCGGTGGACGGTCACGCGCAGCGCGCGCCAGGGGTCGGGGTCGTCCAGAGCGGCACGCATCTGCGCGCCGCACACGGCCACCTGCTCGGTGAGCACGGCGCCGACGAGGTCCTGCCGCGACGGGAAGTGCCGGTAGACGGTCGCGACGCCCAGACCGGCACGCCGGGCGATCTCGTGCACGGGCAGGTCGAGACCGTCCGCGGCGAACGCGGCACGGGCGACCGCCACGATGTGCCGCCGGTTGTGCTCCGCGTCCGTCCGGGCTTTCCGAGTCAATGTGGTCCGCGCCCCTCTCACTTCCGGCCATCCGAGGCATCTGCTCCGGTCAGTCTGCCTACCGTGGTCGACGCCCAGTCGGAAGCAGCGGGATAGGTGATTATGTTCCCGGACTCGAAAATGTTTGCAGTTCGCTTCGACCGGTTCGGTCCCCCCGAGGTCCTCGGCGTGGGGGAGTGTCCCGAACCGCACGCGGGTCCCGGTGAGGTACGCGTCAGAGTCAGGGCCGCCGGGGTCGCACCGGTCGACCTCGCGCTGCGCGCCGGCACGTCGCCGTCAAGCGGGCGGTTCCCCCTGCCGCACATCCCCGGCGTCGACGCCGCCGGGGTGATCGACGAGGTCGGCGACGGCGTCACCGGCGTCGCCCCCGGGGACGAGGTCTTCGGCGCCGTCGACGTCGCGCGGCTGGGCGGCGCCGCCGCCGAGTTCGCGGTGCTGGCGATCTGGGCCGCGAAGCCGCCCTCGATGTCGTGGGAGGAGGCCGGCGCCGCAGGCACGAGCGTCGAGACCGCCACCCGGGCGCTCGACCGGCTGGGCGTACGCGAAGGAACGACGCTCCTGGTCGACGGCGCCTCCGGCGGCGTCGGCAGCGTCGCCGTCCAACTGGCGGCCGCCCGCGGCGCCCGGGTGATCGGCACCGGCCGCCCGGAGAACCACGCCTTCATCTCCGGGCTCGGCGCGGTCCCCGTCGCCCACGGGCCCGGGCTCGCCGAGCGCGTCCGCGCTCTCGCGGGCGCACGGGCCGATCTCGCGCTCGACGTCGCCGGCGCCGGCTCGCTCCGCGAGCTCGTCGCGATCACCGGTACGCCGGCGGCGGTCCTCACCATCGCGGACTTCACCGGCCCGGAGCTCGGTGTCGCCATGTCGGTGGGCGAGCTCGGCGGCGAGCCGGACGGGCGGCACGGTCTCGCCCTCGCGGCCGCCCTGTCGGGGGAGGGGCGGTTCCGGGTTCCGGTGCGGGCGGTGTTCCCGATGGACCGGGCGGCCGAGGCGCACGCGGCGGCCGCGCGAGGGCCGCGGCAGGGCAAGGTCGTCCTCGCGGCTCCCCTCGCTCACGGCGAGCACGACTGAGGCGCGCCGCTGGCCGCCGCCGGGTCAGGGTCTCAGCCTGGGAAGTGGGATCGGTGATCTCGCGGACCGCGACGCCGGGGTGAAGATCATCAGGGGTGTACGTCCCGGTCGCCGGGCACGGTCTCAGGCCGGGCCACACCGGCGTCGGGGTGCGACGGCCGGGCCAGGATCCGTACGACGTCGTCGGCAGGTCTGGCGCCGCGCAGGGACAGCCAGGCCAGGCCGTTGCGGGCCCGGAACGCCGCCAGCCGCACCGCGTCGCCCGGCCCCAGGTCGCCGGAGCCGGCGAGGACGGGCGCCAGCCCCATGCGCCGCCACGCCGCGTCGGGCGGGACGCCCAACGCCGCCGCGATCTGCGGGCGCGCCGCGCGGGCCGCCACGGCCAGGCCGTGGAGCGCGGTGGGGCCGGGGGTCATCGGCACGAGCAGGCCGACCGACTCGATCTCCACTCCCGCCTCCCGGGTGATCCGCAACGCCTCCCGGTCGGCCGGCCTCAGGCCGTCCCCGGAGGCGGGAAGCGTGAAGGTCACCCGCAGCGAGCCGGCCTCGCCGGTCGAGCTCTCCACGGTCCGCGCCTCGTGCTGCAGGCGGGCGAGTACGGCGGCGCGGCGGCGGACGGCCGCCTCCCCGTCCGGGTCCGTCGTGCCGGTCCATTCCGGCTCGCCGGGCGAAGCCGCCGGATCCGCGGGCTCGAAGTCGACGCCGGCAGGGGTCAGCGCGGCGACGACCCGCCGGTAGGCCGCGAGCAGCCGTGCCGGGTCCTCGCACGTGACCGACAGCTCCTGCCCGTACGGGCCGCCGAACGCCGGCCACACCTCGCCGCCCTCGGCCCGCAGCCGTCCGATCCGCGCGGCGACGGCCTCCCCGCCTCGCGGCCGCACCCCCGCCCAGTGCGGAGCGCACCCGCCGGGGCCGGCGACGACGTGGCCGATGGCGAAGGACCGCACGCCCGCCTCCGGCAGTTCGGGGTGCGGCCTGCCGGCGGCGTCGAGGAAGCCCCGATAGCGCGCCGCGGGTCCGCCGGCGGGGGGAACGGCGGGCGGTGCGGGCGACGCCGTGACCGTCTGACGCGCGGCGACCAGCGTCTCGGGCGTCGCGGAGGCCGGCGTCCGCGCGTCGGTGGGCGGCCTGGTCCCGGCCGCGACACCGGAGGCGACGTTCCACCCGCCGGGCGGGGCCGGGGGCAGGGCCCACAGCGCCGCGCCGGTGCCCGCGACGAGCGCGGCCGACGCCAGGAGGACGAGGGATCGCGGAGGGCGGCCCGCTTCGCGGGAATGACGTGCGGAGTCCACGCTCACCACCCTGAGTTGCGATACGACCACGGAGCGCACAGGCGGCTCGCACTCTAGCAAGCCGCGGGCTCGCGGGAGGGGATAATGGACGGATGAAATTGAGGATCTTCACCGAACCCCAGCAGGGGGCGAGTTACGACGATCAGCTCAGGGTGGCGCAGGCCGCCGAGCGGCTCGGATTCGACGCGTTTTTCCGGTCTGACCATTATTTGCGGATGGGTGACGGTGATCCCGCCCCCGGCCCCACCGACGCGTGGATCACCCTGGCCGGCCTGGCCCGGGAGACCTCGACCATCCGGCTCGGCACGCTGGTGAGCGCCGCGACGTTCCGGTTGCCCGGCCCGCTGGCGATCAGCGTCGCCCAGGTGGACCAGATGAGCGGCGGTCGTGTGGAGCTCGGTCTCGGCACCGGCTGGTTCGAGGAGGAGCACACGGCGTACGGAATTCCGTTCCCCTCCCTGGGGGAGCGGTTCGAGCGCCTGGAGGAGCAGCTCGAGGTCGTGACCGGGCTGTGGGCGGCGGCCAAGCCGTTCTCGTTCGAGGGCGCGCACTACCGGCTGGCCGACTCCCCGGCGCTGCCCAAGCCGGCGCAGCGGCCCCGGCCGCCCGTCATCATCGGCGGCGGGGGCGCCAAGCGGACGCCGCGGCTCGTCGCGCGGTTCGCCGACGAGTACAACGTGCCGTTCCACCTTCCCGAGGACACCGCCGCGGCCTTCGACCGGGTCAGGCGGGCGTGCGACGACGCGGGGCGGGAGACCGTCCTGCTGTCGGCGGCGCAGGTCGTCTGCGCCGGGCGGGACGAGGCGGAGGTCGCCCGGCGGGCCGCCAACATCGGCCGCGAGGTCGGCGAGCTGCGCGTCAACGGGCTGGCGGGCACGCCGCAGGAGATCGTGGACAAGATCGGCCGGTTCGCCGAGATGGGCGCCGAGCGGCTCTATCTCCAGGTTCTCGACATGCACGACCTGGAGCACCTGGAGCTGATCGCGGCCGAGGTGCTGCCGCACGTGTCGGCGGCGTGACCCACCGCCCGGCCCGCGACGCCACCCGAGGCGGCGTCGCGGGCCGGGCGTCGTCCGCCGCTGAATTCGCTGGCTCAACGAAAGGGGCATCCGGCACACTTTGCCGGGTGATCCTCACGATCTCGACGACTCTGCGGCCCGCCACGGACCTCGGCTTCCTCCTGCACAAGCACCCCGACCGGGTGCAGGAGTTCGAGCGGTCGTTCGGCACCGCCAGGGTGTTCTACCCGGAGGCGGGCGAGGACCGGTGCACCGCGGCGCTGCTGCTGGAGGTCGACCCCGTGCGGCTGGCCCGTTCCCGGGGCTCGTCGTCGCCCGACTTCTCCCTCGGCCAGTACGTCAACGACCGGCCGTACGCCGCGTCCTCGCTGCTGGCGTCGGCGCTCGCGGACGTGTTCCGCACGGCGCGGGCCGGGCGGTGCGCCTCGCGCCAGGACCTCGCGGACGGGCCGATCCCCCTGGAGATCACCCTGCCCGCGCTGCCGTGCCGGGGAGGGGCCGATCTCGCGCACCGGCTGTTCGGGCCGCTGGGCTGGGAGGTCGACGCCGCGCCCGTGCCGCTCGACCCCGGCTTCCCCGAATGGGGTGAGTCCCGATACGTACGGCTCGCGCTGCGCGGGAACGTGCGCCTGGCCGACGCGCTCAACCACCTGTACGTCCTGCTTCCCGTGCTGGACGACGCCAAGCACTACTGGCTGGCGGGCGACGAGGTCGACAAGCTCGTCCGCGCGGGGGAGGGATGGCTGGCCGGCCATCCGGACAAGGGACTGATCACCCGCCGCTACCTCGGCCGGAGATGGGCGCTCACCCGCACCGCGTTCGCCCGTCTCGCCGAGCTCGGCGACGACGTGGAGGAGAGCCTGGACCCGCCGGTCGAGGAGGAGCACGCCGTCGAGGGCGACACCGCGCAGGAGCACGTCCCGGTGGGAGACGCCGAGGAAGAGCGCGCCGCGGTGGGCGACACCGCGCGAGAGACCGCGCGAGAGACCGCGCGAGAGACTGTGCGAGACACCGGGCGAGACACCGCGCGAGACACCGTGGGGGAGACCGTGCGGGAGCCGGGCGCCGAGGCTCCCGGCGACACCGTCCCAGGCTCGGACGGCGGCCCCACCGCGGGTGAAGGACCGGCCTCGGACGGCGGCCCCACCGCGGGTGAAGGACCGGCCTCGGGCGGCGGCCCCACCTCGGGTGACGGACCGGCCCCGGGCGAGGGCGCCGGGGAGGCGCGGGTGCCGCTCAACACGCTGCGCCGCGAGGCCGTCGTGGCGGCGCTGGAGGAGCTCGGCGCCCGCACCGTGGTGGACCTCGGCTGCGGCTCGGGGCAGCTGCTGTCGGCGCTGCTGGACAGGCCGGCCTTCGCCAAGGTGGCCGGCATGGACGTGTCGGCCCGCGCGCTCGCGCTGGCCAAGCGGCGCCTGCGCGCCGAGCGGATGCCGGACGCCAAGCGGGCCAGGCTGGAGCTGTTCCAGGGCTCGCTGACCTACACCGACGCCCGCCTGGCCGGGTACGACGCCGCGGTGCTGATGGAGGTCGTCGAGCACGTGGACCCGCCGCGGCTGGCCGCGCTCGAGCGCGTGGTCTTCGGCACGGCGCGGCCCGCCCACGTGATCGTGACCACGCCCAACGTGGAGCACAACGTCAGATACGAGCTCCTCGCGGGGGCGCGGCGCCACCCCGACCACCGGTTCGAGTGGAGCCGGGCGGAGTTCGCCCGGTGGGTGGCGGGCGTCTGCGAGACGTACGGCTACGCGGCCGATCTGCGGCCGGTCGGCGAGGACGATCCGGAGGTGGGCCCGCCCACCCAGATGGCGGTCCTCAGCAGAAGGGAGGGACGGCCGTGACCGAGATCAGCGTGCCAGAGCTGTCGCTGGTGGTGCTCGTCGGCATCTCCGGGAGCGGCAAGTCGACGTTCGCGGCCCGGCACTTCGCGCCCACCCAGGTCGTCTCGTCCGACTTCTGCCGGGGCCTGGTCGCCGACGACGAGAACGACCAGACGGCCACGCCCGAGGCGTTCGACCTCCTCCACCACATCGTGGGCATCCGTCTGCGCCGGGGCCTGCTGACGGTGGTGGACGCGACCAACGTGCAGTGGGAGGCCCGCAAGAAGCTCATCGAGCTGGCCAGGTCGCACGACGTGCTCGCCGACGCGATCGTGCTCGACGTGCCGGAGGAGGTGGCGCGCGCCCGCAACGCGGAGCGTCCCGACCGCGCCTTCGGCGCCCACGTGATCACTCGGCAGCGCAAGGAGCTGCGCCGGTCGCTCGGCAAGATCTCCAAGGACGGTTTCCGCCGGGTCCACGTCCTGCGCGGCGACGAGATCGACGACGCGGTGATCACGTACGAGAAGGCGTGGACGGACAGGACCCACCTCACCGGTCCTTTCGACATCATCGGCGACGTGCACGGGTGCCGGGCCGAGCTGGAGTCCCTGCTGACGAAGCTCGGCTGGGAGGTCGGGCCGGACGGCGCCGTCCACCCCGAGGGGCGTACGGCGGTCTTCGTCGGCGACCTGGTCGACCGCGGCCCGGACACCCCGGGCGTGCTGCGGCTGGTCATGGGCATGGTCGAGGCCGGGACCGCGCTGTGCGTGTGCGGCAACCACGAGCAGAAGCTGGTCCGGGCGCTCGACGGCCGCAAGGTGCGGGTGGCCCACGGCCTGGAGCGGTCGCTGGAGCAGCTCGCGGCCGAGCCTGCGGAGTTCCGCGCGGCCGCCAGGACGTTCATGGACGGGCTCATCAGCCACTACCGTCTCGACGGCGGCCGGCTGGTGGTCGCGCACGCCGGCCTGAAGGAGGCCTACCACGGGCGGGCCTCCGGGCGGGTGCGGGCGTTCGCCCTGTACGGCGACACGACCGGCGAGACCGACGAGTACGGCCTGCCCGTGCGCTACCCCTGGGCGAACGACTACCGGGGACGTGCCATGGTCGTCTACGGCCACACCCCGGTGCCCGAGCCGGAGTGGGTCAACAACACGATCTGCCTCGACAACGGCGCGGTCTTCGGCGGGCGGCTGACCGCCCTGCGCTACCCGGAGCGGGAGCTCGTCTCGGTTCCGGCGGAGAAGGTCTGGTATGAGCCCACGCGGCCCCTCGCCGCGCCGGCTCCCGCCCGCGATCCCGGCGTGCTCGACATCGGCGACGTGGACGGCACCCGCTTCGTCGAGACGCGATTCGGCGGCCGGATCAGGATCGCGGAGGAGAATTCCCGCGCGGCGCTGGAGATCATGAGCCGGTTCGCCGTGGACCCCCGCTGGCTGGTCTACCTGCCGCCGACCATGGCCCCGCCGGAGACCTCGGCCATGGCGGGCTTCCTGGAGCACCCCGCCGAGGCGTTCGAGGAGTTCGCCCGGGCGGGGGTGACCCGGGTGGTGTGCGAGGAGAAGCACATGGGCTCGCGGGCCGTCGCCGTGCTGGCGCGGACGCCGGAGGCCGCGGCGCGCCGCTTCGGCATCGCCGACGGCACGACGGGCAGCGTCTACACCCGCACGGGGCGGCCCTTCTTCGACGAGCGCATGCCGGAACTGGTCGACCGGCTGCGCGAGGCCGCGGCGCCGCTGTGGGAGGCGCTGGAGACCGACTGGGTGGTGCTCGACTGCGAGCTGCTGCCGTGGTCGGCCAAGGCGGAGGGGCTGATCCGCGACCAGTACGCCTCGGTGGGGGCGGCCGCCCGGGTGGCGCTGCCCGAGGCGGTCGCGGCGCTGGAGATGGCGGCGGGACGTGGCCTGGATGTAGGCCCTCTGCTCGACCGCACCCGCCGCCGTGCCCACAACGCTGCCCTTTTCCGCGATGCCTATGCCCGCTACTGCTGGCCGGTCTCGGGCCTCGACGGCGTACGGCTCGCGCCGTTCCAGATCCTCGCGTGCGAGGGGAGGGCGACGGCGGTGGAGGAGCCGCACGAGTGGCACCTGAAGACGCTCGCGCTGGTGGACTCGCCGCTCGTCACGCCGACCCGCCACGTCTTCGTGTCCCTCGACTCGCCGCAGGAGCGGGAGGCGGCGGTCGCGTGGTGGACGGCGCTGACCGAGGCCGGGGGCGAGGGCATGGTGGTGAAGCCGGCCGCCCATCCGGAGGGGCGGGTGCAGCCGGGCGTCAAGGTGCGCGGCAGGGAGTATCTGCGCATCATCTACGGCCCCGACTACACGGAGTCGCTCGACGTGCTCCGGCGCAGGTTCACCGGCAGGAAGCGGTCGCTCGCGCTGCGGGAGCACGCGCTCGGCCTCGAGGCGCTGGCGCGGCTGGCGGAGGGTGAGCCGCTCTGGCGGATCCACGAGGCGGTCTTCGCCGTCCTCGCGCTGGAGTCCGAGCCGGTCGACCCGCGTCTGTGACCGGGCGGCCCGGCCTGTGACCGGAGGACCCGCGTCTCTCACCTGAGGGCCCGCGTCTCTCACCTGAGGGCCCCCGGGACGGCCGCCCGCCGGTGAGGCGGGAGCCGTACCCGGGGGCCCGGGGTCTATTCCGGGACGCGGCTCAGCGGGACTCGGCCGCCGCGGGCGCGCCCGCTCCGGGGGCGGCCTGCTCGGGCAGGTCCACGCTGTCGCGCAGCCGCACCTGCGGGAGGAACAGCACGGCGAGGATGCCGACGACCGCGATGCAGGCCGAGATCAGGAAGATGTGGCCGGTGGCGTCGCCGTAGGCGGCGCGCACGATGCCGCGGATCGGCTCGGGGAGCGCCCCCATGTTGAGGCTGCCGCCGCCGCTGCTCTGGCCCGCCGGCACCGGGATGCCCGCCTTGGCCAGGCCCGTGGTGATGTTCGCGGTGACCTGGTTGGCCAGCACCGCGCCGAGGACAGAGACGCCGATCGTGCCGCCCAGCGAGCGGAAGAAGGTGATCGCGCCGCTGGCGGCGCCCAGCTCGCGCAGCGGGACGGTGTTCTGCACGGCCAGCACGAGGTTCTGCATGGACATGCCGACGCCGGCGCCGACCACGAGCATGCCCGCGCCGACGAGGACCAGCGAGGTGTCGTGGTCCATGGTGGACAGCACGAGGAACCCGAGTGTGAGCACGATCGAGCCGACGAGGATGTACGGCTTGACCCGGCCGCTGCGGGACACCATCCGCCCCGAGATCGTGGACGACACCAGCACGCCGAACATCATCGGGATCGTGAGCAGGCCCGACTCGGTGGGGGTGTAGCCGCGGCCGATCTGGAAGTACTGGCCGAGGAAGACCGCGCCGCCGAACATGGCCATGCCCACGGCCAGGCTGGCGAGGATCGCGAGGGCCGGCGTGCGCCGCCGGATGACGTGCAGCGGGACGACCGGCTCGCGGACCACGGACTCCACCCAGACGGCGATGCCGAGCAGCACCACCGAGGCGCCGACCATGACGAAGGTCTGCCAGGAGATCCAGTCGAAGGAGTTGCGGACGAAGGTGACCCAGATGAGCAGGATGCTCACGCCGGCGGCGATGAGGATCGCGCCGGGGTAGTCCACCGAGGTGCCCGGACGGCGGACCGACGCGATGTCGAGCGTACGGTGCAGGATGATCAGCGCGAGCGCGGTGAACGGGATCGGCAGGAAGAAGCACCACCGCCAGCCCAGCCAGGACGTGTCGGTGATCAGGCCGCCGAGCAGCGGCCCGCCGACCGTGGCCACGGCCATGACCGCGCCGAGGTAGCCGTTGTACTTGCCCCGGTCCTTCGGGCTGATCATGGCGGCGATGACCACCTGCACCAGGATCTGCAGCGCGCCCATGCCCAGGCCCTGCACCGCGCGGAAGGCGATCAGCATCGGCGTGTTCTGCGCGAAGCCGCAGGCGAGCGAGGCGACGAGGAAGATGCCGATCGCGATCTCGAGCAGCAGCTTCTTGCTGAACAGGTCGGCCAGCTTGCCCCAGATGGGAGTCGAGGCGGTCGTGGTGAGCAGGGCCGCGGTGACCACCCAGGTGTACTGGGACTGGGTGCCGTTCAGCGCGCCGATGATCTGCGGCAGCGCCACCGACACGATCGTGCTGCTGATCATCGCGAGGAACAGGACGAGGAGCAGGCCGCTCAGCGCTTCGAGTACCTGCCGGTGGCTCTTGGCCCCCGTCTCCGGCAGCGTGGGTGCGCTCACGCGCAGCCTCCAATGCGAGTTCGAAGGGGATTACCAGTCAACGATACATGCCCGGCAGGCAACTTTGCTCGGTGGGCAATGTTTCAGCGGCTAAGCTGAACCCACCATGGAACCGACGGCGGGATTGCGCGAGCGTAAGAAGGCCGAGACGCGGCAGGCCATCCACAAGGCCACGCTGCGGCTCGCCGTGGAGCGTGGGCTCGACCACGTCACCGTCGACGACATCGTGGAGGCCGCCAACATCTCGCGCCGGACCTTCTCCAACTACTTCGGCAGCAAGGAGGACGCCCTCCTGTACGGCGAGGAGGAGCGCGTCCGGTCCCTGGTCCGTGCGGTCCGCGAACGGCCGGCGGGGGAGCCGGGCTGGCAGGCGCTGCGCGGAGCCGTGCGCGACATGTTGGAGGACATGGGCGAGCTCGACCGCGAGTGGGCGGTGCGCACCGCGCTCACCAAGCGCCACCCGTCCCTGCTCGCCCGGCAACTGGCCAACCACGCCGCGCTGGAACGGGACCTGGTCCAGGCGATCGGCGAGCGCGACCGGCCGGGGGATCCCGCCGCCGACCCGAGGTCGCGGATCATGGCCGCGGCCTTCCTCGTCGCGTTGCGCATCGCCACTCACATCTGGATCGAGGAGCAGGAGTCGCGCCCCCTCGCGCGGATCGTCGAGGAGGCCCTCGACCAGCTGGAGCGGCCCTTCCGCTGAGTCCCGGCGCCCGCCGGGGGCCGGCTCAGCCCGCGAACCGGGCCAGGAGCAGCCCGAGCCTGAGCTCGTGGTGCTCGCGCGGGAGCCGTCCGCCGCGCATGAGGGTCACCAGGCCGTGCAGGGCGGCCCAGAAGGTCTCGGTCAGCGCGCCCAGGTCGTCGTCGCCCGCGTGCGGGCGGACGGCCTCGGCCAGCTCGCCGAAGGCCGCCTGCAGGGCGGGCGGGGCCTCGGGGGTGGCGAACGGCAGGGGGACGGCCAGGCTGAAGATCACGTCGTAGAGGGCCGGGTGCCGGTCGGCGAAGGCCACGTAGGCCGCGCCGACGCCGGCGAGGGCGCGGTGGGCGTCCGGCGCCGCGGTCCGGGCCGCGCGCAGCTCCACGGCCAGGTCGGCGCAGCCCTCCACGGCGACGGCCGCCATGATCGCGTCCTTGCCCTTGAAGTGGCTGTAGAGCACCGGCTGGCTGTACTCGACGCGCTCGGCCAGCCGCCGGGTCGTGACCGCCTCCCAGCCCTCGGCCTCGGCCAGCTCCCGGGCGGCCGTGACGATCAGATTCTCCCGCTCGGCGCGCTCGCGCTCCCGGCGCGACTGGATCGACATGCTTGGAACTCTAGCACCGCTAGCGTTTATCGCATTGCTCTGCTAGCTTCGATCTCGTTCCTAGCGCTGCTAGATGAGAGAGAGACATGCTCACCCCCATCGCGTACGGCCTCGCCATCGTCCTCAACCTGTTCGTCCTGTTCATCGGCGCCCGCTTCCTGTTCGTGCCGCACGCCGCGGCCGCCGGCTACGGCGTCCCGGCGAAGAAGGACGGCGACGTGGCCTACCTGACAATCAAGGGCCTGCGCGACGGGGGCTACGGCCTGCTGGGCCTGGCCCTGCTGGCCTTCGCCGGCGCCCGCGCCGAGGCCTGGTACATGCTGATCGTCGCCCTGCTGCCCCTGGGCGACACCCTGATCGTGCTGCGCAACGGCGGCACCCGGGCGGTCGCGTTCGGCATCCACTTCGCGACCGCCGTGATCATCCTCATCAGCGCCGCCCTGCTCTTCGCCGTCTGATCCCCGCCTGCCGCACCGCCAACGAGAGGATTCGACATGTCGCTGGTCGTCCCCCACTTCCCCGACTCGGTGATCGTCCGCTCCGCCGACGCCGAGGTCATCGGCCGGGCCCCCATCACCATGCGGCTGCTGGCCGACAGCAGCGCCACGGGCGGCGCCCTGTCCGCCCAGCGCGTCACGCTCAACGACGGGGCGGACGGCGCCGCCCCCCATCACCACACCGGCTCCGCCGAGCTGTTCTATCTGCTCGACGGCCGCGCCCAGCTCCTGAGCGGGGACGAGGTCGTCACCGCCGAACGCGGCGACCTCGTCATCGTCCCGCCCGGCCTCGCCCACGCGTTCGCCGCCGCCCCCGGCCACGACGCCGACATCCTCATCGTCGTCACCCCGGGCGTGGAGCGCTTCGAATACTTCCGCCAGTTGGAGCGCGTCGCCTACGGCAGGCAACCCCCGGAGTCCCTTCTGGAACTCCAGGAGCTCTACGACAACCACCTGCGCACCAGCGCCGCCTGGACTGCGGCCAGGACCGGGCGGGCCGTCTAGCATCGCGGCATGGCGCCCACCAAGGCCGACCTCGAGGCGGCCAGGAACGCGACGATCGACGACGTGCTCGGTCCCGGGCTCGACGTGCTGTTCTGCGGGATCAACCCCAGCCTCTACTCCGCCGCCACCGGACATCACTTCGCGCGGCCGGGCAACCGGTTCTGGCCCGCGCTGCACCTGTCCGGGCTCGTGCCGCGCAGGCTCGCGCCGTCCGAGCAGCACCTGCTCCCGGCGTACGGCCTCGGCATCACCAACGTCGTGGCCCGGGCGACCGCCCGCGCCGACGAACTGGCCCCGGAGGAGTTCCGCGAGGGCGGCGCGCGGCTCGCGCGGCTGGTGGCGGACGTCCGCCCCCGCGTCCTGGCGGTCGCGGGGGTGTCGGCCTACCGCGTCGCCTTCGCCCGCCCCGCCGCCCGGATCGGCCCGCAGGAGGAGACGATCGGCGAGACGGCGCTGTGGGTGCTGCCCAACCCCAGCGGGCTCAACGCCCACTGGACGCTGGAGGCGATCGCGGCCGAGATGGGCCGTCTCCGCACGGCGCACCTGTGATCGCGGCCGCCGTCCGGAGCGGGGGCCGTCACGGGTGGCCGGGGCGGGACAGGACGCGTCCGGCGACCGGCGGAGGCAGGTGCGCCACCTCGCGGTCGTGGAAGGCCACCATGTCCTCGGCGCGGGCGTACAGCTCGGCGACGGCCCGGGCACAGCCCTCGATCACCCGGGTGTCGGTGATCCGCCGTCCGCCCACGTGGGCGCCGATCTCGTCGTAGAGGACCTCGTACATCAGGCCGTGGTTCACGATCAGCAGCTCGGGCAGCGGCGCGCGGCTCTCCAGCGGCCGTACGGACCGGGCGTGCAGCGCCCGCGCCCGCTCGCCCGCCCGGGTGCGCGCCGCGAGCAGGACGATCTCCCATTGCAGGTACGGCGTCGGCGGCATCTCGACGATCCGCAGCCGGCGCAGCTCCGCCCGCGGCGGCAGGTCGTCGGCGAAGCGCATCTCGTCCATCAGCGCGAGCGACCGGTCCCAGTCTCCGCTCGTCATCGCGACCCAGCTCGGGGTGTCGGGCTCGTGGAAGTGCTGGGCGCGCTCCAGCTTCCACACGACGCCCTCGGTCCCGCGCAGGTGATCGTAGAGCTCGGTCCGGTACTCCGCGGCGGGAAGGACCTCTCCCGCTGCCTGTCTGACGTGATCGAACGCTTCTCCGGGCATGGAGCCTCCCTCGGCCGAAGCCGAATCGATGGTCGGAGCGCGCCCGGCTCCGGCCCGGATCTGGATACGTGGCGCGCGTGGGTCTTCCGCGGACGTCTTGGGTGGGTGTCAGTTCCCCGTCGAGTTGCTGCACACGGCCGTCTCCACCGCGTCCAGCAGCCTGATCCTGATCTGCCTCGTCCCCGCAGTTTCGGTCTCCCGCACCACCTCGGGTTCTGGCTCGGCCGGCTTCACTTCACCCTCCGTTCGTCGGCGTGGCCGCAAACACTCCCCCGAGGGCGACATGACGATCGTTGGCCGCTCCCGATCCCGGGTCAAGGCCCAATTCCGGCCGACGGGGGGCGCGCCGGGCAGCGGCACGCCCCGCCGCTCACCGGTATCCCATGCCCTGTCCGTGGTGACGGCGCCGGATGAGCCCCACCACGGTCGTCACCAGCCAGACGACCAGCAGCAGCCTGCCGATCACGAACAGCGGCCAGGCCCCGGTGAGGAGCCCGACGACCAGGATCGCCACGGCGGCGAGCGCGATCGGCGCGGGGCCGCCCCTCGTGCGCGTCATGGCGCCCCGCCGCCCGGCCGGTCCCCGGGCCGGGCCGTGGTGGTGACGCCTGGCCCAGGGCGGCCCCGGGTGCGGGCCCCACGCACCGGCCCCCGTCCACGGCCCGCCGTACGGCCCGGGTGCCCCGCCCGGCAGCCCGGGGGAGCCCGGGTGCCACGGGCCCCCGGCCCGGCGGCCGCCGTGATGGGCGCCCGCCTGCCGCGGGTCGTCCGGCCAGGCGCCGGGGAGGTCGGCGGTCACCCGCCGCAGGTCCTCGGCCGTGCGGGCCGAGAGCGTCGCGTCGAGGCGCTCGTCGAGTTCCTCGCGGGTGATGCGGCCCTGCGCGAACGCGTCGTGCAGGAGCCGCGTCACCTCGTCGCGCTCCCTGTCCCCGATGCGAAGGCCGCCGGTCCGCGGCCCGCCGTACGCCGGACCGCCCGGCGGGGCGTGGCCCGCGGACGCGCCGCCGCCGCGGGGAGTGTGTGCGCCGCCTCCGGCGGCGGGCCGGCCGGGAGAGCCCTCGGGGGAGTCCATCGTCACTCCTCCGCGGGGTCGCCGTCGGCGAGGATCTGGTAGAGCCGCCGCCTGGTCTCGGCCAGGACCTGCTTCGCCTGCCCGACCTGCCCCTCGGAGCCCGAGTGGGCGATCTGGAACAGCGCGGAGGCCGCCTGCCTGGACAGGTCGAACAACTCGTGGACGTCGTCCCCGATGTCGGGCGTCATCTCCTCCCACGGCGCCCGGACCTCGTCCCCGTGCTCCTCCACGTAGCCGCGCCCGGCGTCGGTGAGCTGGAACGTCTTGCGCCCCTCGGTCTCCTCCGCGCGCACCAGGCCCTCGTCGGTGAGCTGCTGCAGCGCGGGGTAGACGGCGCCGGGACTCGGCTTCCACCCGCCCTGGCTGCGCTCGGCGATCTCCTGGATGATCTGGTAGCCGTTGCGCGGCTGCTCGGCGAGCAGGGCGAGGATCGCGGCCCGCACGTCACCGCGCTTGGCCTTCCTCGGCCGGCCGAAGCCCCGGGGGCCGAACGGGAAGTTGCCGCCCGCCCACGGTCCGAACGGGCCACCGGGCCCGAAACCGCCCCATGGGCCGCGCCCCCGCATGCCGCCCCTGTGCCGGTGCTCGTGAGGGCCGCCGCCCTGTTCCTGATGCCACATGGCCGCCCCCTTGATGAACCTCTCGCGCATGGCGCGCCGCATCTCCTGCCTCAAGTGTCGTCTCAAGTCGGGGCGGGTCCAGGGCGCCCCCATCGCGTGTGCCGAACTCATCGCAGTGCCCCCTTCTGGTTTGCGATCTGTTCTCGATGGCTCAACGATATATCGCGACCGTTCTGGCAACAACGCGAGGTAAGAGTGACATAGCTCACGCGGAAGTTTTTTGAGTACGGGGAACAGCGTCCGAGACCGTAGCGTTATCTCACACGAAGACGGGATCGTTCTGCTCTGAGAGGGCTGGGGGGTGCTCTTGGAGCGGGACGATCCCGTCTTTGTCGTTCCGGCGGCCGCGCCCGGCGGACGCGTGCGACACGTGCCCGGGCGGTGGGCGCTTCGCGGAATTTGTCGGTGCTTTGCCGTACAGTCTGCAAGCGTGATCTTGTCATGATGGGGCACTCGCACGCCCTCAGCGGGGCGGCGGTGTGGCTGGCGGTCGCCCCGGCCCTGATGGCGCTGCCGGACGCGGTGGGGCACCCGGAGCTGGCGACGCTGACGGGGCCGATCCTGACCCCGCCCGAGCTCGTCGCGGGCGCCGTGGTCTGCGCCGGTGCGGCCATGCTGCCCGATCTCGACCATCCAAGCGCCACGATCGCCCAGACGTTCGGACCGGTGACCTGGCTGCTGAGCAAGGGTGTGAACTTCGTCAGCGGCGGGCACCGGCACGCCACTCACTCGCTGCTGTTCAGCGTCCTGGCCGGCGTGGGCGCGCACCTGCTCGGGGAGCGCTACGCCATCGGCCGCGACATCCTGGTCGTACTGATGATCGGCCTGGCGATCCGCGCGGTGGGCATCGGCGTGCCCGGCAGGACGCTCACCTCCGCCATCGTGAACATCGGGCTCACGGCGGCGCTGTTCTTCACCTTCATGACGCTCGGGGTGACCTATGCCTGGCTGGGCCTGGCCATCGGGGTCGGCTGCCTGGTGCATGTGATCGGCGACTGCCTGACCGAGCGCGGCTGTCCCGTCTTATGGCCGATCAAGGGGCGCTGGCTCCTGCCGTGGGACATCGGCATCAAGACCGGCAAGGCGTTCGAGAAGCAGTTCCTCGGCCCGGCCCTGTCGATCGTGGTGATCGCGCTGTTCTGCCTGCGGCTGATGCCGGCCTGAGCGAGCGCACTGGCGCACCGGGAAGAATCTGGCTGTTTGCCGGTCCCGGCCGCATGGAGATCTTTCTACCGCCGAGTAACTTGATGTCGAGATATCTCGAGGGATATCTTGACGTCGAGACATCCGCCGAGCCGCACAGGTTAGGGCAACCTAATTGTCGGGAGTGTCCCGTGCGTGCGGGAGGATGCACACGAAACCTGTGACTAGCCCGGAACCCTGGGGAGGCGAACTTCGTGTCCGCGAACAGCTTCGGCAGCCGTGACACGCTGCGCGTCGGTGACGCGTCATACGAGATCTACCGGCTGGACGCCGTCGAGGGGTCGGCGCGCCTCCCGTACAGCCTGAAGATCCTGCTGGAGAACCTGCTCCGCACCGAGGACGGCGCGAACATCACCGCCGACCACATCCGCGCCGTCGCGGGCTGGGACCCGAACGCCCAGCCGAGCGTGGAGATCCAGTTCACGCCCGCCCGCGTGATCATGCAGGACTTCACCGGTGTGCCCTGCGTGGTCGACCTCGCCACGATGCGCGAGGCCGTACGCGACCTGGGCGGCGACCCGGCGAAGATCAACCCGCTCGCGCCGGCCGAGATGGTCATCGACCACTCGGTCATCGTCGACTTCTTCGGTCACCCCGACTCCTTCCAGCGCAACGTCGAGCGGGAGTACGAGCGCAACCGCGAGCGCTACCAGTTCCTGCGCTGGGGCCAGACGGCGTTCGACGAGTTCAAGGTCGTCCCGCCCGGCACCGGCATCGTCCACCAGGTCAACATCGAGCACCTGGCCCGCGTGGTCATGACCCGCGACGGTAAGGCGTACCCGGACACCTGCGTGGGCACCGACTCCCACACCACGATGGAGAACGGCATCGGCGTCCTCGGGTGGGGCGTCGGCGGCATCGAGGCCGAGGCCGCGATGCTCGGCCAGCCGATCTCGATGCTGATCCCCCGGGTGGTCGGCTTCAAGCTGACCGGCAAGCTGCCGGCCGGCGCGACCGCGACCGACCTCGTGCTCACGATCACCGAGATGCTGCGCAAGCACGGCGTGGTCGGCAAGTTCGTGGAGTTCTACGGCGAGGGTGTGTCCAGCGTGCCGCTGGCCAACCGCGCCACGATCGGCAACATGAGCCCCGAGTTCGGCTCCACCTGCGCCATCTTCCCGATCGACGGCCAGACCGTCGACTACCTCAAGCTCACCGGCCGCTCGCCGGAGCAGGTCGCGCTGGTCGAGGCGTACGCCAAGGAGCAGGGCCTGTGGCTCGACCCCTCGGCGCCCGAGCCCGTCTTCAGCGAGTACATCGAGCTCGACCTGTCGACCGTCGTCCCGTCGATCGCCGGGCCCAAGCGCCCGCAGGACCGCATCCCGCTGGCCGACGCCAAGTCGGCCTGGCGCGCGGCGGTGCGCACCTACGTCACCGACGACAGCATCGAGGGTCCGGCCGACGAGGCGTCGGCCGAGTCCTTCCCGGCCTCGGACTCCCCGGCGATCGCCCACAGCGGGGCGGGCGACGTGCCGCACGCCGTGCGGCGCAACGGCGAGCGCCCGCACCGGCCCACGCCGGTGACGCTGTCGGACGGCACGTCCTTCGAGATCGACCACGGCGTCGTCACGATCGCCGCGATCACGTCCTGCACGAACACCTCGAACCCGTACGTCATGCTCGGCGCGGCCCTGCTGGCGAAGAACGCGGTGGACAAGGGCCTGTCGCGCAAGCCGTGGGTGAAGACCTCGCTCGCCCCGGGCAGCCAGGTCGTCACCGGCTACTTCGAGCGGTCCGGCCTCCAGCCGTACCTCGACAAGCTCGGCTTCAACCTCGTCGGTTACGGCTGCACCACCTGCATCGGCAACTCCGGCCCGCTGGAGCCGGAGATCTCCGCCGCCATCCAGGAGAGCGACCTCGCGGTCACCGCCGTGCTGTCGGGCAACCGCAACTTCGAGGGCCGGATCAACCCCGACGTCAAGATGAACTACCTGGCCTCGCCGCCGCTCGTGGTGGCCTACGCGCTGGCCGGGTCGATGGACGTCGACCTGAACAACGAGCCGCTCGGCGTCGGCACCGACGGGCAGCCGGTCTTCCTCAAGGACATCTGGCCGTCGCCCGAGGAGGTCGCGGCGGTGGTGTCGGAGTCGATCAGCCAGGACATGTTCAAGCGTGACTACGCGGACGTGTTCAAGGGCGACGAGAACTGGCGGTCGCTGCCGATCCCGACCGGCGACACCTTCGAGTGGGACCCGGAGTCGACGTACGTCCGCAAGGCGCCGTACTTCGACGGCATGCCGGCCAAGCCCGAGCCGGTGACGGACATCAGGGGCGCCCGCGTCCTGGCCAAGCTGGGCGACTCGGTCACGACCGACCACATCTCGCCCGCGGGCTCGATCAAGGCCGACACCCCGGCCGGTCGCTACCTGCGCGAGCACGGCGTCGAGGTCAGGGACTTCAACTCCTACGGCTCCCGCCGCGGCAACCACGAGGTGATGATCCGCGGCACGTTCGCCAACATCCGGCTGCGCAACCTGCTGCTCGACGGCGTGGAGGGCGGCTACACCCGCGACTTCACCCAGGGCGGGGAGCAGGCGTTCATCTACGACGCGTCGCAGAACTACCAGGCCGCCGGAATCCCGCTGGTGGTCCTGGCCGGCAAGGAGTACGGCTCCGGGTCGTCGCGTGACTGGGCGGCCAAGGGCACCGCGCTCCTCGGCGTGCGCGCCGTCATCGCCGAGTCGTACGAGCGCATCCACCGGTCGAACCTGATCGGCATGGGCGTGCTGCCGCTGCAGTTCCCCGAGGGCGAGAGCGCCGACTCGCTGGGCCTGACCGGCGAGGAGACCTTCGACATCGCCGGCATCGAGGAGCTCAACAGCGGCTCGACCCCCGCCACGGTCACCGTCCGCGCCGGGGACGTCGAGTTCCAGGCCGTCGTGCGTCTCGACACGCCCGGTGAGGCGGACTACTACCGCCACGGCGGCATCATGCAGTACGTCCTGCGCTCCCTGCTCGCCAAGAGCTGAGCGGCTCGCCAAGAGCTGACACCGGGGCGGCCCGGGCCGGCGGTAACTGACCTGTCGGCCCGGGCGGCACTGCGCCGAGGACGGAGCGCGGAGCGTAGAAGGCCTGAGTCCTCGCCGTACGGCACGAGGAGCTCATGCGTCCGTCCTCCGGACATGGCAGAGGCCGCGAGCGGCTCGTCTACGCCCGGATGAGGTGGCTCAGAATGACGCGCATCTTCTCCAGCGTCGGCTCCTCCACCCAGCCGATCCTCCTGGTCAGCCGCTGCACGGAGATGGCGCGGAACTGCTCCACCATCGCCCAGCTCTGCTTCTCCAGACCCGTGCCGGGGGCGATTTCGACATGGCTGGGCCAGCCGCGCTCGGTGGTGGTCAACGGCACGGTGAACACCAGGCCCGTCCGCACGTCGTTGACCGCGCGGCCGCTCATGACCACCATGGGCCTCGGCCCGCCCTGGTCTCGGCCCGTCGGTTGACCGTGGTCGGCCAGCCAGAGGTCACCGCGCGTTATCCGCATCATGCTCCTTCGGGGGCAGGTGGGAGGACCAGTCCTCCGGCTCGAGGCCGTCCGGAGCGGCGCGGTCGAAGACGGCTGTCTCCGCCAGGTAGTCGGCCCAGCCCTCGGGGTCCTCTCGCCGGGTCCGCTCGACCGCTGCTCGCATCTCCTCCCAGAACTTCTTGTGCTCGTATTCGGCGACGGCGTCGTCGATCACTGCTGTCATGGGTCTGCCTTCCTGCTTGGCGATCGCCGCGAGTTTGTCGCGAGTGAGAGTGCTGACCCGGATCGTCGTGTGGCGTTGCTCGCTGCCCATACCGCGAGGCTACGATCCTGTCTACAAAAAGCGCTATGGCGATGTCGCCACGTGGGAGCCTACGAAGGCTCTGATTACTCTCGCACCATATTTCAGTTACTGACGGTGATTGTCCGAGTTCCTGGCCACGGATAACCGGTTGCCGGGACGCCGGGGGACGCCGCTAGGGTCCGCGCATGGATCACGACGTGGTGCTGCTGCTCATCGGGGGAGCGGCCGTCTTCATCGGGGCGGTCGTGCAGGGCGGGGTGGGGTTCGGGCTGGGCCTGGTGGCCGCGCCGCTGATCACGCTGCTCGACCCCTCGGTGATGCCGGGGGCGGTCCAGGTCGTCAACCTCGCGATGCCGGTGTTCACGCTGGCCCGGGAGTGGCGCAGGACCGAGTGGCGGGGGGCCGGATTCGCCCTGCTGGGCCGGCTGCCGGGCAGCGCGGTCGGCGCCCTCGTGGTCGTCTATGTGAGCACGGCGGCGCTCGGCGTGCTGGTCGGCGTGATGGTGCTGGTCGCGGTGGCGCTGACGGCGCGTGCGGTCTCCGTGCCGCGCAACGGCGCGACGCTGACCGTCGCGGGCTTCCTCTCGGGGATCACCGGCACGGCGACCGGGATCGGCGGCCCGCCGATCGCCCTGGTCTACCAGAGCGCCCGCGGCCCGCAGATCCGCGCGACGCTGGCGACGTACTTCTGCCTGAGCGCCGCCCAGTCGCTCGTCATCCTCGCCGCCCTCGGCAGGCTTCCGGGGCGCGCGCTGGCGGCGGGGGCGGCGCTGGTGCCCTTCGTCCTGCTGGGCTTCGCGGTGTCGGGACCGCTGCGCCGCTATCTGGACGGCGGGCGGGTCCGTGCGGCCGTCCTGACGGTGGCCACCGTCTCCGCCTGCGCGCTTCTCGGGCAGAGCCTCGCCCCCTGAGCGCGGCTGTCCGAGATCCGAGGACTGGACAGTTCCTCCTTGAGATCGGCAGGCTTGTGTCCTCACACATAAGGGGAGCGATGATCAGCAGCGTCCTGGGGGTGCTCATCTCGCTCGCCGTTTCGGCGACCGTGATGTTCCTCGTCATCTACTGGGCCGTGCGGCTCGCGGTGCGGCACGAGCGGATCGGGGCGCAGGCCGCTCAGGTGGTTCAGCAGCCCGCATATGGTCCGCCGCAGCCTTACGGTCCTCCTCCCGGTTACGGCACGGCGCAGCCGGGACCGCCCGTCCAGCCCGCGCAGCCCTTCCCGCCGCCGCAGCGGCCTTACGGGCCGCCGGGCCACGGCGGATAACCGTACGGGGGGCGGGCCGCGGAATCGGGTCAGGCGGACGACCCGCGCAGGCGCTCCACCCGGACGCCGCGCAGGAGCAGTTCGGCGGTCGCCGGGGCGGCGACCAGGCAGGCGGCCAGGGCGGCGGCGGCCACGAGGACGACCGGCCCGGGGACGATCGTGTACGCGAGCGCCGGCGTCAGCGGCGGCTCGGCGAACTCGGGCACCTGGGGCAGCGCCACACGAGCGGCCGTCACGCCGGCGAGCACGCCGGTGATGGCCGCCCACGTGAGCGTCACGGCCTGCTCGATCAGCAGGGAGCGCCGCAGCGGGGCGGCGCGGGCCCCCGCCGCCGCCAGTGCGGATAGCTCCAGGATGCGCCGCCGCGAGGCCGCGTACAGCGGCATGACGGCGCGGCCGGGCGCGAGCAGGGCTCCCGTGTCCTGGGCGGCGGCGCCGCCGAGCGGGCCGCCGGCGAGCAGTTCGACGAGTCCGGCGCCGGTGAGGGCGAGCACCACGGCCTCGGGGATCCAGGTGCGGCCCCGGGCACGCGGGGTGCGCCCCCGCTGCTCGACCACGGGACGCGTGATCGCGCTCCACGCCGTCGCGGCGGCGAGCAGCCCGCCCGCGACGGCGGCCGGGCCGTACAGCGCGGTCGGCCCGTCCGGCGCGACGGGCACGTCCGCGCGCAGGTACTCGCCCATATCCGCGCGGTGCTCAGGCCGCGCAGCCGGGCCGAGGCGGTCTCCGGGGTGCGGGCGGCGACGAGGTCGCAGGCCGTAGGACTGGAAGACCAGCGCGGTCCCCCGGCGCAGGTCCGGGCGCTCGGCGAGTGGCACCCCGCCGACCACCACCCGGCCGGCCGTGGGCTTCAGCAGGCCGCCGGGCGTGGTCGGCAGGGTAGTCTTCCCCGAGCCCGAGGGACCGACGAGGGCGACGCGTTCGCCCGGCGCGACGTCCGGCGACAGGGAGCTCACGGCCGCCGGCGCGGCAGCTCGGCGACTGGCAGGACCGGGCGGGATCGGGCACCACCGGTCTCCGCGTCGCCGTCCCCGCCGCCGTACGCGGGCGGGGCATCCCTGCCGATGGTGGGAGCGCGGGGACCACGACGTGTCACGATCGCCTGCCGAGCCTGTCGTGAAGGAACGCCGCCCGATGTTGATCGTGCGTTTCTTCATTGTTACCGCGGACAACAAACGTTACCGTCCTGTGTCTTTCACCACCTGGGCTTTGGGCTTACGTTGTCTCAAACAACATTCCCTGGAGCGGTGAACGCCGTGACCCGGCTCCTGCCGTACCGGGTGGCCGGAGTGTCTTGACCGACAGCATTCGCCCAGACGGCGGGACGAGGCACTGGCTCGGCCGCACCCCCTCATAGACCCCCAGCCAAAGAAAGGACCCACGCATCATGCGCAAGGGGATCCTCAGCATCGGCGCCGCCGCCGCGGCGCTCACCCTCGGTCTCACCGCCTGCGGGGGCGAGAGCGGTGACACCTCGGCGGAGACCAGCAGCGCCCCCTCGGCCGCTGCCGGCGACGCCAAGCCCGGCAAGATCGGCGTCATCCTGCCGGACAGCAAGTCCTCCGCGCGGTGGGAGACCGCCGACCGCAAGTACCTCGAGGAGGCCTTCAAGACGGCGGGCGTTCAGTACGACATCCAGAACGCCCAGGGCGACAAGACGGCGTTCCAGACGATCGCCGACCAGATGATCACCAACGGCGCGACCGTCCTGATGATCGTCAACCTGGACAGCGGCACCGGCAAGGCCGTGCTGGACAAGGCCAAGTCGCAGGGCGTGGCGACGATCGACTACGACCGCCTCACGCTCGGCGGCAGCGCCTCCTACTACGTGTCCTTCGACAACACGGCGGTCGGCAAGCTGCAGGGCGAGGGCCTGGTCAAGTGCCTGACCGACAAGAAGGCCGACAAGCCGATCGTCGCCGAGCTGAACGGCTCGCCGACCGACAACAACGCCACGCTGTTCAAGCAGGGCTACGACGGCGTGCTGCAGCCGAAGTACGACTCCGGTGAGTACAAGAAGGGGCCGGACCAGTCGGTTCCCGACTGGGACAACACCCAGGCCGGCACGATCTTCGAGCAGATGCTGACCCAGGAGCCGAAGATCGCCGGCGTCCTCGCCGCCAACGACGGCCTCGGCAACGCCGCGATCTCCGTGCTGAAGAAGCAGAAGCTGAACGGCAAGGTCCCGGTCACCGGCCAGGACGCCACCGTGCAGGGCCTGCAGAACATCCTCGCTGGCGACCAGTGCATGACGGTCTACAAGGCCATCAAGAAGGAGGCCGACGCGGCCGCGCAGCTCGCGGTCTCGCTGGCCAAGGGCGAGCAGCCGCAGGCGAGCGGCACGGTCAAGGACACCGAGGGCAACCGTGACGTCCCCTCCGTGCTGCTGGAGCCCCAGGCCATCTTCTTCGACAACGTCAAGGACGTCGTGGCCGACGGGTTCGTGAGCAAGGACGAGCTGTGCACCGGCGAGTTCGCCGACAAGTGCACCGAGGCCGGCATCAGCTAAGCCCATCCATCCACCGGGTGCGTACGGCGACGCGGACCCCCTGAGCGGGTGACGTGCTGAGCCGCGACGAGCACCGTGCGGGGCGCCCAGTCCCGGGAAACGACACAGTCCCGGAACGAGACAGGGCGCCCCGCACCGCCCGGAGCGACGAGTGGCGGCCCGGAGAACGGCGCCGTACCGGCCCCATCGATCTACGGAGTAGCCCATCGTGTCCCAGGGACCGATCCTGGAACTGCGCGGCATCAACAAGAGCTTCGGCCCCGTGCAGGTCCTTCACGACGTCGCCTTCTCGGCCTATCCGGGCGAGGTGACAGCACTGGTCGGCGACAACGGCGCCGGCAAGTCGACGCTGGTCAAATGCATCGGCGGCATCCACCCGATCGACTCGGGCGAATACTTCTTCGAGGGCGAGCGGGTCCAGGTGCACGGGCCCAGGGACGCGGCGGCGCTGGGCGTCGAGATCGTCTACCAGGACCTCGCCCTCTGCGACAACCTCGACATCGTGCAGAACATGTTCCTCGGCCGCGAGCGCCGCAGCGGGCTGGTCCTGGACGAGGACACGATGGAGGAGATGGCGGCCAAGACCCTGGCCGGCCTGTCGGTCCGCACCGTCAAGTCGCTGCGCCAGCACGTCTCCAGCCTGTCCGGCGGCCAGCGGCAGACCGTGGCGATCGCCAAGGCCGTGCTGTGGAACAGCAAGGTCGTCATCCTCGACGAGCCGACCGCCGCCCTCGGCGTGGCGCAGACCGCCCAGGTGCTCGAGCTGGTCCGCCGCCTGGCCGACAAGGGCCTCGCGGTGGTGCTCATCTCGCACAACATGAACGACGTCTTCGCCGTGTCCGACCGGATCGCGGCGCTGTACCTGGGACGGATGGCGGCCCAGGTCAAGGCCTCCGAGGTGACCCACTCGCAGGTCGTGGAACTCATCACTTCCGGGCGGAGCGGGGAGCTCGGGCTCAGGAACGGCAACGGAGCGGCATCATGACAACCGAAACGCTCCCCAAGCAGGAGAACGCCGACTCCTCGATCGGCGTGCACGTCAAGGGCTACCTCGAGCGGGTCAAGGGCGGTGAGCTGGGGGCGCTGCCCGCGGTCTTCGGCCTCGTCATCCTCTGCGTGGTCTTCTCGATCCTGCGCCCGGCCTTCCTGTCGGCGGTCAACTTCGCCAACCTGTTCACCCAGGGCGCGGCGGTCGCCGTCATCGCCATGGGCCTGATCTTCGTGCTCCTCCTCGGCGAGATCGACCTGTCCGCCGGTTTCGCGAGCGGCGTCTGCGCCGCGGTGCTCGCCGTGCTGCTGACCCTGCAGGGCTGGCCCTGGTATCTCGCGGTCCTGGCCGCGATGGTCACCGGCGCCGTCATCGGCATGGTCCTCGGCTCCCTGGTGGCCAAGCTCGGCATCCCCTCCTTCGTGGTCACGCTGGCGGCGTTCCTGGCCTTCCAGGGCGTCGTGCTGCTGCTGGTCAAGGACGGCACCAACATCTCGATCCGCGACGAGACGATCCTCGCGATCGCGAACAAGAACGTCCCCCCGATCGCCGGCTGGATCGCGCTGGTGGTGGGCGTCGCCGCGTACGCCGCCCTGCAGTTCGTGCAGGCGCGCCGCCGCGCGTCCCGCGGCCTGGTCGCCACCCCGATGGCGGTCATCGGCGCCCGGATCCTGACGCTGGCCGTGGTCGCCGGGTTCGCGGTGTACGTGCTCAACCTGGAGCGCAGCCGCAACGCGGCGATCGTGTCGCTCAAGGGCGTGCCGATCGTCGTCCCGTTGATCGTGATCCTGCTGATCGTCTGGACCTTCGTGCTGCGGCGGACGTCGTACGGCCGGCACATCTACGCGGTCGGCGGCAACGCCGAGGCCGCCCGCCGGGCCGGCATCAACGTGGACCGCATCCGCATCTCCGCGTTCGTCATCTGCTCCTTCATGGCCTCGATCGGCGGCATCATCGCGGCGTCGCGGGCCAACTCGGTCGACCCCAACACCGGCGGCAGCAACGTGCTGCTGTTCGCGGTCGGCGCGGCCGTCATCGGCGGGACCAGCCTCTTCGGCGGCAAGGGCCGGGCGCTCGACGCGGTGCTCGGCGGCGCGGTGGTCGCGGTCATCGAGAACGGCATGGGCCTCATGGGCTACAGCGCCGGCGTCAAGTTCGTCGTGACCGGATCGGTGCTCCTGCTCGCCGCGGGCGTGGACGCGCTGTCGAGGAAGCGCGCGGCGGCGACCGGCAGAAGATGACGTGATCGGGACCGCTAAGGTGATCTCCGCCCCCTGAGCCCTCTCACGGCACCCCCCTGACCGCCCCCCCACGTAATCCGCGAGGCTGCCCCGATGATGCGCGCCGGTCCCTCACAGGAGGAGATCCGCAAGCACAATCTCGGGACGCTGCTGCGGCACGTCCACCTGGGCGGGCCGACGTCGCGGGCCGAGCTGACCGCGCTGATGGGGCTGAACCGCAGCACCATCATGGCGCTCACGGCGGACCTCACGGCGGCCGGGCTCGTCAGGGAGGAACTTCCCAAGGACACCGGCCGGGCGGGACGGCCGTCGCTGGTCGTCCGCCCGGAGACCGCCCGCGTCTACGTGCTCGCCTTCGAGGTGGGGGTGGACCGGCTGGCCGCCGCGCGCATCGGCCTCGGTGGCGTGATCCTCGACCGCCGGGAGACCGCCCGGGCGCGCCAGCCGTTCGACATGGCGCAGGTCGTGGGGACGCTGGCGGGCTTCGCCCGGCAGATGCGGCGCAAGACGCGCGAGGACACGATCTGCGTCGGCGCGGCCGCGGCGGTCTCCGGCGTGGTCCGGGCCTCCGACGGCGTGGTCAGGATCGGGCCCAACATCGGCGCGTTCGAGGTGCCGCTGGGGGAGGAGCTGACGAAGCGGCTCGCGCTCGGGCTGCCGGTCGCGGTGGGCAACGAGGCCAACCTCGGCGCGCTCGCCGAGCACACCCGCGGGATCGGCGCCGGCTGCCGCGACCTGATCTACCTGCACGCCGACGTGGGCATCGGCGGCGGGATCATCGTGAACGGCCAGCTCCTCGGGGGATACGGCGGGTACGGCGGCGAGGTGGGCCACATGGTGGTCAACCCGGACGGCCGCCCCTGCGCCTGCGGCTCGCGCGGCTGCCTGGAGGCCGAGGTGGGGGAGCCCGCCCTCATGGAGCACGCCGGCCGGTACGGCGAGATCATCGGGCGGGACGCGGTCCGGGCCGTCGTCGACGCCGCGGACCGCGGCGACGTGCGGGCCCAGGAGGCCCTCGCCCGCGTGGGGAACTGGCTCGGGCTCGGCGTGGCCAGCCTGGTGAACATCTTCAACCCCGAGATGGTCGTCTTCGGCGGCATCCTGCGGGAGATCTACCTGGGCTCGGCCGCCCAGGTGCGCAGCCGGATCGCGACCGGCACCCTGCGCGCGACGCGGGAGCAGGTGCGGCTGCGCACTTCGGCCCTGGGCGACGACGCGACCTTGATGGGGGCCGCCGAGCTGGCCTTCGCCCAGGTGCTCGCCGACCCCCTCGAAGCGCTGTCCCGGGTCGCTCCCTAAGCGGTCTTCGACGCGGGGGCGGAGAAGGTGTTGCACACCTTCGGGCCGTTGCCGTACCAGCCGCGCTTGAGCCAGTAGCGGATGTTGTTCGCCTTGCCGTGCCACTTGTCGCCGATGATCCACTTGAGCTGGTCGTCCCAGTCGACCTGGTCACGGCCGAGCGAACGCCAGACGCTGCCGATGAAGGCGCCGGAGAAGCACTCGGCCTGCAGCTCGATGCGGCGGTTGAGGTCGTCGACGCGCTTCTTGCTCAGCCGGGGGTACTGCCGGGCGAACTCGAGCAGGATGCCGGCCCGGTCCTGCGCGTAGTGGCCGTACTCGTGGGCGATGACCGTGAAGAGGTTGAACTCGTTGGGGTCGGACAGCTGTCCCTTGGACAGCAGGATCCACATCGTGCCGTTCCTGGGGCAGTACAGGCCCGCCGCGTAGCCGGCCGGGTACTTGCCGCAGCCCGTGGCGACGCTCTTTGTGATGTAACGCACCTTGGGCGGGGAGAACTTCAGCCCGGCCTGCCGGAACTCCTCGGTCCAGGTCCGGTTGAGGCAGTCGAGCAGGTTGTCCAGATAGACCCGGTAGGTGTCGATGTCGCCGGGCCTGCGGCTCAACTCGCTGCACGCGAAGAACTCGAACTCGCCGGTGGTGTAGAGGGGGTTCCTCGTCAGCGCCTTCGGACCCGTGGGCAGGGGCCGCGCCGCCGATGTGGCCGATGCCGCCGTCGCGCCGGAGGCGCCCGCCGTACCGGTGAGGGACAGGACTCCGGCCACCGCCGTGGCCGCGACGGCCACCGGGCGGAGGCTTATGCGAATCATGAGTGGGCATCCCAAGCGGACAGAGAGACAGTCAGGAATGTGGCGAGGAGCCCGAAGGCGCATTAATACGGACTTTCCCCACGTGGATCATGAGGGTAGGGCAGGAGGCGGCAACGGGTAAAGCGGAATCGATGTCGTAACGGGAAAGGTCTTGTGGAGGTTCGGTGCCTCCCCTGATACCTCCAGGCCTGCCTAGAACTAGACTCGATCCGTTCGATGGCGAGCGGAAGGATGCGCGGTGGGGATTCTGGAGACGATCAAGGACCCGCTCGACGTGAAGCGCCTTGAGGCGGGAGAGCTGCCCGCGCTGGCGGCGGAGATCCGCGATCTGCTGGTTTCCTCCGTCGCGAAGACCGGCGGTCACCTCGGCCCCAACCTGGGCGTCGTCGAGCTGACCATCGCCCTCCACAGGGTCTTCGACTCGCCGCGCGACCCGATCCTGTTCGACACCGGCCACCAGGCGTACGTGCACAAGATGCTGACCGGGCGGGCCGGGCAGTTCGGCACGCTGCGCCAGGAGGGCGGCCTGTCGGGCTATCCCAGCCAGGCCGAGTCCGAGCACGACGTGATCGAGAACTCGCACGCCTCCACCGCCCTGTCGTACGCCGACGGGCTGGCCAAGGCCATCACGCTGCGCGGGGAGACCGGCCGCACGGTGGTGGCGGTGATCGGCGACGGCGCGCTGACCGGCGGCATGGCCTGGGAGGCGCTGAACAACATCGCCGGGCGCAAGGACCTGCCGCTGATCATCGTGGTCAACGACAACGGCCGCTCCTACTCGCCGACGATCGGCGGTCTGGCCTCCCATCTGTCGTCCCTGCGGATGACCCAGGGCTACGAGCACGTGCTCGAACTGGTGAAGAACAACCTCGCCAGGGTGCCGGTCGTCGGCACGCCGCTCTACGACACGCTGCACGGCATCAAGAAGGGCCTGAAGGACATCCTGACCCCGCAGGCCATGTTCGAGGACCTCGGGCTGAAGTACGTCGGCCCGATCGACGGGCACGACGAGGGGGCCGTGGAGGCCGCCCTGCGCCGCGCCCGGGCCTTCCGCGGGCCCGTCATCGTCCACGTGCTCACTCGCAAGGGCAACGGCTACACCCACGCGGAGAACCACGACGAGGACTGCTTCCACGGCCCCGGCCCGTTCGACCCGCTGACGGGCGAGGAGCGGCCCAAGCCGCACAGCTGGACCAACGTGTTCAGCGAGGAGATCGTGAAGATCGGCCGCGACCGGGACGACGTCGTCGCGATCACCGCCGCGATGCTCCACCCGGTCGGCCTGGCCGCCTTCGCCGAGGCCTACCCGGACCGCATCCACGACGTGGGCATCGCCGAGCAGCACGCCCTGACCAGCGCCGCGGGGCTCGCCCTCGGCGGAGTCCACCCGGTCGTGGCCCTCTACGCCACGTTCCTCAACCGGGCCTTCGACCAGCTCCTGATGGACGTCGCGCTGCACCGCCTGCCGGTCACCGTCGTGCTCGACCGCTCGGGCGTGACGGGAGACGACGGTCCCAGCCACAACGGCATGTGGGACCTGTCGATCCTGCAGGTGATCCCCGGGCTGTCGATCGCCGTCCCGCGCGACGGCGCGCGGCTGCGCGAGCTGCTGGCCGAGGCGGTCCGCATCGACGACGGCCCGTCGGTGGTCCGCTATCCCAAGGGCGCCCTGCCGCAGGACGTGGAGGCCGTCGGCAAGCTCGGCGAGATGGACGTCCTGCGCGCCGGCGACGCCGACGTGCTGCTGGTCGCGGTCGGCCCGATGGCCGAGATCTGCCTGGAGGCCGCGGGCCTCCTCGACGCCCAGGGCATCTCGGCCACCGTGGTGGACCCCCGCTGGGTGAAGCCGCTGGACCGGGCCCTGGTGCTGGCCGCGGCGGCGCACAAGCTGGTCGTCGTGGTGGAGGACAACGGCCGGGTCGGCGGCGTGGGCGACGCCGTGGCGCGCCTGCTCCGCGACGCCGACGTGGACGTGCCGGTGCGCACCTACGGCATCCCGCAGCGCTTCCTCGACCACGCCAAGCGGGCCAAGATCCTCTCCGAGATCGGCCTGACCGGGCAGGACCTCGCCCGTCAGATCACCGAGGCCGTGGCACGCCGGTCGCCGGTGATGGAGAGCCACCCGGCGCGGCTGGTGCAGCCCACCGATTGACAACCAGGAGTAATACCGGTGTGACCGGGAAGTCTGCAGGTCGTCGACACGATGAGGAGCCTGCGGATGAGCGTGTTCCGGACGAAGCCGGTGGAACAGTCGATCGAGGATGCCGAGGGCGGCGAGCATCGGCTCAGGCGCAGCCTGAGCGCTCTCGATCTGACCGTCTTCGGCGTCGGTGTCATCGTGGGCACCGGGATCTTCGTGCTCACCGGCGTGGCGGCGCGCAACACGGCCGGCCCGGCCGTCGCGATCTCCTTCGTGGTCGCCGGGGTCGTGTGCGCGCTCGCGGCCCTGTGTTACGCCGAGTTCGCCGCCACGGTGCCGGTGGCCGGCTCGGCCTACACCTACGCGTACGCCACGATCGGTGAGTTCCCCGCCTGGATCATCGGCTGGGACCTGATGCTGGAGCTCGCCCTTGGCGCGGCGGTGGTCGCCTCGGGCTGGTCGGGCTACTTCGCGTCGCTGCTGAAGAACTTCGGCGTCTACCTGCCGCCGTCCATCGCCGGAGACGAGGCCGTCTTCAACATCCCGGCGGCGCTGATCGTGATCCTGCTGACCGGGGTGCTGGTGGCCGGGATCAAGATGTCGGCCCGGTTCAACGGCGCCATGGTGGCGGTCAAGCTGGCCGTCGTGCTCCTCGTGATCATCGCAGGGCTGTTCTTCGTCAAGGGGGCCAACTACCGGCCGTTCATCCCGCCGGCCCAGGCGATGCCCGCGACCGAGGGCATGAAGGCGCCGCTCATCCAGGTGCTGTTCGGCGTGCAGCCGGTCGCGTACGGCGTGTTCGGCGTCTTCACGGCCGCCGCCCTGGTCTTCTTCGCCTACATCGGGTTCGACGTCGTGGCGACCGCGGCCGAGGAGACCCGCCGCCCCCAGCGCGACCTGCCGATCGGGATCATCGCCTCGCTCGTCGTCTGCACGATCCTCTACGTGGCGGTCTCCCTCGTGGTCGTCGGCATGCAGCACTACTCCGAGCTCAGCGCGTCGGCCCCGCTCGCCGACGCGTTCCGGGCGGTGGGCCAGCCCTGGATGGCGACGGTGATCAGCATCGGGGCCATCGCCGGGCTCACCACGGTCGTGATGATCCTCATGCTCGGGCAGAGCCGGGTGCTGTTCGCGATGTGCCGCGACAACCTGCTGCCCCGCTCCCTCGCCCGGGTCCACCCGACGTTCCGCACGCCGTACCGGATCACGATCATCATCGGCGCGGTCACCGCTCTGCTCGCGGCGCTGATCCCGCTGAGCGCCATCGCGGAACTGGTGAACATCGGCACGCTGTTCGCGTTCGTGATCGTCGCGGTGGCGGTGGTGATCCTGCGCAGGACCCGCCCCGACCTGCCCCGCTCCTTCCGCACCCCGCTGGTGCCGCTGGTGCCGATCCTGTCGGTGCTGGCGTCCGCCTACCTGATGCTCAACCTGCCGGTGGAGACCTGGATCCGGTTCTTCGTCTGGATGGCCATCGGCGCGGCCGTCTACTTCCTGTACGGCCACCGCCGCAGCAGGGTGGCGACTACAGCCCCCGGGGAAGCAGTCCTCGGACGGTGAGCACGGCGCCGACGGCGGCCAGCAGCACGCCGCTCGCGCCCAGCAGCAGGCGGTAGCCGCGGGCGGTCAGCCGGTGCCGGCCGGCCCCCACGGCCCCCGCGAGCACCACCTTGGAACCCACCAGGACCAGGTAGAAGCCGCCCACGAAGGCCAGGGCGTACGCGGGGGCGTGGTCCCACGCCGAGACGAAGATCGGGGAGCCCACGGCGATCCAGAACAGCCAGGGGTGCGGGTTGAGCAGGTTCACCACGACACCGCGCAGGACCTCCCCGGCCGAGGAGGGCGCCGCCTCGCCCGGCCGGGGCGGCAGGGCCGTACGGGCCTCGCGCAGCGTCCCCACGCCCAGGTACACGACGTAGAGCCCGCCCCCGACGGCCAGGACGCGCAGGAGCACCTGCGGCAGCGCCCCGACGGCCGTCACGGCGAGCAGCACCACGGGGAGGTCGGACAGCAGCGGCACGCAGGCCAGGCGCACCCCCGCGCGGAACCCGCCGCGCAGGCTCGCCGTGATGACGAGCGTCAGCAGCGCCCCGGGTGTGACACCCGCACCCAGGCCGAGGCTGAGCCCCATCAACAGTTCCGTCACGCCCGTAACCTCCCGTTTCGTCCGGACGAGAGGCTATCGGCCCGCGGCGACCGCCTCGTAGACGGCGACCTCGATCAGGGAAAGACGGTCCGGGCGGAGCCCGGCTCGCGGTCGTCTCCGAGTGCCGGAGAACAGCGTCTCCGAATGATTCGCCGATGCGGCGATGACACCGAGGCCAGTAGCGCACCGGCACCGGTTACGCCGTAAAAATTACGGGTTGCGTTTCCGGTGGAGACAATTTCTATCGCCGGACGTGACACTCGCCGACCGCGGGCCACCCCATCTGCCGGCGGTCGCCGGACTTATGCGAGACCACCCTCACGTCCGCGAACCCGTGCCATGTCCGCCGCGCTCATGAGGGCCGTCATCCTCGGACCGGTGCCGGCGTGACGGCCCTGTCCTGGCCGTTCTGCGCCATCCGCGGCGTTCTCCCATGGCGTACGTCCGGCGAGTCGCGGGCGGGCTTGTGCTTCCAAAGCGTATCAATTAACTTGACTTGGTGAAAACGCGACTGATAACGCTTGCGATGAAAAGAGGGCGAATGTCCCCGTGACAACGGAGGTCCAGGCGCGGAATTCGTGGCACATTCACCGATAAGTCGGGCCGGTTGGTCGGAGCGACCACTGCCGGCCATCAGGGGAGTTTCGGTATGACGTTATTCCAGCACGGCGGCCTGCGCCCCAAGGGCGTGCGCCGGCTCTCGGCGGTGATCACCGCCGGAGTCATGGCGGTCGCGGCAGTCCTGGCCGCGCCGCGACCAGCGGTGGCGGACACCCCATGGCTGAGTGTTTCGGACGACGGCTACGTGGCGATCAGCATCCCGGCCGCGTACATCGAGGCCAACGCGGGCCCGGTGTCGCAGCTGGCCGTCGAGGGGAACTTCGGCCCCTCCTTCGCCTGGGCGGAGTACGGCCTGACCCGCAGGGGCGACATCTGGTGGGGGGCCCTCGGCCCGCTCAAGCCGGGGCTGTACTCCTACCAGGTCACGGGTGACGACACCAAGGTTCTCAAGGACCCGACGAACTCCACCGCCGTGGCGTCCAAGCCCCTGTGGAGCACGTTCCTCGTCCGGGGCGACTCGGCGCGCCTGCTGGCGGACGCGCCGCAGGGGCAGGGCGGCAAGGTCGAGACCCTGACCTACCGGGTCAAAAAGGAGGAGCGGTCGGCTCTGGTCTGGACCCCGCCGGGGTACGCGGCCAAGGGCGGCAAGCCGTATCCGGTGCTGTTCCTGCGCTCCGGCGACGGGCGGAGCGCCACCGACTGGCTCGATCTCGGCCGGGCCAGGCAGATCCTCGACAACCTGTCGGTCCAGGGCTCCATGGAGCCGATGGTGGTCGTGATCAGCGATGGTCGCGGACCGGACGACGGCAAGGAGCTCAAGGACCTCCGCAAGGCGGTCGCGGACGACTACCGCGTCCTCCGCGATCCGGCGCACCAGGCGATCGCCGGTGTGGCCGAGGGCGGGTCGCAGGCGCTGCGTGCCGCGCTGACTCACCCGAACGAATTCGGTTATGTGGGCTCGTTCTCGGGCCTGCTGACGGACGGCGCCGGCCGGCCGGACGCCAGGGCGATCAATCACGGCCTCAAGCTGCTGCGCCTGTACACCGGCAACGTGACCGATCCCGCGTACAACGCGACCGTCCGCCTGACGAAGGCGCTGGACCGCAGCGGTGTCAGGTACGAGTTCGACGGGGTCAATCCCGACGGCGGGGCGAACTGGAACGCCTGGCAGGAGAACCTGATCGACTTCGTGCCCCGGCTGTTCCGGAACGTGCCCGGCCACGGTCCGAGCGCAGGTCACGGGCGCTTGAAGGGCGAGTTCCACCCGCCACGGCCCGGCACGACCCCGACGCCGTTCGTGTCCGAGGACGGCTTCGTCACCTTCGAGACCACGACGGACTTCACGGACGCCGAGCACGTCACGGTGTGGGCGAACGACGCTCCCGGCGGGAGCTGGCTGCGCGTCCCGATGTCCCGCGACGGAGACCGGTGGCGGGTGACCATCGGTCCGCTGGAGCCGTGGTTCTACTACTACCAGTGGATCGTGGACCGGGTCTCGGTCAAGGACACGTCGAACCCGACGAAGGTGACCTCCGAGCCCAACTGGAGCACCTTCTTCATCCCGGGGGAGCGGGCACGCCTGCTCTCGGACGTTCCCGCCGGCCGAGGTGGCAAGGTCGAGAGCCTGACGTACGCGAGCACGGTGGCGAACCAGGACCGGACCGCGCTGGTGTGGACCCCGCCCGGGTACGACGCCAAGCGCGCGGAGCCGTATCCCGTCCTCTATCTCCAGCACGGCAGCGG
Organism: Microbispora sp. ZYX-F-249; assembly: GCF_039649665.1. NCBI lineage: Bacteria > Bacillati > Actinomycetota > Actinomycetes > Streptosporangiales > Streptosporangiaceae > Microbispora > Microbispora maris. The sequence goes on along the minus strand of NZ_JBDJAW010000002.1, from coordinate 208,944 downwards.
CCAGAGCTACACGGACTGGGTCGAGATGGGCCGCGCCAAGCAGATCCTCGATCACCAGTTCCTCGACGGGAAGCTCGTGCCGATGGTGGTCGTGATGGGCAACGGCAACGTGCCCGACTTCACCAAGGAGCTGCTGGACAACATCGTCCCGGCGGCCCGCGCCCGCTTCAACATCTCCGGCGACCCGTCGCGGCAGGCCCTCGCCGGCCTCTCGATGGGCGGGGTGCAGACGCTCAACGTGCTCAAGGCGTACCCGGGCCGGTTCGCCTACGTCGCGGCGTTCTCGGCCTGGTTCGGCGACGGCGCCGGCGTCGACGTGGCGGCGATCAACAACGGGACGAAGATGCTGCGCCTGTACGTCGGCGACCAGACCGACTTCGTGCAGCCGTTCTTCATGGGAACACTGACCACGCTGAACGATCTCGGCATCCGCTACGAGTTCGACGGGGTCACCCCGGGGCCGCACGGCTGGGACGTGTGGCAGAAGAACCTCATCGACCTGGCGCCGCGTCTGTTCAGGCGCTGACCCGAGGCCTTCGCGGCGGCCCTCCCGTGCGTGCGCGGGAGGGCCGTGGCGTTCTGCCGCGCGGGTCGCGATCGGCGGCGCGCCCGTCGCCGTCATGCCCCGGTCAGCCGGGCGTCAGGTGGGTGCGGTGCGCTCTGTTGGCGTCGATGAGCAGGTCGAGGGCGTCGCGGGCCTGGGCGAGCTCGTCGATGTGCCGGCTGATCCGGTCCCGTTCCCGGACCAGCCGCTCGAACGCCTCGTCGGAGTTCCGCTCGCTCGGGGAGTCGACGCACGGCAGGACCTCGGCGATCGTCCGGCTCGACAGCCCCGCGCCGTACAGGCGCTGGATGAACCGCACCCGCTCGACCTCGTCCTCGGTGTAGTGGCGCTGGCCGCTGGGACTGCGCGTGCTGGTGAGCAGGCCCTGCTCCTCGTAGTAGCGCAGGGACCGGACGCTCACGCCCGCCTGTGCCGCCAACTCACCGATCCGCATCGGGCCTCCTGCCGGAAATCTCGGCTCGAACGCTTGCATCTGACGTCAATGTCAGGTCCGCGCGGCCGCGGGCGGCCTGGCCACACCGTCGATGGCGGCCTACTACGCCCAGCGCGCCACCGCCGGGCTCATCGTGACCGAAGGAGTGCAGCCGAGCCTCGTGGGGCAGTCCAACCCGGGCACTCCGGGGCTGTACACCGACGAGCAGGTCGCCTCCTGGCGGCCGGTCACCGACGCGGTCCACGCCAACGGCGGCCGCGTCTTCGCCCAGATCATGCACGGGGGCCGTGTCTCCCACCCCGACACCACGGGGATGCGGCCGGTGGGCCCCTCGGCCGTCCCCGCTCCCGGCGAGGTGTTCACCCCGTCGGGGCCTAGGCCCGCGCCCGTGCCGAGGGCGCTGGAGACCGCCGAGGTGCCCGAGCACGCCAGGTCCTACGCGCAGGCCGCGCTCAGGGCCGTCGACGCCGGCTTCGACGGCGTGGAACTGCACGGCGCGAACGGCTACCTCATCGCCCAGTTCCTGTCGAGCACCGCCAACCTGCGCACCGACGCGTACGGCGGATCGATCGCGGGCCGGATCCGTTTCGCGGTGGAGGCGGTGTCGGCGACCGCGGAGGCAGTGGGGGGCGACCGTACGGGCATCCGGCTCTCGCCCGGCGCGGGCTTCTGGGGCGCCGAGGACGGAGACGTCCCCGAGCTGTACGGCGCGCTGCTCGCCGAGCTGGCCCCCTGGACCTGGCGTACGTCCACCTCGAGGCCACCACCGACGAGGACGTGCTCGTCGAACTGCGCAAGGCCTGGCCCGGCACGCTCATCGTCAACCCGGTCTTCCCGATGGGCCCCCGGAGGGCGGACAAGGCGGCGGCCGATCACTGGCTGGGGCTCGGCGCCGACCTGATCAGCTTCGGCCGCGCGTTCATCGCCAACCCCGACCTCGTGGAGCGGCTGCGCCAGGGGCTCCCCATCGCGCCGGACGACGAGTCCACCTGGTACCAGGGCGGTGACGCCGGTTACCTCACCTACCCCGCCTACCGGCACGCGGCCTGACCGCGTCGTCACGGGCAGCCGGAGCAGAAGTGTCGGCACCGGCCGCTAAGGTCTGGGCGAATCCACGGGAAGGCGGGGTCGGCGGGTGTTCGTGAACGAGTTGGACATCACGTACTGCGAGGGATGGGATCCCGTGAGGAAGGCCGCGGCCGGCCACCTTTCCGAGCAGGTCGCCGCCGAACGGGACGGGCGTGGCGAGCAGTACGCCGTTCTCGTGTCCGCCGGCCGCCCGTGGATGATGCTGGAGGTCGCCTGGGGACACGGTCACTGGGCCGTCTGGCTGTTTGACGAACAAGGCCGGCGGACCGTCAAGTACGACCATCGCGTTCTGGCCGACGACCAGATCTTCCTGCGCCACACGTGCGAGTGGCGCTACGACTCGGCCGAGCAGGCCGAGTTCGACGCGCGGGCCTGGACCAGGAGTCGCACGTTCGATCCCGACGGCCGCTGCCGGGAGATTCTCGAGCCCAAGGGAGACAGGGGCGGTTCGAGGCACACGTGGCCGAAGGCCGACCCCGGCCGGTTGTGGTTCCCGATGCCCGTGTTCGGCGAGTGGGCGTTCGCACACCGGTACCTCTCCGGTCTCTCTCCGGATGCCGCTGTGCGCGTCACCGGCGCTCCGGACGCGCCGGAGCGGGTGACATCCCCATGGCGTCCTCCCGCGCCGATGCGTCCCAGATGGCTCGATCGGATGTTCCGGCAGGGGGAGCGCTTCGCCCTCCCCCGGATGGGCGAGGTCGTCATGGACGTCCAACCGGGCCCATCCCTGGTGATGCCCACCGGCAGGTTGGTCGCGGCCGATCCGGGGTGCGTCGAGGACGACACCGAGGCGTTCACCGCCGCGGTTCCCCCGGGCACGTACGAGGTCAGCCTGGCCGTCGCGGCCTTCGTGGACGACCCCGAGCACCGGCGCGTGGCCGGCGTCAAGGTGGTCATCGCCGACCGGCAACCGGTGACCTGGGAACTCGCGCTGGAGCCGGGCCAGGATCCGAGACTGCTCGGCGATGGGGAGTTCTACGGCTTCGGCGTGGACACCGGCATGGGGTGCCTGTTCGACGCCTCGGCGGCCCGGGCACTGGCCGCCGCCGGCGAGGACGACGACGAGTTCGATCGGATCTGCGACCTGGTTCACGAGCACGTGTGGGCCGGGATCGACGTCGGACCGGGCGCCAACTGCGTCGCGTTCCTGAGCGGCTGGGGTGACGGCGCCTATCCGGTCTGGGCGGGCCGCGACGCGGACGGCGACGTCGTCTGCTTCGTCGCCGACATGATCATCCTGAACGACGCAGCCGTCTGATCCAGCGGTCAGCGATCTCCATCCCGGAGCGCCCGGCGGACCCGGCCGGTGGAACCTGTCTGCCGGCCGCGGTGCTGACCGCGCCGTGCCCCGCGCTCAGCTGAGGGGCACAGTCAGGGCGCACGATCAGGGATCTGGACGTGTCTGTAGAGGACGACGGGAAAGCGAGGGATCTTTGACCGGTTACCTCATGGAGTTGGAAGCTCTCATCGGGCCTCCTGCCAAGGCTGCACCACCCGTGGATTGGCCACGAGTGGAGCGCGATACAGGTCTCACATTTCCGCGGGACTACAGGGAACTCACCGCCCGCTATGCGCAACTGACTCTGGGCGAATACCTCATCATCGACCATCCCGGTGTCTTTCCCGAACGCTCCGAGAGGCGAGCGGCCATCGACGGACTTGGCTCGATCCGCCCTGATCGGACGTTGGAGTACGTCTATCTCCTGGATGACGAGGGGGAGACGAGGGTGCCGCCATTTCCGTTCTTTCCCGAGGAAGGCGGACTCTACCCGTGGGGATCCACGGTAGACGGGCAGACGCTCTGCTGGCTGACATCCGCGGACCCGGATCATTGGACGATCATGGTCGCGGAATACGGGCGGTACTGGCACTTCCGGGGGTCACTGCTGGAATTCCTCGTGGGAATCCTCTCGCAGTCGATCCGTTGCCCGCTTCTCTCGTCCAACTGGACGGAGAATCGCACGGTCGAGGAATCCACTCGCGCTGATGTCGACGCTGCCCATGCCATTTCCGAGGCCCGAAGCCGTGAACGCAGGGAGCGGAAGGAACGCCTTCGCCGGCAGGGTCACTGATCACGGCTGCGCTCCGGACGGCTGTTCCGCTGAGTGGCGAGATCGCCGAGGGCGGACCCGAGTGCCGGGTCGGGGCGGGCTGCCCGTTGTAGGGTTCCCCGCTCCACGGAGTGGTCTCCAGACTTGCCCTCCGCACGGGGGCCGCCGGCGAGCCCGCTCACAGAGCCTACGGAGAAGGAGCGACATCTTTCCGGTCCGGCAGGCTCTCGGGCTCAGGCATGCCGGCACCGGATGCGGCTGCCGTAGGACCGGGCCGCCGCGCCGGTAGGGCGCGGCGGCCCGGGGTCCGGGGGCCCTGTGGTGCGGGGCCCCGGTGTTCCGCGGCCCTGTGGTGAAGGGCCCGGCGGGTCCGCGGTCTCGTGGTACGCGGGTCCGTGGCGGAAGGCTCGGCCGGGCCGCCCGGCGGGGCGGCCCGGTTCGGGGGCGGTTCAGGCCGGTACGGACGCCACGCCGGGCTCCAGGAACCGGGAGCCGGTGACCTCCTCGGAGATGCCCGTACGGTCCAGGTACGGCGTGATGCCGCCGGTGTGGAACGGCCAGCCCGCGCCGAGGATCATGCACAGGTCGATGTCCTGCGGCGCGGAGACCACGCCCTCGTCGAGCATGAGCCTGATCTCCTGGGCGAGGGCCCGCAGCGCGCGCAGCCGCACCTCGTCCGCGGTCGAGGGGGACGAGCCGCCCTCGAACAGCGCCCGCACCTCCGGGTCGATCCGGAAGTCCGCGCCGTACAGGCCCGGCTTGCCCGCGGCGACCAGCTTGGCGAGGTTCTCCGACACGCCGAACCGGTCGGGGAACGCCGCGTGCATGGTCTCGGCCACGTGCAGCGCGACGGCCGGGCCGACGAGCTGGAGCAGCGCGAACGGCGTCATCGGCAGGCCGAGGGCGTCCAGCGCGTGGTCGGCGACCTCCAGCGGGGTGCCCTCGTCGGCGGCGGCCGTGACCTCGCCCATGAAGCGCGTCAGCAGCCGGTTGACGACGAACGCGGGCGCGTCCTTGACCAGCACGGACGACTTCTTCAGCGTCTTGCCGACCGCGAACGCCGTGGCCAGCGTGGCGTCGTCGGTGGCCGCGCCCCGGACGATCTCCAGGAGCGGCAGCACCGCGACCGGGTTGAAGAAGTGGAAGCCCACGACCCGCTCCGGATGCCGCAGGCCGGAGGCCATGTCCGTGATCGACAGCGAGGAGGTGTTGGTGGCGAGCACGCAGGTGTCGGAGACGACCTCCTCGACCTCGGCGAACACCTTCTGCTTCACGCCGAGGTCCTCGAACACCGCCTCGATCACGAAGTCGGCGTCGGCGAAGGCGTCCTTCGTCAGCGACCCGCGCACCAGGCTCTTCAGCCGGTTGGCCTGGTCGGCGGAGATCCGGCCCTTGCCGAGCAGCTTGTCGACCTCGGCGTGGACGTAGCCGACGCCCTTGTCGAGCCGGGCCTGGTCGAGGTCGGTCAGCACGACCGGGACCTCGAGGCGGCGGGCGAACAGCAGCGCGAGCTGCGAGGCCATCAGCCCGGCCCCCACCACGCCGACCTTGGTGACCGGACGGGCCAGCGACCTGTCCGGCGCGCCGGCCGGCCGCTTGGCCCTGCGCTGCACCAGGTCGAAGGCGTACAGCCCGGACCGCAGCTCGTCGCTCATGAGCAGGTCGGCCAGCGCCTCGTCCTCGGCGGCGAAGCCCTCGTCGCGGGACGCCGTACGGGCCAGGGCCACGAGGTCGAGCGCCCGGTACGGCGCGGGGGAGGCTCCCCGCAGCTTGAGGTCGACGAGGGTGCGGGCCTGGTCGATCACCGGTGCCCAGTCCCCGGCGGCGTGGTCGGCCCGCTCGACGGTCACCTCGCCGCGCAGCACCTGGGCGGCCCACCGCAGCGACTCCTCGACGAAGTCGGCGGGCTCGAACATCGCGTCGGCGATCCCGAGGGCGAACGCGTCCCGCCCCTTGATCATGCGGTTCTGCGACAGCGGGTTCTCGATGATCAGCTTGAGCGCCTTCTCCGGGCCGATCAGGCGGGGGAGGAGCTGGGTGCCGCCCCATCCGGGCACCAGGCCGAGGAAGCACTCCGGCAGCGCGATGGCCGGGACGCCGGACGACACGGTGCGGTAGGTGCAGTGGAGGGCGATCTCCAGGCCGCCGCCCATCGCCGCGCCGTTGACGAACGCGAACGACGGCACGTCCAGCTCGCCCAGGCGGCGGAAGACGTGGTGCCCGAGCCGCCCGATGGCCAGCGCCTCCTCCCGGGAGGAGACCGCCGCCGCGCCCTTGAGGTCGGCCCCGACCGCGAAGATGAACGGCTTGCCGACGACGCCCACGGCCGCCAGATCGGACCGCGCGGCGATCGCGTCGAGCGCGTCGTTCAGCGCGAGCAGCCCGTGCGGGCCGAAGGTGCTGGGCTTGGTGTGGTCGAGGCCGTTGTCGAGCGTGATCAGCGCCATCGTGCCCGCGCCGTACGGCAGCTCGACGTCGCGCACGAGGGCCTTGGTGACGACCTCGTCGGCGTTCTTGCCCTCCAGGAGGGCCTTGCAGGTCTCGATCGTGCTCATGCCAGGTTCTCCCAGATGACCGTGCCGCCCATGCCCATGCCGACGCACATCGTGGTGATCCCGTACCGGACGTCGGGACGCTCGGCGAACTCGCGCGAGAGCTGAGTCATCAGCCGCACGCCCGACGACGCGAGCGGGTGGCCGAACGCGATCGCGCCGCCGTACGGGTTGACGCGCGGGTCGTCGTCGGCGATGCCGAAGTGCTCCAGGAACGCCAGCACCTGGACGGCGAACGCCTCGTTGATCTCGAGCAGGCCGATGTCGTCGATGGACAGCCCGGCCAGGCGCAGCGCGCGCTCGGTCGAGGGGATCGGCCCGATGCCCATCACCTCGGGGTCCACGCCGGCGAAGGCGTAGGACACCAGCCGCATGCGCGGGGTCAGGCCCAGCTCCCGCGCGACGTCCTCGGCGGCCACGATGCAGCCGGTCGCGCCGTCGTTGATGCCGGAGGCGTTGCCGGCCGTGACCCGCCCGTGCGCCCGGAACGGCGTCTTGAGGGAGCGCAGGCCCTCCAGCGTGGTGCCGGGGCGCGGCGCCTCGTCCGCCGTGGCCAGGCCCCAGCCCTCGGCGGCCTTGCGGGCGGCCACCGGCACCAGGTCGCGCTGGATCTTGCCGTCGGCGTACGCCTTGGCGACCTTCTCCTGGGAGGCGACGGCGAACGCGTCGGCGCGCTCCTTGGTGATGGACGGGTAGCGGTCGTGCAGGTTCTCCGCGGTCATGCCCATGATCAGCGCCGAGCCGTCGACGAGCTGCTCGGACAGGAACCGGGGGTTGGGGTCGACCCCCTCACCCATGGGGTGGCGGCCCATGTGCTCGACGCCGCCGGCGATGGCCACGTCGTACGCGCCGAAGGAGATGCCGCCCGCCACCGTGGTCACGGCGGTCATCGCGCCGGCGCACATGCGGTCGATGGCGTAGCCGGGAACCGACTTCGGCAGGCCGGCGAGCACCGCCGCGGACCTGCCGATGGTCAGGCCCTGGTCGCCGATCTGTGTGGTGGCCGCGATGGCCACCTCGTCCACCCGCTCCGGGGGGAGGCCGGGGTTGCGCCGCATCAGCTCGCGGATGACGCGGACTACCAGGTCGTCGGCACGCGTCTCGGCGTACAGGCCCTTCGGGCCCGACTTGCCGAAAGGCGTCCGAACGCCGTCGACGAAGACGACTTCACGGGACGCAGGCACGGGTTCGCTCCTACTGGTCGGTAGCTTCCGGAGCCTATGCTACTGGTCGGTAACCGGTCGCGGGATCGGTGGGGCCATCGAGGCCTGTGAATGATCGTTAACCGACGGGAAACCAGCCGGAATCAGTACATGTCGCCGGTGACGATCTCATTCGGGATGCAAACGTACAAACCCCAAGAACCACCCAAGAGAGTGATGTTCCTGGGGCATTGCACTCGAAAAAGGAACCGATGCGCTCTCCTGTGCGCGCCTGGACCAAGGCGCTCGCCGCGGCCGTGACGGCCGCGACCCTGTCCACCCCCCTCCTCACGGGACCCGCGCACGCCGCGCCGGCGCCGGCCGGCTCGAGGGGCGGGGACGGCACCTGGACCGTCGAACCCGTCAGCGGCGGCCACCGGGTCACGCTCCACCTGAAGAACCCGCTGCCGGTCCGCGACGCGGTCCCCGAACTCGCGGCGGACGGCCGGTCGCTCGGCCCGGCCGAGGAGTCGCCCGACGGCATGACGCTGACGGTCGTCACCCCCGACCCCGCCGTCGCCACGGCGTCGTCGGTCGACGTCGCCTGGAACGGCGAGGTGCCCGAGGCCACCGCCGCGGCCATCGGAAAAGCCGCCCCGCACCCCGCCGCCCCGGACCCCGCCGAGTCGCACGGCGAGAAGTCCCCGGCGCCCGTCGATCCGGCCGCGCCCGGCCCCTACACCGTGAGGCACGACGAGTACGACCTCGGCGACACCGCCATCACCCTGGAGGGACTCGGCGGACGTCAGGCCGAGATCCGGGCGAAGGTCTACCTGCCGGAGGGTGCCCGCGGCAAGCGCCCGCTGGTCGTCTTCCTGCACGGCCGCCACTCGGCCTGCTACAACCCGGCGGCCTGGACGACGTCCAACACCCAGTGGCCGTGCCCGGCCGGGCAGCGGCCCATCGCCAGCTACCAGGGCTACGACGGCCCCGCCGACGTACTGGCCGGCCACGGGTACGTCGTCGTGTCGGTCAGCGCCAACGGCGTCAACGCCGCGGACAACCCCTACAGCGAGGACCGGGGCGCCCTGGCCCGGGGCGAGGTCGTCATGCGGCACCTCGACCTGCTCGCCGACGCCGGCAGGGGCGTGGGCGACGCGCGGCTGGTGCGCCTGTTCAAGGGCCGGCTCGACATGACCGACGTCGGCCTGATGGGCCACTCGCGCGGGGGTGAGGGCGTCGTGAAGGCCGCGCTGATGAACGCCGGCCGGGCCACGCCGTACGGGATCAGGGCGGTGCTCCCGCTCGCTCCGACGGACTTCGCGCGGGCGACCCTGCCCGGCACGCCGATGGCCGTCATCCTGCCGTACTGCGACGGGGACGTCTCCAACCAGCAGGGCCAGCACTTCTACGACGACTCCCGGTACGCCGACGCGCGCGACCCGGCCTTCCGCTCCTCGCTGATGGTCATGGGCGCCGACCACAACTTCTTCAACACCGAGTGGACCCCGGGCGTGGCGCACGCGCCCGCGTCCGACGACTGGTCGAACCGCGACGACCCGGTCTGCGGCGGCGCCGCGCCGTCCCGGCTGACCGCCGCCGAGCAGTACGCCGTCGGCACGGCGTACATCGCCGGGTTCTTCCGCCTGGTCCAGGGCGGCGAGCAGGGCCTGCTGCCGCTGTTCGACGGCAGCGGCGGCACCACCGCGTCCGCCGGGCGGGCCGTCGTGCACGCCGTCGCCCAGGCGCCCGCGAACAAGCGCCTCGACGTGGCCCCCTTCACGTCGCCGTCGGCGTCCGCGCGGGTCTCCGGCTCGGCCGCCGCGGTCGTCTGCGCCGGGATGCTCGACCGCTCGCCGCAGAGCGGCCTGCCGTCCTGCGCCTCCACGCTGACCACCTCGCAGGCGCCGTCCTGGACGCCCGCGACGTACGCGAACAACGTCGCCTCGACCCCGGTGCTGCGGTTCTCCTGGAGCGACCCCACGGGCACGGTGACGGTGCCGCTGGACAAGCCGGACCAGAACGTCTCCCGCTACGACGCGCTCACCTTCCGCGCGGCGCGGGACGAGACGGCGACCGGCGACGTGGACCTCGCGGTCGAGATCGTCGACAAGCGGGGCGCGTCCCACACGGTCAAGGTCTCCGAGGCCGGTGACGCGCTCACGGCGTTCCCGGGCACGGCCTCGCCGCTGCCCAAGACCTGGTTGCGCACGGTGCGCGTCCCGCTGAGCTCGCTCACCGGCGTCAGACCGCAGCAGATCGCCGAGATCCGGATCTCGGGTGCCAGTCAGAAGGGCGCGGTCTACCTCGCGGATCTCGCGTTCACCACGATGGCCGCGGGTGAGGCCCGCACGGACAGGCTGCCGCAGGTGTCGGTGCGGGGCGCCACGGTCGACGAGGGCGACGGGCCCGGCATGGCCACGATGACCGTGCGGCTGTCGGACAGGAGCGCCACGCCGGTGACGGTAGAGGTCCAGACGATCGCGACCGGAGCCAACCCGGTGATCGCCTCGGCGGCGCAGGAGGTCGTCATCCCGGCCAGGTCCCTGGAGGCGTCCTTCCAGGTGCCCGTCCAGGGCGACACCGCGGTGGCGTCCGCGCCACAGTCCTACCAGGTGGTCGCCTCGGTGCCGGTCGGCGCGACGATCGGGAACGGCTTCGCCCGGCTCGTCGTGACCGACGACGACGCGGTCTGATCACGGACGGCTCCCGGGGGCGCCGGCCGCGCCTCCGGGAGTCTTCGCGTAGCTCACCGGGGTTCGAGAAACTCCAGGCGGTTGCCGACGTTGTCGTGGGCGTAGAAGCGACGATGGCCGGGGAAGTGCGGATCCCAGGCGACCTCGGCACCGGCGGTCCCCAGGCGCGCGGCGAGGTCGTCGAGGCCGGTCACCAGGATGCCCGGGTGCGCCTTGCGCGCGGGGCGGAAGTCCTCCTCCACGCCGAGATGGATCTCCAGGGCGCCGGCCCGCACCCACAGGCCGCCACGTGCGGCGAGCGCGGGGGGCTTGCCGATCTCGGTCATCCCGAGCACGTCCACGTAGAAGGCGCGGCAGTCGTCCTCCGCCCCGGCCGGGATGGCGAGCTGGACGTGGTGCAACCGGTAGCCGAAGGGAGACTCCGCGTTCCGGCCGTCGCCCCGCATGTCACACCTCTCCTTTGATCTCCAGCCGTTCGAGCGCCTTGGTCAGCGGATGGACGGTCAGGCCGATCTGCCAGTCCCGCGCGCCCAGCTCGCGCAGCCGGTCGCCCACGGTCTCCTCGCTGATCGGCACGGGCGGTTCCCACGTCAGCCTGCGTACGGCGTCGGGCTGGAGCAGGTTCTCCGTCGGCATGCGGTGCTCGTCGGCGAGCGCCGCCACGACGGTCCGCGCCGCCGCGAGGCGCCTGGCGGCGGCGGGGTCCCGGTCGGCCCACCGGTTGGCCGGGGGAGGGCCGTCACCCGGCCCCACGGGCTGCGGCAGGGCCTGCTCCGGCATCGTGCGGGCCCGGTTCACCGCCGCCAGCCAGTCGTTGAGGTGGCGGCGGGCGCTGCGGCCGACGAACGGGGTGATGTCGGTGAGGGCCTTGGTCGTGCGCGGCTGGTCGAGGGCGGCCTGGACGATCGCCGAGTCGGGCAGCACCCGCCCCGGCGCGAGGTCGGCCTCCCGCGCGATCTGGTCGCGCAGCGTCCACAGCTCCCGCACCACCGCGAGCCCGCGCAGGGTGCGCACGCGGTGGATGCCCGAGGTGCGCCGCCAGGGGTCGGTGCGCGGCGGAAGGGCGGGGGCGGCCAGGATCGCCGCGAACTCCTCCAGCGCCCACCCCAGCTTGCCGGTGGCGGCCAGCTCCTCGTGCAGGACGTCGCGCAGCTCGACCAGCACCTCCACGTCGAGTGCCGCGTAACGGAGCCAGTCCTCCGGCAGCGGGCGGGACGACCAGTCGGCCGCCGAGTGCCCCTTCTCCAGCCGCAGGCCGAGGACGAGCTCGACCATGGTTCCCAGGCCGACCCGTTCGTAGCCGAGCAGCCGTCCGGCCAGCTCGGTGTCGAACAGCCGCCGCGGGCGGAAGCCCAGCTCGGCCAGGCACGGCAGGTCCTGGTTGGCGGCGTGCAGGACGATCTCGGCGTCGCTCACGGCCTCGTCCAGCGCGGACAGGTCGGGGCACCCGATCGGGTCGATCAGCGCGGTGCCCGCGCCGGCCCGGCGCAGCTGCACCAGGTAGGCACGGCCGCTGTAGCGGTATCCGGAGGCGCGCTCGGCGTCGACCGCCACCGGCCCCGTCCCGCGGGCGAAGGCGTCCACGACGGCCGCGAGCGCGACGGAGTCCTCGATGACGGGCGGGATTCCCTCGCGCGGCTCCAACAGGGGCTGGACTACGGGTTCTGTCACGGGCTACGGAACTTTCGGATCATCTCGGCGGGCGGGACGCGGGTGCAGCGTCGCGACGTCGGGCGGCAATGGGGGGATGCCCGCGGCCAGGCACATGAGGTCGCACCACGCGGCCGCGTGCGGCGACAGGTCCTCGTCGAGCGGGGACCACGAGGCGCGCAGTTCGATCTCGGTGGTGACGGGGTCGTCGGCCTTGCCGCCGAACCCCTCGGAGACGGCGCGGGTGACCGTGCCGCCCACCGCGGCGTACCGCGCGCCGTGGGCGTCGAGGGCCTCGGTCAGCCAGCTCCAGGCCACCGGTCCCAGCAGCGGGTCGGTGGTCATCTCCGGCTCCATGTCGGCGCGTACGTAGGCGACGAGGCGGAACGGCCCCTCCCAGCCGCGCTGGCCCTCGGGGTCGAAGAGCATGATCAGGCGGCCGACGGCGAGCTCGTCGTCGTCGCGGTACACGGACGCCCCGACGGCTCCGGAGTACGGCGCGAGCCGCTGGGGGGCGGGGATGTCCTCCAGCTCGATCTCCGGCCGTACCTCGGCGGGGCGCAACGTCTCCAGCGCGCGACTGAAGGCGGCGGGAGGCGCCGGCGGTTCACCGAGGGTCATGACGGAAGAGTAGGTCGGATTCGGGATGGCGCGAAGCAGGGGGGTGGCTGTGGGGGGCATCGCAAGTCGTCAAACCGTCGCCGCCAGTCGAGCCGTCACCCGGGTGGACCTCCGCGCGGGGGTGCGTCCGAGCGCGCCGTCCCGGCGGTCGCCGCAGCCGTCCGCGCGGCGGCGCCGGCCCGTCGCGCGCGCCGCGCGGCTCGGGCGGGCGGGGCGCGCGGCGTCGCTGCCGGCACAGTGCTCAGTGCGGCGTTCGGGGGAACTCCACATCGAAGTCATCGCTCCGGGGCCTCTCGTCGGATCCACGGTCGTGGCGGTCGCTCGGGACTGATCCGACGTTGGCACGTCCCGGCGACATTTCCCCGCATCGCGCTCGGCGTGTCTCGAAAGTGGTATTGGAATCGATGCCGGATGGCCGATTGGCGAACACATTGCCGAGGTGTGAGACGACTCACGGGAGGGGATGGGATTCACCTTACGCGATGAGCGGCCTTTCTCGCGTCGTTCTGGAACCCCAGGTCATGGGTCCGGGCACCGGGCGACCCCCGGACATGGGAGGCTGGTGCCGTGAAACCCCAGCTCGCCGATTCCGTTTTCGTCCGCGCCTGCCGGCGCGAGCCCGTCCCGTACACGCCGGTGTGGTACATGCGCCAGGCCGGGCGTTCACTGCCCGAGTACCGCAGGGTGCGCGCGGGCGTGGAGATGCTCACCGCCTGCGCCACGCCCGACCTCGTGGTCGAGATCACGATGCAGCCGGTCCGCAGGTACGGCACGGACGCGGCGATCTTCTTCAGCGACATCGTGGTGCCGCTCAAGGCCATCGGCGTCGACCTCGACATCAAGCCGGGCGTCGGCCCCGTCGTCGGGACCCCCATCCGCGACAAGGCGGGCATGGAGATCCTGCGCCCGCTGGAGCCGGACGACGTCCCGTACGTGACCGAGGCGGTCGGCGCGCTCACCGGGGAGCTGGGCGGGACCCCGCTGATCGGCTTCGCCGGCGGGCCGTTCACCCTCGCGTCGTATCTGATCGAGGGCGGCCCCTCCAAGAACCACGACCGCACCAAGGCCATGATGTACGGCGAGCCGGACCTGTGGCACGAGCTGATGGAGCGGCTCGGCGCGATCACGCTCGCCTTCCTGCGCGTGCAGGCGGCGGCGGGGGCCTCGGCCGTCCAGCTCTTCGACTCGTGGGTCGGCGCGGTCGCGCCGCAGGACTACCGCTCCTACGTGCTGCCGCACACCAGCCGGATCTTCGCCGGCCTGGCGGACCTCGGCGTGCCGCGCATCCACTTCGGCGTCGGCACCGGCGAGCTGCTCGGCCTCATGGGCGAGGCCGGCGCCGACGTGGTGGGCGTCGACTGGCGGGTGCCGCTCGACGAGGCCGCGCTGCGCGTGGGCGCGGGCAAGGCCCTGCAGGGCAACCTCGACCCGGCGATCCTGCTCGCGCCCTGGGAGGTCGTCGAGAGGCGGGCCAGGGACGTGCTCGAGCGGGGCAGGGTGGCCGAGGGGCACGTGTTCAACCTCGGCCACGGCGTGCTTCCCTCGACCGACCCCGACCAGCTCGCCCGGCTCACCGACTTCGTCCACGAGTCGTCGGCCCGCTGAGGTCCTACCGCCGTGTGTGCCCGGACGCCCGGCCCTCGTCCCGGGCGTCGTCGGGGACCTCGGCAGAGGCGTCCGCGGGGCCGTTTTCAGGTGGCGTCGTCACGGCCCGAGTCACGGCCCGAGTCATGGCCCGCGGCACGGTCCGCGTCACTGTCCTCGTGCGGGGCCGGCTCCGGCGACGCGGAGCGCGTCCGCCCGGGATGAGGCGCGGCAGGGGCCGGTGAGCTCGTCGGGTGCGGCCCGGCGGGCTCGCCGCCCGGCCCGTACGGCGCCACGGGGACGGGGGAGCCTCCGGGGGAGGCGGGTCCGTATCCGGGCGGCACGGGACCCGAGGGGACGGCACTGTGAGGCATGGCGCCGGAGGGCATGGCGCCGGAGGGCGCGGGACCGGCAGGCATGGCGCCGGGGGGCACGGGACCGGCGGGCGGAGCGGCACGGCGGCGCATCCGGCGCATCAGGGTCCGGACGGCCAGCCACACCAGCCCGGCCACGACGAGCCAGGGCAGCAGCGCGCCCAGCACGGTGAGCGCCACCACGGTCGACGTGGTGAGGGTGTCCCATCCGGTCCGCAGCCCGCCGAGGAAGCCCGACCTGTCCTCCTTGCCGGGCCGGGCCGAGGGCTTCGGCGGGAGCACGAGGGTGAGGGTCACGGTGGCCATGCCGGTCTGCGCCGCCAGCGCCTTCTGCCTGGCCTGCAGCGACTCCAGCTCGGCCTCGCGGTTGGTGATCTCCCGCTCGATCTCCAGGATCTCGCCGATCTTGTCCGCCTTCGACAGCAGCGTGCGGAACTGCCCGAGCGCGGCCTCGGCCGACTTCACCCGGCTGGCGACGTCGGCGACCTCCTCGGTGACGTCCTGCGCGTTCTGCCGCATCGACCTGCGCTTCCCGAGGTCGCGGCCGAGCTGCGCCAGCACGTCGGCGTAGCGGTCCGGAGGCACCTTGAACGCGATCACCGCGCGCTGCCCGCCCGAATAGGAGTCACTGCGCTCCTCGGCGACGTACCCGCCCACGCCCGTCGCGATCGCCTTCGCGCGGTCGGCCGCCGCGGTGACGTCCTTGGCCTCGACGGTGAGCTCGGCCTGGTAGATGATCGCCCGGTCGGCCGGATCGATCCTGGCCTTCTCCTGCCCGCCGCCTTCGCCGTCCACGGCCTGCCGCTCCGCGCTCTGACCCGTGGGCCCCGTCGTGGGAGCGTCCGCGGCCGGCGCCGCGGGCGCGCCGCCGCTGTCGGCCGCCCCGCTGCTGCTCGACATGTCCTCCGTGCCGCCGCACCCCGTCAGCAGAAAGGCGACGGCCACCAGGACCGCCGCGCCGTACCGCATTCGCCTCATGCCCTTACATCGGATCACCGCCGGGCACAGTTCAGCGCCGGCGATCACGATGGCATCACGATGCCATCGCGGTCGCCGGCGCCTCGGCTGGGGGGTGGGGGCCCCGTGGGTCCCGGCCGGGCCGGGCCGGAACCCACGGGACGTCTGGCTAGCCGCGCAGCTGCTCGATCAGGGCCTGCGCGTCGCGGATGAGCGCGTCGCTCGCGGCCTTGTCGGTCACCCGCTTGGCGTCGCCGGCGAAGCCGGCGAACCGCTCCAGGGCCTTGATCGCGTCGTCCTTCTTGCCCTTGCCGGCTTCCTTGACCGCCTGGTCGAGCTGGGCGCCCAGGACGTTGCCGGTGTCACCCGCCACAGTGCCGGCGCTCCGGAAGGCGGTGAGGAGGGCCTCCACGTCGTCGAAGGAGGTCGTGACCGTGAAGGTCACCGACTTCTCCGTGATGTGCCCGGCCTTGTCCTTGGCGGTGACGGTCAGCGTGTTCTCGCCGAGCGGCAGCTTCCACAGGGGGAGAGCCTCGCCCGACTTGACCTGCAGGCCGCCGATGGCGCCCGTGACGCTCGCCACCCCGGAGGCCGCGTCGGTCGCGGTGAAGACCGGCGTGATCGAGGCCGAGTCGCCGTGCTCGCCGCCCTCGACGCCGTCGACGGTCAGCGCGGGCGCGGTCTTGTCGATCTTCACCGTGACGGTGCCGATCTGCGACACGTTGCCGCCGCTGTCGGTGGCGCGGTAGCGGACCTCGGTGGAGCCCTCGGTGCTCAGGGTCACCGGGTTGTTGGCGTTCGACCAGGTGGCGCCGTCGTTGACCGAGTACTGCCGGCTCGACACCGTGCCGTTGTCGGTCGCGGCGACCGTCAGCGTGACGTTGCCCTTGTACCAGCCGTTCTCACCGTTCGGCTGGGCCGGGTTGAGGGTGGCGGTCACGGTCGGCGGGGTCTTGTCGGCGGCACCGTCGCCCACGAAGGTGAACGCGTCCACCTCCACGCCGCCGGTCGAGGTGACGTACAGCTTGCCGGTGCCCGTGGGGGCGTTCTTCAGCTCGGTGGTCACCGTCTGCCAGCCGGAGCCGGCCGGGATCGCGACGGTCGCGAACGGGGTCGCGTCCGGCGAGTTCCAGCGCAGCGACAGCGTGCCCGCACCGCTGGCCGCGGTCTTCACCGAGGTGATCCCGGCGAGGTTCACCGGGTCGTACCCGATGTGGTCGCCGGCGTCGAACGACGTGACCTAGTTGAGGCCGGACGCCGTCTCGTCCTGGGTCTTGGTGACGCCCTTGCTGTCGTCCCCGTGCTCGGCCTCCATGAGCTTGGGGTTGAGGATCAGGGTCGCGTCACCGGTGGCACCGGGGATGCCGTTGGCGCCGTTGTCGCGGTAGCTGACCACGACCACGCCGAAGATGTTCTCGGTCTCGCCGTGCTCGGGCGCGTCCGCGGGGGTCGCCCAGGTGACGGTGCAGCCCGTGCCGGTGGTGATCGGGTGGGCGTGCGTGTCGTGGCCGAGGCCGAAGGTCCACGAGACCCGGCTGCAGGTCGGGTCGTCGCCGTCCTCCTGGTCGGTCACCTTGACGGTGAACGGAACCGCGTTGCCCCAGTCGATGAAGGAGCCGTCGCCGGGGGTCTGGATGCTGACCTTGGGCGCGGTGTTGCCGACGGTGATCTCGACGGTGGCGAGGCCGAACCTGCCGCCGGCGTCGGTGACGCGGAGCCGGGCGGTGTACTGCCCGAGCGTGTCGTAGGTGTGGCTCGCCGTCACGCCCTTGGCGTCGAAGGTGCCGTTGCCGTCGAAGTCCCACTCGTAGGTCAGGTCACCGGCCTCGGAGTCGGAGGACTTGGCGCCGCTGAACTCGACGGTGAGCGGCGCCTCGCTGCCCGACGTCCGGTCCGTGCTGATCTTCGCCTGCGGGGCCTTGTTGCCGGGCGAGTAGTCGATGCGGTACAGACCCGAGTCGGGGTTGGCGCGGAAGAAGCCGTCGCCGTACTCGAGCACGTACAACGCGCCGTCGGGGCCGAACTCGAGGTCCATCGGGTTGTCCGTGATGGGCATCGCCATCTTGGTCAGCTCGGCGTTCGGCAGGAAGTGCTCCAGCTTGGTCACCGGCCCGTCGGAGCCGGACACCGTGAACGCCGCCAGGTAGTCCTGGGAGAACTCGCCGAAGAAGAACTTGCCGTCCCAGTACTCGGGGAACTTCGTCGCCGACGGGTTGGCCGCGTCGTAGTGGTAGACCGGCCCGCCCATGGGGGCCTGGCCGTTCTGCCTCGGGTCGAACTCGGTCAGCCCGGACCACTCCGCCGGCTGGTCGCTCGCGCGGTCGCCGTAGTACAGGTCTGCCGGGGTCGCCGGCGGCACCGTGTCGAGGCCGGTGTTCCACCGCGAGGTGTTCTTCGCCCCCGCCGCGCAGTCGAACCAGTCGCGCGGCTTGGACGTCGCGTAGTCCCAGTTGTTGTAGTTGAAGTTGTCGCCGGTGCAGTACGGCCAGCCGCCGTTCATCGGCTTGTTCAGCGGGGTGACGTTCCACTCGACGAGACCCATGGGGCCGCGGTTGGGGTCGGCGGCGCCGGCGTCCGGGCCGTAGTCGCCCCACGACAGCGTGCCGGTCTTCCCGTCGACGTCCATGCGGAACGGGTTCCGCACGCCCATCACGAAGATCTCGGGCCGGGTCTTGGCGGTGCCCTTCGGGAACAGGTTGCCGTCCGGGACCGTGTAGGAGCCGTCCTCCTGCACCGTGATCCGCAGGATCTTGCCGCGCAGGTCGTTGGTGTTGCCCGCGCCGCGGCGGTCGTCGAAGCCCGGGTTCATGCCGGGGGCGTCGTTGTTGGGCGCCATGCCGTTCGCGCCGGGGGTGCTGGCCGGGGTGTTGTCACCGGTGGCCAGGTAGAGGTTGCCCTCGTCGTCCCAGTCGAAGTCGCCGGCGACGTGGCAGCACTGCCCGCGGTTGGTCTCGACCTTGATGATGACCTGCTCGGTGGACAGGTCGAGCTTTTCGCCGTCCCACTTGAACCGCGAGAGCTGGTTGTAGCCCTTCCACTGGTTCCAGTACGACTCGTCCGCGCCGGCCGGCAGGGAGTTGGGCGCCGAGCCCGTGGGGGTCTCCTCCGGGTACGGCCCGGTCATCTTCCGGGGCGCGTAGTAGACGTAGACCCACTTGTTGTTCGCGAAGTCGGGGTCGATCCCGATCGTCTGCAGGCCGTCCTCGGAGTTGTTGTAGACGTCGATCTTGTTGATGATCTTCGTCACGCCGGTGGCGGGGTCGGTCAGCCGGACGTCGCCGTTGCGGGCCGTGTGCAGCACCCGGTTGTCCGGCAGGATCGCCATGTCGATCGGCTCGCCGACGTCCTTGGTGAGCGTGACCTTCTCGTAGTTCTCCCAGTGCAGGGCGTCGTCGTGCGCCTGCGCCGGTGCGGCGGTGAGCGCCGCCGCGAACGGGAGCGTCAACGCGGCGGCGAGAGCGCCGCCCAGAATGCGAGTACGCTTCAAGTCTCCTGCGCCTCATCTTTCGGGGGGTGACAGGGGAAAGGCGGGCCGCCGCGTGCCGGTGGAACGGGTCGAACGCGTGGCGGTCCGCCATACTTCGTTGAAGTCGTCAGCCGCGCAGCTCGGACATGTTGCGGTAGCTCAGGTCGGCGTACTGCAGGGACTGACCCGGATTCGACGCGTTGCCGGGGGCGTTGTCCTGCTCGTACATCGGGTTGTGGTAGCCCTTGGCGCCCACGCCGCGCAGGAACGCCGCGTAGTCGATGTCGCCGGTGCCGAACGGGACCATGTCGTAGCCGTTGGACGAAGCGGCGTTGAGCTTGCCGTCCTTGGCGTGGAACAGCGGGAACCGCTTGGTCTGGGCCTGCACGACGCCGAGCGGGTTGAAGACCTGCGTCTGGGTGGAGCCGTCGGGCGCGGTGAAGGTCTTGTGCTTGTACTGCGCGACGTGGGCCCAGAAGATGTCCATCTCGAGCCAGACGTGCTTGGGGTCGGTGATCTGGAGGAAGTACTCGAGGCGGCGGATGCCGGAGGAGCGGGTGGGCCGGCCCTGCGCGTCGAGCGGGCCGCTGTCGAGCAGGAAGCTGTAGGCCACGTCGTGGTTGTGCGTGTACAGCTTGAGGCCCGCGGCGGTGGCGATCTCGCCGAGCGCGTTCCACTTCTCCGCGGCGACGTCCCAGTCGGCCTTGTAGGCGCTGCCGGTCGGGTCGCTGCCGGTGCCGACGTGGGCCATGCCGAGGATGTTGGCGATCTCCAGGTGGAGCTTGAAGCGGTCCAGGTCGGCCTGGCTCAGCGGCCACGAACCGGGGATGAAGCCGTGGTTGCCCTGGGCGACCAGGCCGTTGTCGTCCAGCCAGCCGCGCAGCAGCTTGGCGCCCTCGACGCTCTCCAGGCTGGCGCCGCCCTCGGCGTTGCGGTGCTGGCTGTAGCCGGCGAACTCCACCTGCG
This sequence comes from Microbispora sp. ZYX-F-249, assembly GCF_039649665.1. Classification (NCBI taxonomy): domain Bacteria; kingdom Bacillati; phylum Actinomycetota; class Actinomycetes; order Streptosporangiales; family Streptosporangiaceae; genus Microbispora; species Microbispora maris. The sequence goes on along the minus strand of NZ_JBDJAW010000002.1, from coordinate 188,798 downwards.
CGTAGCCGATCCGGGCGAGCTCTTCGAAGACGGCGCGGAAGCCGGAGGGGAGGTTGCTGGACAGCGGGTCACGGGAGATGGCGTCGCGGACCGTGTACAGGATGATGCCGCGCCGCGGCGGCGGGACCAGGATGCCGTTCGGGCCGTTGCCCGCGGTCGCCGCACGCGCGACCGACTTCATCGGACCGGCCGCCGCCACGGCGGCGGCAGCCGCCATGCCGGTCGTGGCCGCGAGCAGCTGACGGCGGCTGAGCCCCAGCCGGCGTCCGAGGTTGCCGGCCGACTCCATCTCTTCTTCGTACGCACTCATCGTCTTGCCAACTCCATCTGCGTGAAGAACCTTGATCCCCCGATGTCGCGGCCGAGCCGCTGGTGCACTTGGCGAGCAAGCTACGCCACTTTTGTCTGACAGGGAAGAAGTTTCTACATGATCTTTTGAACTTTGTGTCATCGCAGGACAAAGTCGGCTGGGTGAAGCGAGAAGGGCGGCGACGGCGGCCGTCCGTGCGCGGGGCTCCGATGGAGTGGTCGGCGGCCCGGGACCCGGGGATCACGGATCTGAGGCAGGAGCCTTGAACTTTCCGTAGCCTGCTGGAAACTTTTTCTTGTCAGCGACGAAAGATGCCTCTTAGTATCCGAATGTTCCGGGGTCATCCTTCATACCCGAGTTGACGGGAGAGTTACAGTGCCCATCGGTGTCTGGCTGGTCGGCGCCCGGGGGTCCGTCGCGACCACGGCGGTAGTCGGGGCGGCGGCGGTACGCGCGGGAGCGGCCCCGCCCACCGGGTGCGTCATCGAGGCCGCCGGCTTCCCGGGGGGCTTCGCTTCCCTCGGCGACCTGGTGTTCGGCGGTCACGACGTGGTCGGGACCCCGCTGCGAAAGAGAGCCGAGATGCTCGCCCAGGCGGGAGTGTTCCCCCCCGTCCTGACGACGCTGCTCGCCGCGGACATCGACGCTGCGGAGGCGGAGAGCAGGCACGGCTACGTGCCCGGCGAGGAGAGCCAGGCCGACGCCGCGCGGCGGCTGGCCGCCGACATCACGGACTTCCGGGAACGGCACGGCCTGTCCCACGTCGTCGTGGTGGACGTGTCGTCGACCGAGCCTCCCGCCGAGGTGCCGTACGCGCGCCTCGCCGACCTGGAGGAGGCGCTCGCGTCGGGGCAGGACCCGCTGCCCGCCAGCTCCCTGTACGCCTACGCGGCCTTCACCGCCGGCTGTGGCTACGTCGCGTTCACCCCGTCCGCCGGCCCGACGCCGCCCGCCCTGGACGAGCTGGCGCGGCGCAACGGCGTGCCGTACGCGGGACGTGACGGCAAGACCGGGGAGACGCTGGTCAAGAGCGCGCTCGCGCCGATGTTCGCCGGCCGTGCGCTGCGCGTGCGCTCGTGGTCGGGGCTCAACCTGCTCGGCGGCGGCGACGGCGCCACGCTGGCCGACCCCGCGGCCCGGGCGAGCAAGTCGGCGAGCAAGGCGCGCGCCGTCCCCGCGATCGTGGGCGAGGACGTCGAGGGCCTGACGCACATCGACTACGTCGCCGACCTCGGCGAGTGGAAGACCGCCTGGGACCACATCACCTTCGAGGGATTCCTCGGCGTCCGCATGACCATGCAGTTCACCTGGCAGGGCTGCGACTCGACGCTGGCCGCCCCGCTCGTCCTCGACCTCGCCCGCCTCGTCGCGCGGGCTCACGAGGCCGGGCACAGCGGCGTGCTCCCCGAGCTCGGCTACTTCTTCAAGGACCCGCTGGGCGGCGCGGGACACGACCTGCCCACCCAGTACGCCCGGCTGGTCGACTTCGCCCAATCGATCTCAGGTGAACGGCCGTGAGGGCCTGGCTGGAGCTGGTCCGCGCGCCCGCCGCGCTGTCCGTCCCCGGTGACACGCTGGCGGGCGCGGCGGTGGCCGGGCGGTCGGCCCGGCCCGGTCTCGCCGCCGCGTCGGTGCTGCTCTACTGGGCCGGCATGGCGCTCAACGACTGGTCGGACCGCAAGCTCGACGCGAAGGAGCGCCCGGAACGCCCCATCCCCTCCGGCAGGATCAGGCCGGAAGGGGCGCTCGGCCTCGCCGTCGCCCTGACCGGCGCCGGGGTGGCCGCCGCCGCGGTCTTCGGCGGGCGTCGCGGGCTCGCGGTCGCGAGCCTGCTCGCGGGCTCTGTGTGGGCCTACGACCTGAAGCTCAAGCACACCCCGGCGGGCCCCGCCTCGATGGCGGCCTGCCGCGCGCTCGACGTCCTGCTCGGGGCGGGCCCCGACACCCGGGCGGCCGCCCCCATGGCGCTGGCCGTCGGCGCGCACACCTACGGGCTCACCGTGCTCGGCACGGCCGAGGTCGACGGCGCCACCCCCGCGATCGTCACCCAGGCGCTGGCCGCGACCGGCGCGTCCGCGGCGCTGGCCGCCGTCGCCTGCCGGAACGGGGACACGCAGGGGCGGCTGGGCGCGGCCGCGATGATCGCCGGCTACCTCGCCACGGCCGGCCGTGCCCAGCTGGCGCTGCGCGCCGACCCCGACCCCGGGCAGGTGCGGCAGGCGGTGCGGATGAGCATCCTCGGCCTGATCCCGCTGCAGGCGGCGGCGGTGGCCGGGCGGGGCAGGCTCGCCCAGGCGGCGGCGCTGCTGGCCGCGCTGCCGGCCGGCCGCTGGCTGTCGGCGAAGGTGGCCACATCGTGAGCGTGCTCATGAACTGGGCCTACTGCACCAACGGCTTCCGCGACCACCCGCTCGACCAGACGCTGGAGGTGCTCGCCGACCTCGGCTACACCGGCGCGGCGGTCACGCTCGACCACGGGCACCTCATGCCCGGCGCCTCTCCGGCTGAGGTCGGGCGGATCGCGGCGCTGGCGCGGCGGCTCGGCCTGGCCCTCGCCGTGGAGACGGGCGGCAGGTACACGCTCGACCCCCGGCGCAAGCACTTCCCGACGCTGCTGCACGACGAGGCCGGGGCGCGGGTGGACTTCATCCGCGAGGCGATGCGGATCGCGGCCGACCTCGGCGCTCCCGTGGTGCACCTGTGGAGCGGCATCCGGCCGCCGGAGGTGCCCGAGGCCGAGGCCTGGGACCGGCTCGTACGGCACTGCGAGCGCCTGCTCGGCGAGGCCGACAAGGTGGGCGTCATGCTCGGGTTCGAGCCCGAGCCGGGGATGCTCGTGGCGGACCTGGCCGGATACGAACGGCTGCGCGGCCTGCTCGGCGGCCACGCGAGGTTCGGTCTCACCCTCGACATCGGGCACTGCCGCTGCCTGGAGCCGTACGACGTGCCCGAATGCGTCGAGCGGGCGCTGCCGTACCTCGTGCACGTACAGATCGAGGACATGCGGCGGGGTGTCCACGAGCATCTCGAGTTCGGCGAGGGCGAGATCGACTTCCCGCCCGTGCTCGCCGCGCTCGACGGTTTCGGCGGGCTGGTCGCCGTCGAGCTGGCCAGGCACAGCCACGCGGCGCCCGACGTGGCGCGAAGGTCGATCGAATTCCTGAGGAGGGCCCATGACCTGGCTGGCGCAGGCCGTAGCCGACGTTGAGCGCGACCCGGAGACCGTCCACGCGCTGTTCCCCCGGGCCGCGCGTGAGGGCGGCCCCGGCGCCCGCGCCGAGCTGTTGAGAGCGCTCACAAAGGCCCTGCCGGACCCGGTGGCCGCCATCACGAAGCTCTACTGGCAGGGCGACGCGGGGGAGCGGCTGGAGATCCTGGAGTCGCTTCCGCAGCTCGACCTCGGTCCGGCCGCTCTCCCGCTCGTCCACGACGCCCTGCGCACCAACGACACCCGGCTGGTCGCCGCCGCGCTCGGCCCGTACGGCTCGGCCTGGCTGGACGACCACGCCTTCCGCCAGGGCGTGCTCAAGTGCGTCTTCATGTCCGTCCCGCTCGCGTCGGTCGAGGGCCTCGACCGGCGCTTCGACGACGAACTGCGGCGCATGCTCGCCGACTTCGCCGCCGAGCGCCGTGCGGCCGGACGGTCCGTTCCCCCCGACGTTCTCGAGAGGCTCTGATTCCCGATGAGGATCTTCGACCCCCACATCCACATGACGTCCCGCACGACGGACGACTACGAGCGCATGTACGCCGCCGGGGTCCGTGCCATCGTGGAGCCCGCGTTCTGGCTCGGCCAGCCGCGTACGAACGTCGGCAGCTTCCTCGACTACTTCGACGCGCTGCTGGGGTGGGAGCCCTACCGTGCCGCGCAGTACGGCATCCGCCACCACTGCACGCTCGCGCTCAACCCGAAGGAGGCCAACGACCCGCGCTGCCAGGGCGTGCTGGACGAGCTGCCCCGCTACCTGCTGAAGGACGGCGTCGTGGCGGTCGGCGAGGTGGGCTACGACTCGGTGACGCCGGAGGAGGACCGCGTCTTCGAGGCCCAGCTCGCGCTGGCCGAGGAGCACGGCCTGCCGGTGCTCGTGCACACGCCGCACCGCGACAAGGCGGCCGGGACCCGGCGCACGCTCGACGTGGTCAAGGGCATGGATCCGGGCAAGGTCCTCGTCGACCACCTCAACGAGCTGACCGTCGGCATGGTCCGCGACGCCGGGTGCTGGGCGGGCTTCTCCATCTACCCGGACACCAAGATGGACCCGGACCGGATGGTGGCGATCCTCAAGGAGTACGGCACCGAGCGGATGATCGTGAACTCCGCCGCCGACTGGGGGCGCAGCGACGTGCTGAAGACCCGAGAGGTCGGCGAGGCCATGCTGGCCGCCGGGTTCACCGACGAGGACGTCGACCGGGTGCTGTGGCAGAACCCGGTGGAGTTCTACGGCCAGAGCGGGCGCCTGCACCTGGACGACGTCGAGTCCGGCGGCGACTACGAGGGCAACACGATCCTGCGCGGGACGCGCTGACCATGCGCCTGCTGCATCCCTCCGGTTCCGTCGTCCACCTGGCCTACTGCACCAACGTCCATCCCGCCGAGGACCTCGACGGGATCCACGGACAGCTGTCCGGGGTCGCCGCCCGGGTGCGGGCGCTGACCGGCGCGCCGGTGCTGGGCCTCGGGCTGTGGCTGTCGTCCCGCGCCGCGCGGGCGCTGCGGGCCGACCCCGCCGAGCTGGCGCGGCTGCGCGCCCGGCTGGACGAGCTGGGGCTGGAGGTGGTCACCCTCAACGGCTTCCCCTACCAGGGCTTCCACGACCAGGTCGTGAAGCTCCGGGTGTACCGGCCCGACTGGGCCGAGCCGGAACGGCTCGCCTACACCCTCGACCTGGCCGAGATCCTCACCGCGCTGCTGCCGGACGACGTGACCGAGGGCTCGATCTCGACGCTGCCCCTCGCCTGGCGCACGGACTGGACGCCGGACAAGGCCGCGGCGGTCCAGGCCAACCTGGGCGCGCTGACCCGGGGCCTGCGCGCGCTGGCCGAGCGCACCGGCAAGACGATCCGCGTCGCCTTCGAGCCGGAACCGGGCTGCATCGTGGAGACCACCCCCCAGGCCGTCGCGCTGCTGGGCGGCACCGACCCCGAGCACATCGGCGTCTGCCTCGACGCCTGCCACCTCGCCGTCGGTCTCGAGGAGCCCGCCGACGCCGCCGCCCTCGGGCTGCCGATCGTGAAGCTCCAGGTGTCGGCCGCCGTCGAGGCGCCGCCGGGCGGCCAGTCCGCCCTGGCGGCGTACGAGGAGGAGCGGTACCTCCACCAGACCCGCTGCGCGGCCGGCTACGCCGACGACCTGCCGGAGGCACTGGCCGGGGGGCTCCCGGCGGACCTGCCGTGGCGCACGCACTTCCACATGCCCCTGCACGCCGCGGCCCCGCCGCCGCTCACCACGACGGCCCCGTACCTGGAGGACCTGCTGGAACGCCTCCTGGCCTCCCCGGACGCGCCCCTCACCCGGCACCTCGAGGTCGAGACCTACACCTGGAGCGTGCTGCCCGGCCCGGTCGACGTCGCCGAGGGCGTCGCGGCCGAGCTGGACTGGACCCGGCGGCGGCTCGCCGCCCTCGGACTTAAGGAGATCTGATGGCGCCCGTCGTCGTCGTGAACGTCGTCGGCCTGACCCCGCGCCTGCTGGCGCACATGCCGAACGTGGCCAAAGTGGGGGCCGCCGCGTCCCTGAAGCCCGTCCTGCCCGCCGTGACCTGCTCCGTGCAGGCCACCCTGCTGACCGGCCTGATGCCGCGCGACCACGGCATCGTCGGCAACGGCTGGTACTTCAGGGACCTCGGCGAGGTCTTCCTGTGGCGGCAGCACAACCGGCTGATCCAGGGCGAGCAGCTGTGGGACGCGGTGCCCGGGATTCGCACGGCCAACGTCTGCTGGTGGTACGCCATGGGCGGCTCCAGCGACTTCATCGTCACCCCGCGCCCGATCTACTACGCCGACGGGCGCAAGGAGCCCGACTGCTACACCAGGCCGCCGTCGCTGCACGACGACCTGGTGGGCGAGCTGGGCGAGTTCCCGCTGTTCACCTACTGGGGACCGACGGCGAGCATCACCTCGTCCAAGTGGATCATCGCGGCCGCCCGCCGGATCCTCGCGAAGGAGCGGCCCGACCTGCTCATGGTCTACATCCCGCACCTCGACTACGACCTGCAGCGTTTCGGGCCCGACGCGCCGCAGGCGATCGCGGCGGCCCGTGAGGTCGACGCCGCGCTCGCGCCGCTGCTGCGGGAGGACGCCACCGTCGTCGTGCTGTCGGAGTACGGCATCACCAACGCCTCCCGCCCGGTCGACGTCAACCGGGCGCTGCGCCGGGCCGGCCTGCTGGAGGTCTACACCCAGGACGGCATGGAGTATCTCGACCCCTGGGCCTCGCGGGCCTTCGCGGTCGCCGACCACCAGGTCGCCCACGTCTATGTGAACGACACCGCCGACCTGCCCCGCGTACGTGACGTCGTGGCCGAGCTGCAGGGGGTGGACGAGGTCCTGGACCAGGAGGGCAAGGCGAGGTACGGCCTCGACCACGAGCGGGCCGGGGACCTCGTCGCCGTGGCGGACCCGGACGCCTGGTTCACCTACTACTACTGGCTCTCGGACGACCGGGCGCCCGACTTCGCGAAGCTCGTGGAGATCCACCGCAAGCCCGGCTACGACCCGGCGGAGCTGTTCATGGATCCCAACGACCCGCTGGTGAAGCTGCGCGCGGGCGCGGCGCTGGCCCGCAAGAAGGCGGGCATGCGCTACAAGATGTCGGTGGTGCCGCTCGATCCCGCGCCGGTGCGCGGCAGCCACGGCCGGCTGCCCGACGCGGCGGCGGACGGGCCGGTGCTGCTGGGCCCCTTCGACAAGGACGCGTACGCCGCGACCGAGGTCAAGGGCCTGCTCACCCAGCTGCTGAAGGGCTGACAGGATCACGCGGAACGGCCGCCGTCCCGGCAGGGGACGGCGGCCGCTGCGCGTCCGGAGGGAGCGCGGCACGCGGTGCCGCGCGGCTCACTCGGCGGAGAAGACGTGGTCGCTGATCAGGCGGGTGGCCCCGATGACCCCGGCCGTCTCGCCCAGCTCGGACAAGACGATGGGGAGATTGCCGGTGGCCAGCGGCAGCGAGCGCTGGTAGACGACGCTGCGGATCTCCGCCAGCAGCGCGTGACCGAGACCGGCGACCCCGCCTCCGATGATCACCAGGCCGGGGTTGAAGAAGCTCACGAGGGACGCGAGCACGAGGCCCACGTGCCGGCCGCCCTCGCGGATCATCCGTACGGCGGCGGCGTCGCCCGAGGCGGCGGCCGCGGCGACGTCCTCGGCCGTCAGCGTGCCCTCGTGCAGGAGACGCTCCGCGAGGAAGGGGGAGTCGCCCGACTCCGCCGCGGCCAGGGCGTCGCGGGCCAGCGCCGCGCCGCCGAAGTAGGCCTCGAGACAGCCGGTGTTGCCGCACGTGCACAGGGGGCCGTCGTCCGACACCCGGATGTGGCCGATGTCGCCGGCGCTGCCGGTCACCCCGCGGTAGATCTCGCCGTCGACCACGATGCCGCAGCCGATGCCGGTGCCGATCTTCACGAGCAGGAAGTCGCCGACGGCCCTGGCGAGCCCGGCGTGCAGCTCGCCGAGCGCCATGATGTTCACGTCGTTGTCCACGAGCACCGGGCAGCCGAACTCCCGGCTCAGCGACTCCCGGACCGGAAAGCGGTCCCAGCCCGGCATAATCGGGGGCGAGACCGGCGTCCTGTCGAGGAAACTCACCGGACCGGGCACCCCGATTCCGACGCCGTGGATCTCGGTCGTCTCGCCGGTGCGCAGCTTGCCGACGAGTTCGAGGGCCTGCTCCAGCACCGCCTCGGGGCCGTCTCGCACGTCCGCCGGCTTCGACAGGTGACCGAGCACCTCCAGCTCGCCGTTCGTCACCCCCACGTCGATGGACGTGGCTCCGATGTCGATGCCGACGAAACGCAGGTGCGAGGCGATCCGCACGATGCCCGACCGCCGCCCGCCACGCGAGGCCGCGAGGCCGCCGGTTTCGAGGAGGTTCAGCTTGGTGAGCCGGTCGAGCTCGAGTGCGAGCTTCGAGGGTGACAGACGGGCCACCTCGCCGAGTTCGGCGCGCGAGCGCGCGCCGTCCTGACGCAGGAGGCGCAGGAGCCGCGCCTGGTGCGGGTTCTCGGGGCGAGCCGTCATTCGCTTCACGCCGCTCTTCGGGTCGGGGATCAGGATGCGTGCCAGAAGTGACTCTACTTCTGCTCCGACGACATCAACTTTATTACAGCGAACCCTTACTTTTTGCCCAACAGGTGAAAAGTTTCTGAGAATCTTGCCTTCTCGGCCCCTTTGTCGGGCATTGTTCCGATGGGTAACTATCTGTGCTCTTTCTGTGGTGGCGAGGTGCCCGCTTTCCTGCGGACACGCCCCGCGCCGGTGCGGGAGCCGCGCGTACGGGCCGATAGTTTTTCCCCATGGACGGGATTGCGGGTCGTCATGTGGTCGTCGTCGGCGGGGGCATCGCGGGTCTGGCCGCGGCGCTGCACCTGAACCGGGCCGACGCCGGCCTGCGGATCACAGTGCTGGAGGCGGCGCCGAGGGTCGGCGGCAAGCTGTACGCCTCGCAGGTGGCGGGGGTGGAGGTCGACGCGGGCGCCGAGTCGATGCTGGCGCGGCGGCCCGAGGGCAAGGAACTGGCCCGGCTGGCCGGCCTCGGCGACGACCTGGTGGATCCGGGCACGACCCGGGCCGCGGTCCTGTCGCGCGGATCGCTGCGCCCGCTGCCGAGGCAGCAGGTCATGGGCGTCCCCTCGGACGTGGTCGCGCTCGCGCGCTCGGGCGTCCTGTCGCCGGCCGGGCTCGCCCGGGTGCCCCTCGACCAGTTCCTGCCGCCCACGCTCGTGACCGGCGACGTCTCCGTGGCGGCCTACATCCGGGCCCGGATGGGCGGCGAGGTCGTCGACCGGCTGGTCGAGCCGCTGCTCGGCGGCGTGTACGCGGGCCGGGCCGACATGCTGTCGCTGGACGCGACCATGCCGCGCATCGCCGCCGCCGCCCGCACCGAGCGGTCGCTGCTGCAGGCGGCCAGGAGCATCGCCGCGGAGGCGCCCGCGGACGCCGGGCCGGTGTTCACCACGCTCAGGAACGGCCTGGGGGCGCTGCCCGCCGCCGTGGCGAAGGAGTCCGGCGCGCAGATCCGCACCGGCGTCACCGTACGCGACCTGATCCGCACGCCGGAGGGCTGGCGGCTGGTCACCGGTCCCACCAGGGACGCGGAGGTCATCGACGCCGACGCCGTCGTCCTGGCGGTCCCCGCGCGGCCCGCCTCCCGCCTGCTCGGGCGTGAGGTGCCGAAGGCGGCGGCCGAACTGGCCGGGATCGAGTACGCCAGCATGGCGATCATCACTCTCGCCTATCCCCGCACGGCCTTCCCCGAGCCGCCCGAGGGCAGCGGCTACCTCGTGCCGCCGGTCGAGGGCAGGCCGGTCAAGGCCGCGACGTTCAGCAGCGTCAAATGGCCGCACCTGGCAGAGGCCGACCGCAACGTCATGATCGTGCGGTGCTCGGTCGGCCGCCTGGGCGAGGAGCTCGTGCTCCAGCGCGACGACGCCGAGCTGACCGCCCTGGCGATGAACGAGATGGCCGAGATCATGGGCGTGCGGGGCCTGCCGCTGGACACCCGGGTCACCCGCTGGGGCGGCGGGCTTCCGCAGTACGACGTGGGCCACCTCGACCGGATCGCGCGGGTGCGCGCCGCGATCGCCGGGCAGCCCGGCCTCGCCGTCTGCGGCGCGGCGTACGAGGGGCTCGGCATCCCCGCGTGCGTCGCGACCGCCCGCACCGCCGCCAAGCTCGTCGTGGAGCACCTGCGGGGCGGCCGGGCGGCGGCCTCCGGCGCCTGACCGGACGCGCGGCGTCCGGCCGCCCGCGCGTCCCGCCCGCAGGCACCCGGCGGCCGGACCACCACGTCGTACCGGCAGAATGGAGGCATGACGGAGCCTGCCCCGCGGCCCAAGGCACGCGATCTCAACCTGGTCATCCGATACACGATGTGGTCGGTCTTCCGGCTGCGCGACCAGCTTCCCGCCGCCCGCGACGGCGTGGCCGACGAGGTCGAGGAACTGCTCGCGCAGGCGGCGGGCAAGGACGTGACGACCCGCGGCTGCTACGACGTCGCCGGGTTCCGCGCCGACGCCGACTTCATGTTCTGGTGGCACGCCCCCTCGCCCGAGGACCTGCAGGAGACCTACACCCGCTTCCGCCGCACCACGCTCGGCCGCGCGAGCGAGCCGGTCTGGTCGGCCATGGCCCTGCACCGCCCGGCCGAGTTCAACAAGTCCCACATCCCGGCCTTCCTCGCCGAGGAGGAGCCCAGGGGCTTCGTCTGCGTCTACCCCTTCGTACGCTCCCTGGAGTGGTACCTGCTGGAGGACTCCGAGCGCCGCAGGATGCTCGCCGAGCACGGGAAGATGGCCCGCGACTACCCCGACGTGCGGTCCAACACGGTCGCCTGCTTCGCCCTCAACGACTACGAGTGGATGCTGGCCTTCGAAGCCGACGAACTGCACCGCATCGTCGACCTGATGCGCCACCTGCGCGGAGCCGAGGCGAGGCGGCACACCAGGGTCGAGATCCCCTTCTACACCGGCACCCGCAAGCCGGTCAGTGAGCTCGTCGCCGCGCTGCCCTGACGATCGCGAACGCCAGGACCGCCCAGGTCAGGGCCTCGACCAGGGGACCCGTCGTGCCCAGGGCCATCGTCAGCGGCAGCGTCGCCGGGAGGGCGACGGCGACGGCACGGGGAACCAGGGCGCAGCGGAAGGCCGCGACCGCGAGCGGGACCAGGCCGGCCAGCCACAGCACGATCCCCGGCGCGTACAGCGCGCCGAGCGGGTCCGGCGGGTTGACGGCGAGGACGAAGGTGGCGGTCACCGGGACCGCCACGACCGCGTGGCCGAGGCCGTACAGCAGCGCCCCGGCGTCGCCGGTCCGCCCCCAGCCCCGCGCCGGGCGGTGGACGCGGCGCAGGGCCAGGACGGCCCCGATCGCCGCGATCAGGTAGAGGGCGTACGCGCCCTCGGCGACGTAGTCGCCCGCCGAGGCGAACGGCACCGTCTGCGTGTGCAGGATCTGCGTCACACCGAGCGTCAGCGACGCCGCGGCGGCGACGACCGGGGCGACGGCGACCGGGGCGACGGCTGGCCTTCCGCCCGCCGGGTCGTCCGTACGCGCGGCCGAATGGTGCGCGGTGGCGGGAGTGCGGGGCGACGCGGTGGCGTCCATGGCGTTTCTCCTCCGGAGGGTGATGTCGTTGCCCGTCCAGATTCGGGCCGCGACGTTCCCGGCCGGAGGAGCCGATGGTCCCGCGGGGCCGGGAACGCCTCCCGGGCCCGCGGGAACCGGCTCAGCCCGTCGCGAGCCCCGCCGCCCGCGCGGCGGCGACCGCCTCGGCGCGGTCGCGCACGCCGAGCTTGACCAGGACGCCGGACATGGTGTTGGCCACGGTCTTCGCGCTGACGCCCAGGCGCGCCGCGACCGCCTGGTTGCCCAACCCCTGCGCGACGAGTTCGAGGATCTCGTACTCCCGCTCGGTGAGCGTGGGGAACGGCCGCGCGGACACCCGGGGCGGCGCGTGCAGCAGCTTGATCACGGCCTCGGCCGCGCCGGTCCCGAAGACGGCCTGGCCACGGGCCGCCGCGCGCACCGCGGCGACCACGTCGTCCTGGGCGGCGTTCTTGAGCAGGTAGCCCCTCGCCCCCGCGCGGACGGCCGCCAGCAGCGACAGGTCGTCGTCCGACATCGTGAGCATGATCACGCTGGGCGGGCGGGGCCCGGCGGACAGGCGCCGGGTCGCCTCGATGCCGTCCATCTCCGGCATCGCGATGTCCATCAGCACGACGTCGGGGGAGTGCTCGCGGACGGCCGCGAGCGCCCGGCGGCCGTCCTCGGCCACCGCGACGACCTCGATGCCCTCCACGGTCGACATCAGCGCCCCGAGGCCGTCGCGGACCACGGGGTGGTCGTCGACGACGAGCAGCCTGATCACAGGGGAATCCACGCGGTCACCACCGTTCCGCCGCCCGGAGCGGCCTCGATCGTCAGTTTTCCGTCCAGCTCCTCCACCCGCTCCCGCATCGAGGTGAGGCCGACTCCCGGAACGGCCTGCGGCCCGAGCCCCCGCCCGTCGTCGCGGACGCTCAGCTCGACCCCGCCCGCGACCCGGCCCAGCCGTACGGCGCAGCGGCGGGGCGCGCCGTGGCGCACCGCGTTCGTGAGCGCCTCGCGGGCCACCAGGTAGGCCGTGACCTCCACGGCGGCGGGCAGGCCGCCCACGTCCTGCGCGGTGATCTCGATCTCGACCCCGCCGTCGCCCAGCGTCGCCGCGGTGTGCTCCACGGCGCCGGACAGGCCGAGCTGGGCCAGTTCGGGCGGCCGCAACCCCCGGACCAGGCGGCGTACGCCCGCGCCGGCCTCGGCGACCTGGGTCCTGATCTGGGTCAGCAGGCCGCGGGCCCGCTCCGGGTCGGTCTTGAGCGCGTTGCCCGCGGCGTCCACGGTGAAGCCGATGCCCGCCAGGAAGGCGCCCAGCCCGTCGTGCAGGTCCCTGCTGATCCGCCGTCGCTCCTCCTCCCTGGCCGTGACGAGCAGCGTCCGCGAGCGCTGCAGCGCCGCGGCGCGGTGGGCGGCGGCGAGCGCGGCCCCGGCGTGCGACGCGAGCGGGGCGAGCACCCGTGCGTCGCCTCCCGACGCGCCCAGGGCGCCGAGGATCTCGTCCTGGAAGCGCAGCGGCACCGACACGCCGAGCGGAGCGGGCGTTCCCCGCTCGACGACCTTGAGCGGCTCGCCCGGCGCGCCCAGCTCGGCCCGTACGTACGGGGCCCGGGTCGCCTCGGCCACGGCGTCGGCGACGGCGGACAGGATCTCCCCGGGCTCCGAGGTCGCGGCCAGGCGGGCGCCCAGCCGGGCGTGGACGGCCTCGGGGTCCGGCCCGCCGCCGTACAGGATGCGGCCGGAGGCCCGGCGCAGCCAGCGGTGCAGCGGCTCGACCGCGACCGCCACGGCCGCCGCGGCGGCGACGTGCGCCCCGGTGAGCCCGTCGACCGTGAAGTACAGCAGGGCCAGCGCTCCCGCCAGCAGCCCCAGGGTCAGCGCGCGGCGCAGCCACGGGCCGGTCCCGTACAGGTCGTGGCGGAGCATCGCCACGCCGACGCAGGCCGGCAGGGCCAGGATGAACGGCACGCCGGCGGCGGGCAGCCGGACGACGGCCGGCAGGAAGACCCCGGCCACGAACGCGGCGGCGCCGAGGCAGATCCACAGCAGCTGGGTGCGCTGCTCGCCCTGCGCCCGTGCCGTACGGACGACGAGCCCGGCCGCGCAGGCGAGCGAGGTCGCGGCCAGGATCAGGACGACCACCGGCAGCGCGTCGCGCACCGGCGCGAGGGCCCCGACGGAGAACGGCCGGTCGGCTCCCTCCGGCACGAGCGCGGCCACGACCGTGAAGGCCGTCGTGGCGGCCGCCCCCGTCGCGGCCACCGGCCGCCAGGCCCGCCCGGGCAGGCGGCCGTCCGGCACGAGCAGCAGCAGGACGCCGCCCACGGTGAGCAGGGCGGGGGCCCAGGTCCACGTGCCCACCCAGGCGGCCCAGCGGGCGCCCGGCAGGCCGGGCCGTGCGGAGTAGGAGTCGGCGAAGTAGGCGACGGCGCCGAGCACGGTCACCAGGCAGCACGGCCCCACCGCCCCGCCCTGGCGGCGGGACAGGAGGTAGGCGCCGAGCGGGGTGAAGCCGAGCGCGACCGCCGCGTCCACGGGGTCGGCGCCGCCCAGCGCGGCGCCCGCCGCGACCAGGACGCAGGCCAGCCCGAACACGAGCCAGGACATGACGGCCGGCACGCACCCTCCCCTCCGAACGGCGGGCACCACGACCCGTTTCAGAAGGGACATTCTGGTGGACCTTGCGCGAAGCGTCGGGAACGGTCTTGGCTGCCGGAAGTCTTTGCCATACTGTGACGAAGGATCGACGTCTATGTGAGGCAGAGTGGCAAGCGGGCTGGCACGTTCCAGGGGGCGCCGCCGCAAGAGGCGGGCCCGTTCGCACGTCGTCGAGGTGTCGCTGGGGGTGACCGCCTTCGCCGTCGGGGCCGCCGCGATCGCCTGGCCGTTGTCCCGGTCCGACGCGGCTCCACCACAGCGCGCGGTCGCCGCGCCCGCGCCGCAGGCCTCCCCGGCGGGGGAGCTGACCGTCGCGAGCGTCGACACCGGCGAGAAGTCCGACGCCGAGCGGGAGAAGAAGGACAAAAAGGCGGCCGAGCACAAGGCCTCGGGACCGTCGAAGTACACCGACACGAAGGCCGAGGCCTACTTCCGCAGCAGGTGGAACGACAAGCCGGCCAAGCGGGTCAAGGACATCCGCACCGAGGGCGGCTACCTGCGCATCTACACGAACCTGCCGGAGAACGCCGACAACTCCAAGACCGCGATCACGCTGTGCAAGCGCGGCCTGGAGTACCTGGCCGAGCGCGGGGAGGCCAACCCCGTCGTGTTCGTCCAGTCCCGGTTCGGCGAGAACGGCAATCCCGTCCTCGCCAACGTCCTCGGGCCGGACGACGACGACTGCCGGGTCACCTACCCCAAGCCCAAGTGACGTTCAGCCGGCCGGCCGCAGGGTCAGGCTCACGGAGTTGATGCAGTACCGGTCGTCCGTCGGCGTGGGATAGCCCTCGCCGTGGAACACGTGCCCGAGGTGCGAGTCGCAGCGGGCACAGCGGACCTCCACCCGGCGCATGCCGAGCGAGTCGTCCTCGTGCAGCGTGACGGCGTCCGACTCCGACGGCTCGTAGAACGACGGCCAGCCGCAGTGCGACTCGAACTTGGTCTCCGACCGGAACAACTCCGCCCCGCACGCGCGGCAGGAGTAGACGCCGACCGTCTTGGTGTCGACGTACTCGCCGCTGAACGGGCGCTCCGTCCCCGCCTGCCGGAGGACCCGGTACTCCTCGGGGGAAAGCCGCGCGCGCCACTCGGCGTCACTCTTGACGATCTTCTCCATGCTCACCACCCTGCCTTCTGTGGCCCCTCGCGGGGATTACGAACTGAGGAACCCCGCGGCGGCCGGGGATCTTCCCGGCAGATGTTCGCGGTGCGAGGCATCCTTTCCCCGGTCTTCCGGCGTCTTCACTGACGAGGGGCCGATCGCCGCACCCGCGGGGGCGGTCGCCCGCACCGCCGTCAGGGCGGCGAAGCACCCGACCCGTGCTGGACGCCGCCGGACGGTGAGAGGAGGCCGCCCACGGGCGGCCGTCGTGGTCCGTCCCGTCGCGTACGGCGCAGCCGAACGCGAGCGCGCCGTACGCGACCACGTGCCTGCGCCGGTAGGGCGCGGCCGTGGGAGCGCCCGGTCCGGCCGCCGTCGGCAGCCCGGGACGGACCCCCTCCTCGCTATAGGGTCGGTCCATGGCTTCGCCGTACATCGAGATAGAGGTGGGTGGCCGCACGGTCAAGGTCACCAACCCGGACAAGGTCTACTTCCCGGAGATCGGCGCCACCAAGCGCGACCTGGTGGAGTACTACGTGAGCGTGGGGGACGGCGTGCTGCGCGCCCTGCGGGAGCGGCCGACCTACCTCAAGCGGCACCCCGACGGCGTCGGCACCGACGCGATCTACCAGAAGCGGATGCCCCGGCATCCCGACTGGATCGAGACCGTCACGGTGCGCTTCCCCAGCGGGCGCACGGCCGACGCGTTCTGCCCGACGGAGGTGGCCGCCATCGCGTGGTGCGCCAACCTCGGCACGATCGACTTCCACCCCTGGCACGCCCGCCGGGCCGACCTCGACCACCCCGACGAGCTGCGCATCGACATCGACCCGCAGCCCGGCACCTCGTTCGAGCAGGCCCGCACGGTGGCCTTCACGGCCAAGGAGATCCTCGACGAGCTGGGCATGACGGGCTTCCCGAAGACCTCGGGCAGCCGGGGCATCCACGTGAACGTGCGCATCGAGCCCCGCTGGACCTTCACCGAGGTGCGGTACGCCGCGATCGCCTTCGCCCGCGAGGTCGAGCGGCGTTCGCCCCTCGCGACGAGCGCCTGGTGGAAGGAGGAGCGGGGGGAGAAGGTCTTCATCGACTACAACCAGAACGCCCGCGACCGCACGGTGGTGGCCGCCTACTCGGTCCGCGCGCGGCCCGACGCGCGGGTCTCCGCCCCCGTGACGTGGGAGGAGCTGGCCGGCTGCGACCCGCGCGACTTCGACATCAGGACGATGCCGGAGCGGTTCGCCAAGCTGGGCGACGTGCAGCGGGCGATCGACGACCGGGCCTGCGACATCGGCACGCTGCTGGAGTGGTACGACGCCGACGAACGGGGCGACATGCCGTACCCGCCGAACTACCCGAAGATGCCCGGCGAGCCGAGGCGGGTCCAGCCGAGCAAGGCCAGGCCTGCCGGAGGTGCGGACGCGGCCGGGTGACCCTCCGTGCCGTACGCCGGCACGATCTGGCTTTTGTCCGCCCGGCTCCGCTCTTGATCGGCTCTTGCATTCCCGCCCGGTGTCCCTGGAGGCGGGTGCGGGGATGGTCCTGGTGAGCGCTCGCCCACGGGGGAGCGGGCGTTCGTCCCCGGGCAAGACCGCACACGGACGAACCTGGAACACCCAAGCGCCTCGCCCTCGCACCGCTGCCGGGGGCGGGGCCGCCTTGCACGAGACCGAGCGGGGGGAGACACCCGGATGTGCCTGAGCTGCGGCTGCGGCGACCCTGACGACGACCACGGCAATCCCGACCACATCACCTGGACGGATCTGCGCAAGGCCTCCAGGGCCGCGGACATCAGTCCGGCGCAGGCCGCCGACAACATCAGGTCCGGGACGCAGTCCCTCGGCACGCCGCCTTCCTGACCGCCGGGGCCCCGGCCGCGCGTCCGGCGAGGAGAGCGGGCCGTTCTCCCCTGACTCGAACAGGTGGAAGCCGCCGCCAGACCGATATTTATGGAGAGTGACCAAGTGACAACACCGGTCAAGAGGATCACCATGTCCAAGCCGTTCTGCGCCCTCGCCGGCGTCGGCCCCTACGCCCTGGCCAAGGCCGGCGAGGTGTACGAGGACATGGCCGTCCGCGGCCGCAGGCTCGTCAGCAGGATGAGCCGGGAGGCCGCGCAGGAGTTCGAGGAGACCGCGCACGAGCTGGAGGACCTCTCCAGGTCCGCACGCCAGGCGCAGGCGCAGGAGAGGGAGAAGGAGGCCGTCGCGCAGACGGCCGGCCGGGCCCGCGCCACCACGGGCACCAGGGCCTGACGCGCCGGGCCGCGACGCACCCGGCCGGTTCCCCCGGGGGACCGGCCGGGTCGCGTGCGGCCCCGGCCCTCACCGGGGGCGGGGCAACCTCGCCGTTCGGCGTGCGCGCGGCCACGCCGCGTCGTAGCGGTAGCCCAGCTTCTCGATGTCCAGGACGTCCGCGACCGTGTCGCCGTACCGCGGCAGCCCGCTCTCCTCGGTGACGTTCCCGTACGCCGACCGGGTCGGGGCCCCGGGATGGCGGGAGCGCCACATGTGCCAGAGCAGGTCGCCGAAGCAGGCGACGACCCAGTACAGCGGGTCGTTCGGGGCGGCGGGCTGGGCCAGGTCGCCCCCGATGCCCATCTGCACCGCTCCTATGTGGATCTCCAACTGCATGTTGAACACCTGGAAATCCGGATTTTTCAGCATGTTCCCGATGACCTCGGAGGTCGCCCACGGGGGAATCGTCGCGCCGTCGGCGTAGGAACGCCGAAGCGGATGCGCCCGCGGGATCTTGGCCGTCCATCCGGCGAACGCGCCGTCGAGCACGGCGTGATCGCGCGCGGCACTGCCGTTCCCTCCGAAATACTCCTTCGACAGCATCGCCGAGCGCGCCGGCGCCCGGCCGTCGAGGGGCCAGTCCCAGTACGGCACGGACACGGCCGGATCGACACGCTGCAGTTCCCGCTCGAAGTGCAGGAGGTATCTGCGCTGCCAGGGCAGGAAGAAGCCGTTGGCGTGGGTGGCCGCGAAGCCGTCCGCGTAGGTCCGGACCAGCGCGTCGTAGGTTCCCCGCGACTTGAGCGCGTGCACCGCCCGGACGAACGCCGCCCACTGCGCCGCAGTCATGTCGCCGGCCCGCCGGCGGATGGTCAGATCGCCGGCTCGTAGCCCGGCCTGCGGCCGGGCTGGGTCCGCGTACGCCGCCGTCCCGCGCGTTCCGAACGCGATCGCCGCCGTGCCCCACACCGCCGACGCCAGCACGTCCCGCCTGCTCGGCCCCCGCATATGTCCGCCCCCCGAATACCATCGGCTCCCGTGGCCTGTTCCGACGGGCGGAAAGACTAGAACGGTGCGGCCGCGGGGACCGTGCATTTGGCGCCGTGTCGGCCATGAGGTCGGCCATGAAGTCGGCCATGAAGTCGGGCATGAGGTCGGCCATGAAGCCGGGCATGGGGTCCGGCCATGAGGTCGGCCGTGAGACGGACCGGCCGCGGGCCGGGACGGCCCCTCACGCTCTGCTTTCCCCGAGCAGGCCGAGGCGTCCGGGCGGGAGCCGCCGCCCGGACACGGCCGCGGGAGCGCCTTCGGGAACCGGCTCAGGGAACGCGTCCGACCGCGGCGAGGATGTTCGGGCGGCTGAGGTCGATCTCGGCCTCCGCTTCCCGCTCCGGCCGCCAGGCGGCCACCGGCACGATCCCCGGTTCGAGCAGTTCCAGCCCGTCGAAGTAGGCGCCGATCTGCGCGTGGTCGCGGGGCTTGGACGACCCCGCGCTCGACCCGCGGTACACCTCCCGCACCTCCCGGTCGGTCGCGCTGCCGACCTCGCCGGTGTATCCGTGGGACACGACCAGGTAGCTCCCGGGCGCCATGGCCGCGCGGAACGCCGCGACGATGGCCTCCGCCCGGGCGTCGTCCGGTACGACGTTGAGGACCGAGAGCATCAGCACGGCGACCGGCCGGGACAGATCGAGGTGCGCCCGCAGGTCCGGGTCGCCGAGAATCGCCTCCGGGTCGTTGATGTCGCCCCGGACGACGACGGCGCCGGGACTGCCGGCGAGCAGCGCGCGGCCGTGCGCCAGCACGATCGGGTCGTTGTCCACGTAGACGACGCGGGCCTGCGGGGCCACGGCCTGGGCGACCTGGTGCACGTTCTGCTGGGTCGGCAGCCCTGCGCCGACGTCGAGGAACTGGTCGATCCCCTCCTCGGCGAGGAACCGGACGACGCGGCCGAGGAACTCGCGGTTGGCCCGGGCGAACTCGGGCAGGTTCGGCACGAGGGCGATCAGCTTCTTCGCGGCCTCGCGGTCGGCCTCGAAGTTGTCCTTACCGCCCAGGAAGTAGTCGTACATTCGCGCGACGCTCGGAGTGTTCGGATCGACGCCCGAGGGTGCCTCGCCGTACTCGCCGTACTCGCCGTACTCGCTGTACTCGTCGTACTGGGTCATGGCCCGCGCCTCCCCGTCCCCGGTGGTTTGTTGATCATTTTGCCATCGCATGGCAAAGCCGTCCGGCGAATGGGGCGAACCGCCGAAACCGGACGGGCGGACCAAGCCGGACGGGGAGCCGGAAGGGAAGCGGTGGGAAGGCGGGCGTCGCGGGCGGTCTTGTCGGTGTGGTGTGCCACTGTAGGAAGCGTGCGCCGCATCCACCCCTACTCCGAGGACGAGCCGGACATCCCCGCCGCCTACGCCTACCCGCGCGACCACTGGCTGCGCCTGAACATGGTGGCCAGCGCCGACGGCGCGGCCTGGGTGGAGGGCCATTCGGAGGGACTGTCCGGCCGGGCCGACAAGCGCATCTTCGGGCTGCTGCGCGGCCTCGCCGACGTGGTGCTGGCCGGGGCCGCGACGGTCCGCACGGAGGGATACCGCCCGGCCCGCCCCCGCGAGTCGTGGCGGGCCCTGCGGGAGGGCAGGCACCCGGCGCCGCCCATCGCCGTCGTCACCCGCCGCCTCGACCTCGACCTCGATGCCCCGCTGTTCACCGAGGCCGAGCCGTACGCCCGCACGATCGTGATCACGACGGAGTCGGCGCCGAAGGACCGGCGCGAGGAGGCGGCCGGGAGGGCCGACCTGATCGTCGCGGGCGACGAGGCGGTCGATCTCGCGACCGCCGTGAGCGAGCTGCGCGACCGGGGGCTCGGCCGCGTCCTGTGCGAGGGCGGCCCCCGGGTGAACGCGCAGCTCGCCGCCGCCGGCCTGGTCGACGAGCTGGCGCTGACCGTGAGCCCGCTGCTGACCGGCGGCGACGCCGCGCGCATACTGGACGGCGTCGCATCGCACACGCCGCTGACCCTCGCCCAGGTGCTCGAAGAGGACGGCTTCCTCTTCTGCCGATACATCAGGGAGGCGCAGGATGAAGCAGCCGGTTGAGCCGCAGATCCCCGACTTGGAACTGCCGGTCGTGCCGCCGGTCGCGCCGATGCTCGCCAAGGCCGTCAAGGCGCTGCCGAAGCAGGACGGCACGCTCTACTACGAGCCGAAGTGGGACGGCTTCCGCTGCATCGTCTTCCGGGACGGCGACGAGGTCTTCCTGGGCAGCAGGAACGAGCGGCCCTTCACGCGCTACTTTCCCGAGCTGGTCGAGGCCGTCAAACGGGAGCTGCCGCCCAAGTGCGTCGTGGACGGCGAGATCGTGCTGATCAGGGGACAGTCGCTCGACTTCGACGCGCTGCAGCAGCGCATCCATCCCGCGCAGTCCCGGGTGCGGCTGCTGGCCGAGAACACGCCCGCGTCCTTCGTCGCCTTCGACCTGCTCGCCACCGCGGCCGAGGACCTCATGGAGGCCCCGTTCTCCGAGCGCAGGGCCCGGCTGGAGGAGGCGCTGGCGGGCGCGGGCCGGTCCGTACGGCTCACGCCGGTCACCCGGGACGAGGGCCGGGCCGCCGAGTGGTTCGACGCGTTCGAGGGCGCCGGCCTCGACGGCATCGTCGTGAAGCCGGGCGACCAGCCGTACACGCCGGACAAGCGCGTGATGTTCAAGGTCAAGCACGAGCGGACGGCCGACTGCGTGGTGGCGGGCTACCGCGAGCACAAGTCCGGCCCGGTCGTCGGGTCGCTGCTGCTCGGGCTCTACTCGCCGGACGGCCGTCTGCACCATGTGGGCGTCGCGGCGTCGTTCCCGATGAAGCGCCGTGAGGAACTCGTCGAGGAGCTCGCGCCGTACCGGGTGCGGGACCTGAGCGAGCATCCGTGGGGGCACTGGGCCGAGGTCGCCGCGGGCGGCGCCGAGGGCCAGCGCCTGCCCGGCGCCGTGTCGCGGTGGAACGCCAAGAAGGATCTGTCGTTCATCCCGCTGCGGCCCGAACGGGTGGTCGAGGTGGCCTACGACCACATGGAGGGCGACCGGTTCCGCCACACCGCCCAGTTCCGCCGCTGGCGCCCGGACCGCACTCCCGCGTCCTGCACCTACGACCAGCTCGACCGCCCGGTGAGCTACGACCTCGACAAGATCCTCGCCCGCTGACCGTCCTGCCGCGGCGCCGGCCGCGCCACGCGGGTGGCGGACGGCCCGGT
The DNA here is from genome assembly GCF_039649665.1 of Microbispora sp. ZYX-F-249. NCBI lineage: Bacteria > Bacillati > Actinomycetota > Actinomycetes > Streptosporangiales > Streptosporangiaceae > Microbispora > Microbispora maris. The sequence goes on along the minus strand of NZ_JBDJAW010000002.1, from coordinate 166,949 downwards.
TCCCGGCCGGCGCGGGCGGCGCGGACGGCGCGGACGGCGCGGCGGGTCAGCCGGTGAGGGCGCGGACGGCGGCGGTGACGACGACGGCGACCGCGACGATCACCAGGAACGGCGCGCGCAGCAGCAGGGCGACGGCCGCCGCCGCGAGCCCGGCGGCCCGGGCGTCGACGACGAGCGTGCGGCCGTCGGCGAAGGTCTGCAGGGCGATCAGCGCGGCCAGCGCCGCGATCGGCACCAGCGCGGCCAGCCTGCGTACGAGCGGTCGTTCGAGCACCGCCGCCGGGACCGACAGCCCGAGCAGCTTCACGGCGTAGCACCCGGCGGCGGTGACCACGATCGCGGCCCAGATCATCGGCGTTCTCCTCGGGGCGAGCGGCGGGCACTGCGGGGGGCACTGTGGCCGGCACTGTGGCCGGCACTGTGGCCGGCACTGTGGCCGGCACTGTGGCCGGCACTGTGGCCGGCACTGAGCCGGGGCGAGCGGCGGGAACTGTGGCGGGGCGAGCGGCGGGAACTGTGGCGGGGCGAGCGGCGGGAACTGTGGCGGGCACGGAGCCGGGACACGGCCAGCACGGCCGGTGCGGCGAGCACGGCCACCAGCACCGGCACGCCCGCGGGGACGAACGGCACGCAGGCGAGGGCCAGCACGACGGCCAGCGCCGCCACCGCCGCCTCCTGCCACGGGAAGGCCGTGCTCCTCGCCGTGCCTCCTGGCGTGCCTCCTGGCGTGCCCCCTACCGTGCTTCCTACCGTGCTCCTCGCCGTGCCCCCGGACGTACCCGTGCCCGCCGGGCCCGTCGTCGCGATCGGCCGCTGGTCCGCAACGCCGCCGGGGACGGCAGCATCGGTCCCGGCAGCATCGGATGCCGCCGTGGAGCGGCCCCGGAGCATGGGGAGGAGCAGGGCGAGGAAGACGGCCGGACCGGCGACGTCGAGCCCCCAGGCCGCCGGGTCGCCCAGCGCGGAGGCGCCCAGCGCGCCCAGGAACGTGGTGATGTTCCAGCCGGCGTACAGGCTGGCCCCGGTGACCGTGAACCCGAGCCGGGCGAGGCGCCGGTCGGGCTGGGCCAGGGCCACGGCGGAGGTCTCGTCGATCACCCACTGCGCGGCGAACGGACGGACCGCCGCGGGCAGCCCCAGCAACTGCGACAGCCGCAGCCCGTAGAAGGCGTTGCGGACGCCGAGCAGCAGCGCCCCGGCCGCGGCGGCGAGCGGGTTCCCGCCGGTGCCGAGCGCGCCCACCAGCGCGAACTGGGAGGCCCCGGTGAACACGAACAGCGACAGCACGCAGGTCTGCGCGACGCTCATCCCCGCGCCCGCGGAGGTGACGCCGAACGCGAAGCCGGACAGGCCGACGGCCGTGCCCACCCCGAGGGCGTCCCGCACCACCGCCGCCCGGGGCTTCGGCGGCAGGCCGGCCTGCACTGATGTCCTGGTCACCCGCTTGAGCGTAACGAACTGGGCGGGATAGTCCCCTATGGGGGTCAATGCCGCGTTCGTCCCTACCGCTCTCGCTCGTACGGGGTCCATGGAGGGCCCGGGAGCCTGCTCCGCTTCGCCCTCATCGGCTTCGGGCGCGCCGGTCACCCATGCGCGGGGCCGCGTGGATCAGCCGGCGCGGACCAGGATCCGCATGGACCGGTCGGCGACGCAGACCTTGGCCCCGGCGGGCAGGCTCTCCTCGGCGTACGGGTCGTCGCGGACGCTCTCGTCGGCGGTGTCCAGGACGGGACGCCAGGCGGCCCCCAGCTCCGGGCCGGGAAGGGCGAACGTCAGGCTCTCGTGGTGCGCGTTGATCAGCAGCAGGAACGTCTCGTCCCTGATCCGCTCGCCGCGCGGGCCGGGCTCGCCGATCGCGTCGCCGTTGAGGTACACCCCCAGCGACTTCGCGTAGCCCGTGTGCCAGTCGCCGTCGGTCATCTCGGCGCCCGAGGGCGTGAGCCAGACGATGTCCCTGCTGCCGCCCCCGACCGTGCGGCCGTGGAAGAACCGGCGCCGCCGGAAGACGGGATGCGCCCGCCGTAACGCGGCCAGGCGGCGGACGAACTCGAGCAGGTCGTCCTCCTGGCGCAGCAGCGACCAGTCGATCCAGGAGACGTCGTTGTCCTGGCAGTAGGCGTTGTTGTTGCCGTGCTGGGTGCGGCCGAACTCGTCGCCCGCGAGCAGCATCGGCACGCCCTGGGACACGAACAGCGTGGCGAGGAGGTTGCGCCGCTGCCGCCGGCGCAGCCGTACGATCGCCGGGTCCTCCACCGGGCCCTCGGCGCCGCAGTTCCAGGAGCGGTTGTCGTCGGTGCCGTCGCGGTTGCCCTCGCCGTTGGCCTCGTTGTGCTTGTGGTCGTAGGAGACGAGGTCGGTGAGGGTGAACCCGTCGTGGGCGGTCACGAAGTTGATCGAGGCCACCGGGCGGCGGCCGCTGCTGGCGTACAGGTCGCTCGACCCGGCCAGGCGCGAGGCGAACTCGGGCAGCGTCTGGGAGGCGCCGCGCCAGAAGTCCCGCACGGAGTCGCGGTACTTCCCGTTCCACTCCGTCCACAGCGGCGGGAAGTTGCCGACCTGGTAACCGCCGGGGCCGACGTCCCACGGCTCGGCGATCAGCTTGACCTGCGAGATCACCGGGTCCTGCTGGATGAGGTCGAAGAACGCGCTCAGCCGGTCCACGTCGTGCAGCTCCCGCGCCAGGGCGGCGGCGAGGTCGAAGCGGAAACCGTCCACGTGCATGTCGAGCACCCAGTAGCGCAGCGAGTCCATGATCAGCTGAAGCGCGTGGGGCGAGCGGACGTTCAGCGAGTTGCCGCACCCGGTGTAGTCGAGGTAGTAGCGGCGGTCCTCCTCGCGCAGCCGGTAGTAGGCGACGTTGTCGATGCCGCGGAAGCCCAGCGTCGGACCCATGTGGTCGCCCTCGGCGGTGTGGTTGTAGACCACGTCGAGGATCACCTCGATGCCCGCCTCGTGCAGGGCGCGCACCATCGCCTTGAACTCCTGGACCTGCTCCCCGCGCTGCCCGGAGCTGGCGTAGGTGTTGTGCGGCGCCATGTAGGCGATCGTGTTGTAGCCCCAGTAGTTGGTCAGCCCCCTGGCCACCAGGAAGTGCTCGGGCACGAACTGGTGCACGGGCATGAGCTCGACCGCCGTGACCCCGATCGACAGGAGGTGCTCGATCACGGCCGGGTGCGCGAGCCCGGCGTAGGTGCCCCGCTGCTCCTCCGGGACGGCGGGATGGCGCATGGTCAGGCCGCGCACGTGCGCCTCGTAGATCACCGTCTCGTGGTACGGCGTGCGGGGCGGCCGGTCGTTGCCCCATTCGAAGAACGGGTTCACGACCACGTTCTTCGGCATGTAGGGCGCGGAGTCCTCGGTGTTGAGCCGGGCGGGGTCGGCGAACTGGTAGGAGAACAGCGACTGGTTCCACCGCACCGAGCCCTCGATCGCCTTGGCGTACGGGTCGAGCAGCAGCTTGGACGGATTGCACCGGTGCCCGTGCTCGGGCCGGTAGGGCCCGTGCACGCGGAAGCCGTACCGCTGTCCGGGCATGATCCCCGGCACGTACCCGTGCCAGACGAACCCGTCGACCTCGGGCAGATCGACGCGGGTCTCCCCGCCGTTGTCGTCGTACAGGCACAGCTCGACCCGCTCGGCCGCCTCCGAGAACACCGAGAAGTTGGTGCCCACACCATCCCAGGTGGCGCCGAGCGGGTAGGGCTCTCCAGGCCAAACCTCGCGCATGTAACCTCATTCTCCACTGCCGGGGCGAATCGTGCACCCGCGACGCCCCCTGCTCTCGCGCGGGAACGCGGGAGCCCCCGCCGGATCGGGTCCGGCGGGGGCTCCCGCTGACGCTCAGCCGACGAGCTCGGCCTTGAGGCTGATCGTCGTGCCGGCGAGCGCCTTGCTCACCGGGCAGTTCGCCTTGGCCGTCTCGGCGGCCTGCTGGAAGTCCTCGGCCGAGATGCCGGGCACCTGTCCCCGGACGGAGATCACGATGCCGGTGATGCCCTCACCCGGCTGGAAGGTCACGTCCGCGCGGGTCTCCAGCGACTGCGGCGGCGTGCCCGCCTTGGCCAGGCCGTTGGACAGGGCCATCGAGAAGCACGAGGAGTGGGCGGCGGCGATCAGCTCCTCCGGGCTCGTCTTGCCGTTGGCCTCCTCCGCCCGGGAGGGCCAGGAGACGTCGAAGGTGCCGACCCCCGAGGAGTCGAGCGAAACGGTGCCCGAACCGTCGAGCAGCGCGCCCTTCCACTGCGTCGTCGCGGTACGAGTGGTCGCCATGGCGATATCCCTTCAGTAAGCGGAGCCTATCCACAGTGACCTTAACGCCGCCGCCGGTGCGCCGGGCTCACCGGCATGGCCGGTCGGCTCACGCCGGCGCCGCGCGGTCGAGGATCGCGTCGAGGTCGAGGCCCGGCGGCAGCGTGCCGAAGGCGCGTCCCCAGTCGCCGGACAGGCGCGAGGCGCAGAACGCGTCGGCCACCGCGGCGGGGGCGTGCCGTACGAGCAGGGACGCCTGCAGGACCAGCGTCATCTCCTCGGCCACCCGGCGCGCGTCGGCCTCTCCCGCGCCGGCGAGCGTCTTGAGCGCCCGCTCGGCCGCGTCGGCGACCCGTCTGTCCCCGGCCGCCGCCACCTCGGCGAAGAACGCCTCGACCGCCTCCGGCTCCCTGGCCAGCACCCGCATGAGGTCGAGGGCGGCCACGTTGCCCGAGCCCTCCCAGATGCCGTTCAGCGGCGACTCGCGGAACAGCCGGGGCATCTGCGACTCCTCGACGTAGCCGTTGCCCCCGAGGCACTCCAGCGCCTCGGCCGCGTGGACCGGCGCCCGCTTGCACACCCAGTATTTGGCCGCGGCGAGCGCGGCCCGCCGGAACAGGCCCTCGGCCGCGTCGCCCCGGATCGCCCGGTCGGTCGCCCCCGCCAGGCGCGTCATGAGCGTGGTCGCCGCCTCGGACTCCAGCGCCAGGTCGGCGAGCACCGAGCGCATCAGCGGCTGCTCGGCCAGCGTCCGGCCGAACGCCGTGCGGTGGCGGGCGTGGTGGAGCGCCTGCGCCAGCCCGTACCGCATGCCGGCGGCCGAGCCGATCACGCAGTCGAGCCTGGTCATGTTCACCATCTCGATGATCGTGCGGACGCCCCGGCCCTCCTCGCCGACGAGGAAGGCGACGGCGCCCTCGTACTCGACCTCGGCGGAGGCGTTCGACCGGTTGCCGAGCTTGTCCTTCAGCCGCATCAGCCGCACCGCGTTGCGGGTGCCGTCGGGCAGCACGCGGGGGAGCAGGAAGCACGACAGCCCGCCCGGGGCCTGCGCCAGCACCAGGAACACGTCGCACATCGGGGCGGAGTTGAACCACTTGTGGCCGGTCAGGGCGAAGCTGCCGTCGCCCAGCGGCTCGGCGCGCGTGGTGTTGGCCCGCACGTCGGAGCCGCCCTGCTTCTCGGTCATCGCCATCCCGGCCAGCACGCCCCGCTTGTCCTGCGGCGGGCGCAGCCCGAAGTCGTACGTCCGGGAGGCCAGCAGCGGCTCCCACTCCGCCCGCAGCGACGGCGAGTGCCGCAGCGCGGCCACGGCGGCGTACGTCATGGAGATCGGGCAGCCGTGCCCGGCCTCGACCTGGGACCAGGTGAAGAACTTGGCGGCCCTGGCGACGTGCGCCCCCGGCCGTGCCGACGTCCAGGGCGCGGCGTGCGCACCGCTCTCGACCGCGACCGCCATGAGCTCGTGCCAGGCCGGGTGGAACTCGACCTCGTCGATCCTGTTGCCGTACCGGTCGTGGGTGCGCAGGACGGGCGGGTGCTCGTTGGCCAGCCGCCCCCACTCCTGCGCCTTCGCCGAGCCGGCCAGCAGGCCGAGCTGTCGCAGCTCTCCGGTCGCCCAGTCCGCCCCCTCCCTGGCGAGCCCCTCCAGCAGCGCGTGATCGGCCGAGACGTCGTGGCCGGTCAGCGGGGGCACCTGGTTGGTCACCTCGTGGGTCACTGGGTCCTCCTGCGGTCGATGCCGGGAATCGTCCATCCGGGACGTCCACGATGCGGGGAGTCCGGTATTGCCGGGACTCCATCTCAACACTCCGGGCGGCCGGGACAAACACCGGGCGGGATCCGGGTCCGGTCAGGCGCCCGAGATCTCCAGACCGAGCTCCTGGGCCGCCTCCAGGGCGAGATCGCGGGCGTAGTCCTGGTCGGCCCCCGCCTCGCACAGCACCCGGTGGATCCCGTCGAGCGCGCGCCGGTCCCCGCGCCCGGCCAGGCCCCGCGCGGCCTCGGCCACCGTCGTCAGATCGCGGTCCGCCAGCCGCGTGGTCAGGGCCTCCCTGATACGGGCGCTGTCGGCGGCCAGGCCCGCGATCCCCATCGTCGCCCAGTCGCGCACCTCGTCGTCGGGGCACTCGCTCAGCCGGATCAGCGTGGCCAGCCCGTCCTCGTCGTCCGGCGGCAGGACCGCGGCGAGCGCGACGGGGTCGTGGACGGTCGGCTTCCGGCCCGGGCTGTTGACGATGTCCAGCACCTCGGGGAGCGCCCGCTCGTCGGCGTGGTGGCCGAACGCGTGCAGCAGCGCCTCGACGACCGCCGGCTCGCTCTCGTGCCGGGCCATGTCGCGGAGGATCGCCAGAGTGCGGTCCCGGTAGGGAGCGCGCCCCGCGTCCCGGCCGATCACCGTTTCCCGGCCGGGCCGCGTCTCCTGGCCGACTCCCGTCTCCTGACCGACCACCCTCTCCCGGCCGGGCCGTGTCTCCTGGCCGAACTCCGCGAGCACGTCGACGCCGAACTCCCGCTCCACCGGGTCGTCGCTCTCGCACAGCCGGGTCAGCGCGAGGAACGTCTCCTCGTCGTGGCGGGACTGCAGCGCGTGGACGGCCGCCCACCACGTCTCGTCGTCCTCGTCCAGGTCGCGGTACGGCAGCACCCGCCTGAGCAGCACGTCCGCGGACGGCCGCAGGCCGAGCGCCGACTCCAGGACCGTCGCGACGGCGGCGTGGCCGCGCTGGCGGGTGATCGAGTAGCCGCCGTCGGCGCCCCGCGCCTCGACCGTGACCCGCCGGGTGCCGTCCGGCGCGGAGCCGTGCGCCACCAGCACGGTGTGCTCGCCCTCCACCCTCGCGGAGACCTCCTCGCGCAGCATGGCTTCGAGATCCGCCGCCGCGAGCCGTGAGGAGATCTCCAGCGGGGTCGCGCCGTCCCAGCCGGGCGCGGACGGATCGGCGCCGTGTTCGAGGAGGGACCAGACGATCCCGTACGCCCCGAAGATCGCGGCCAGCGTCAGCGGGGTGTCGCCGTCGTCGTCGGCCCGGCCGGGGTCGGCCCCCGCGTCGAGCAGGATGTCGGCCGACTCGAGGTTGCCGTTGGCCGCGGCCCACAGCAGGGCCGTCCAGCCGCCCTCCTCCGCCGCGTCGGGGTCGGCGCCGCCGTCGAGCAGCGCCTGCACGGTCTCGGCGTGGTCCCAGCACGCCGCCGCGCAGAGCGGAAGGCCCTCCTCGTGCCCTCCGCTCGGCCGGTCGGGGTCGGCGCCGTACTCCAGGAGCAGCCTGACGATGTCGTGGTGACCGGCGACCGCCGCCCGGTAGAGCGGCGTCGTTCCCTGAGCGGGGTTCACGGCGGTGTCCGGGTGCAGCATCGCCGCCACCCGCGCGACGTCCCCTCCCGCTATCGCCTCGAGCAACCTGCTGCGGGTCACGATTCCATGCTCACACAGCCCCGGGCGGCGTCGTCGTCAGGGATCGTCCTCCCGCCGCACCCTGGAAGGGTTCCGGGATCGTTCCCGAGGAGGATAGGGGAGCGGCGCCGGCCGGGATACGGTGATGGGCGTGACTGATCCGGGTGGAATGCGGGCATCCGACGCCGAACGCGAGTCCGTGGTGGAGCGGCTGCGGGTGGCGTCCGCGGAGGGACGGCTGACCCTCGCCGAACTGACCGAGCGTACCGAGGCCGCCTACCTGGCGCAGACCCACGGCGAGCTCGCCCAGATCACCGCCGACCTGCCGGGTGCCGCCCCGGTCTCCGCTCCCGTGGCGCCGGCCGCCCGGGGGAGCAGGGCGCGCAAGTGGATCGTGGCGGTGCTGGGCGACGCCAAGAGGACCGGCACGTGGCGGATCGACGACGGCATCGGCGCGGTCTGTGTGATGGGCGACGTGGTCCTCGACCTGCGCGAGGCCGAGGTGCGCGGGCGTGAGGTGGACATCGTCGCCACGTGCGTGATGGGCGACGTCAAGATCATCGTGCCGGACGGCGTCGACGTCGAGCTGTCCGGAGTCACGATCCTGGGGGACAAGAAGGTTCAGGTGGTCGAGGCCCCGCGCGGCCAGTCCGCCCCCGTCGTCAAGGTCACGGCGTACGTGCTCATGGGCGACGTGAAGATCATCGGAGACTCCCGGGCCGACCCGATCAAGCGCGGCTGGTTCGCCTGGAGCGAGTGGTGGCAGGAGCGCCGGCAGCGCCCGGGCCACGGCGGATACGACCTGCCCGACCGCGGTCGCCACGGCCTGCACTAATCCGGGCCGCCCCGGTCCGGCTCGCTCTGGTCCGGCTCGCTCTGGTCCGGCTCGCTCTGAGGCGGCATGCGCGCCGCCGCGCAAGGGGCGGGAGCGCCGCCCTGACATGCCCTCCAGTTGTGCCCCGGGCGAGGAAGCATGATGAAAATTTCACCGTGGGAGACGCCGCTTCGGCGGGCGGCCTCACGCTAACGCCCAGTCAGCCCACGCTCGCAATCATGGGGCGACGCGAACCCGTACGCCGGGCGCTTGACAGTGGCGCTTGACCTCGTGTTTGCTCCGCCCGACACCACCGCTGTCCACCCCGGCGGAGAGGGGCTCGACCGGCAGACAAAATGTGAGCGCTAACAACGAGACGTCACGCGCGTGACCGGGCGCCGTACGACCCGAGCGCACCACGGAACGGTGCTCCTCCCGGCCCGGGGCTCCCGAGCCGGAAGGTCATTCGCCTGCGGCGCCGGAAGCAGGAGCCGCCGGTGCGCGGCCGTCGCGACAGGTCCCGGCCGGCGAGGCGTCTCCCCACATCGGATCGGCACGCCCGACAGCGCCGGTACGCATCACCTTTCGCAGCCGGGACGTCACGTACCCGCAGCAGAGGCGCCGGCCGCGGGGCCCGGCACCATCCGACGGCCATATCGCCGGCGGTCCGGGCCGACCCCCACACCGGCAGGGCCGCCGGACCCCGCCGGGTCCACCCTCGGCGAAATCCCCGCACGTTCTTCCGCGAGCTGTCCAGCGACGGCCGGACCCTCGGCGAAGTGCGGGGTGCGGGAAGCGGACCGCGACCCGGCAGCGCGCTACCGGGCCGGAGCCGCCCGACGGCTCCGAGCCGCTGCCGGCTCCTGAGCCGATCCGCAGTGCCGGCCGGCGGATTCCACGGCGTCGCCGTCGCGGTGACCGCGGCCGCCGGCCAGGCCGCCGAGCCGGCTGATGTCAGAGTCTGACGAGGAGGAACACAACGGTGCGAAGACATGTGAGCGAATCTCTGTATGGTGCCGCCGACGCACTCGGGCCGCCGCCCGGCCGGGGACGCCGCTTGATGCACCGCTTGATGCACCGCGTGACGGCCGCGACGGTGGCCGTTCTCGGGCTGCTCTCGATGACCATCGCGACTCACGCGGCATCGGCCGCCGACAATCCCTATCAGCGGGGTCCCAACCCGACCCTGGCCAGCGTGTCGGCCACCCGGGGGACGTTCGCCACCGCGCAGATCAGCGTGCCGCCCGGGAACGGCTTCGGCAGCGGTGTGATCTACTACCCGACGGACACCGGTCAGGGGACCTTCGGCGGCGTCGCGATCGTGCCGGGCTACTCCGCCCTGTTCGCCAACGAGGAAGCGTGGATGGGCCCCTGGCTCGCGTCCTTCGGCTTCGTAGTGATCGGGATCGAGACCAACAGCCGCACCGACAGCGCGGACGCCCGGGGAACCCAGCTGCTCGCCGCGCTGGACTACCTCACCCAGCGCAGCGCGGTGCGCGACCGGGTCGACCCCAACCGGTTGTCGGTGGTCGGCCATTCCGCGGGCGGGGCAGGCGTCCTGTCCGCGCTGCTCCGGCGGCCCACGCTGAAGGCCGCGGTCGGACTCGCGCCCGGCTCGCCGGTCGGGGACTACAGCCTGTACAACGACCGCGTGCCGACGATGTTCATCTCGGGCGAGAGGGACACGACCGTCACACGGTCCTACCTCAACGGGCTGTACACCACCATCCCGGCTTCGACGCCGAGCGCGTGGGTGGAGATCACCGGTGTGGACCACCTGTTCGCGACCCGCGCGAACACCACCGAGATGCGGGTGCTGATCCCCTGGTTGAAGATTTTCCTCGACGACGACACCCGGTACACCCAGTTCCTGTGCCCGCAACTGGCGGACTCCGCCAACGTCTCGATGTACCGGAGCAAGTGCCCGTACGTGCCGCCGGGCGGGTCGTCACCGTCGGCCAGCCCGTCCACGTCGCCGTCCGCCAGCCCGCCCGCCAGCCCGTCCACGTCGCCGTCCGCAAGCCCGCCGATTTCGCCGTCGCCGTCGCCGTCCGCCAGCCCGTCGGCGTCGCGCGCCTGCACGGCGAGCTACCGTACGGTGAACTCCTGGTCCGGGGGCTTCCAGGGCGAGGTGACGGTGACGGCGGGCACTTCGGCGATCAACGGGTGGACCGTCGGCTGGACGCTGAGCGGCGGCCAGACGATCAACCAGGTGTGGAACGGCACGCTGAGCGTCAACGGCTCCGCCGTCAGAGTGACGAACGCCTCGTACAACGGCTCGATCCCCGCGTCCGGCTCGAGCACGTTCGGCTTCCTCGGCACCGGTACGCCGTCGATGCCCTCCATCACGTGCACCAGCCCGTGAACCCTTCCGGCACGCCGTAGCGCGTAGGGCGTCAGGCGGCTTCGGAAGCGGCGCGGACGGCCTGGGCGTGCCGTTCGAGCAGGAGCGCGACCAGTTCGGGGGCGGGGCCGAGGACGCCGGCCACGGCGTGTGCGCCGGCCTCCAGGGCGTCGCGCTCCACCTTGTCGGCGAAGTGGCCGGGGGCCAGCAGGTAGGGCGCCACCACGACCCTCGGGGCGCCCGCGCGCGACAGCCGTACGACCTCGTCCCCGGGCGTGGGCGCGGCGGCCGAGGCGTAGGCGGCGGTGACCGACCACCAGGGGCGGGTGAGCGCCCACTCGCGGGCGACCGCGGCGATCGTCGCGTTCGCCCGGCGGTCGCTGGAGCCGGCCGAGACGAGCACCACGGCCGTCTCCGGGTCGCCGATCTCGACGCCGGCCTCGGTGAGACGGCGTTCGAGGGCCCGGACGAGCAGCGGATGCGGGCCGAGCGTGGGTCCGCAGACGGCCCGCAGCCGCGGGGTGCGTCCGGCCGCCTCCCGCAGCGCCGCCGGGATGTCCACGCGGCTGTGGTAGGCGGCGGTGAGCAGCAGGGGGAGCACGACGGCCTCGTCCAGCCCGGACAGCGCCTGCGGCAGCGAGGGCGGGGCGTGGTCGAGATAGGCGGCGCGGACGTCCAGGCCGGGCCGCGCCCGCCGTACGCCGTCGAGCAGCGCCTCCACGGTCGCGGCGGCGCGCGGGTCGCGGGACCCGTGCGCCACCGCGACCAGCGGCGCGCCTTCGTGCGGGACGGTCACAGGTGGATGCCGCATTCGATCTTGCCGAGGCCGGCCCAGCGGCCGCTGCGCGGGTCCTCGCCCGGCGCCACGCGGCGGGTGCAGGGGGCGCAGCCGATCGAGGGGTAGTCGTCGTAGTGCAGCGGGTTGATCAGAACCCCGTTGTCGGCGATGTAGTTGTCGACGTCCTGCTGGGTCCACCGGGCGATGGGGTTGACCTTGACCATCTGCCGCTTGGCGTCCCACTCCACGACCTTGGTGTTCGCGCGGGTGGGCGACTCGTCGCGGCGGATGCCCGACACCCACGCGAGGTACGGCTCCAGCGCCCGGTTGAGCGGCTCGACCTTGCGCAGGTAGCAGCACAGGTCGGGGTTGCGCCCGTACAGGCGCGGCCCGAGGTCGCGGTCCTGCTCCTCGACGGTCCTGGACGGCTTCACGTTGATCACGTTGACCTTGTAGACCGCCTCGACCGCGTCCCGGGTGCCGATGGTCTCGGCGAAGTGGTAGCCGGTGTCGATGAACAGCACGTCGACGCCGGGCTTGACCCTGCTGACCAGGTCGATCAGCAGGGCGTCGCTCATCGACGAGGTGAGACAGAGGCGGTCGCCGAAGGTGGCCGCGGCCCAACGGATGATCTCCCGGGCGGGCGCGTCCTCGAGGAAGCGCGCCGCGGACTCCACGATGCCCTGGAGGTCCAGCGTGGCCCGCTGCCGCTCCAGTCCTGCCTCTATCTCCGCCACCGACATCGTTACTCCTCACACGTCGTTCACTGATTCATCGGATGATTGGACGAAAGCCTTCTGGGATCACGAACGCACGCCGAGGCCGAGGAATTTCACCCGGAAGGCGCGGGCGCAGGACCTGCAGTACCATCCGTGGCTCTCCTCCTCGGTCACGTAGGGCTCCAGGTCCTCCTCGCCGCAGTACGGGCAGTAGAACGGCGCGGCCCTCTCGGTCGTCACTTGAGGTCGGCCTCGTCGGCGCGCTTGACCCATTCGGCGAAGGACTCGCCCTCGTCCTTCTGCTTCTCGTAGTTGCGCACGACCCGCTCGACGTAGTCGGGCAGGTCCTCGGCCGTGGTCTTGAGGCCGCGGACCTTCCTGCCGAAGCTCGGGTTCAGGCCGAACGAGCCGCCCAGGTGCACCTGGTAGCCCTCGACCTGCTCGCCCCTGTCGTTGACCACGAGCTGGCCCTTGAGGCCGATGTCGGCCGTCTGGATGCGGGCGCAGGAGTTCGGGCAGCCGTTGATGTTGATGGTCAGCGGCGCGGCGAAGTCGGGCAGTCGCCGCTCGAGCTCGTCGATCAGCTCGGACGCGGCGTTCTTGGTCTCCACGATCGCGAGCTTGCAGTACTCGATGCCGGTGCAGGCCATCGTCTGACGGCGGAACGTGGAGGGGTTGACCCGCAGGTCCGCGGCCTCCAGCTCGGCCACGATCGAGTCCACCCGGTCGGGCGCGACGTCGAGGATGACCATCTTCTGCTCGACCGTCGTCGCCACCCGGCCGGACCCGTGGCGCTCGGCGATGTCGGCGATGCGGTGCAGCAGGTCGCCGCTGAGCCGGCCCACCCGGGGCGCGAAGCCCACGTAGTAGTTGCCGTCACGCTGGAGGTGGACGCCGACGTGGTCGCGCCGGTCTCCGCGCGGCGCCGCGGGGGCCGGGCCGTCGGGCAGCTCGTACTTGAGGTACTCGGTCTGCAGCACCTCGCGGAACTTCTCCGGGCCCCAGTCGTTCATCAGGAACTTCAGCCGCGCCCTGCCGCGCAGCCGCCGGTAGCCGTAGTCGCGGAAGATGCCGGTGACCCCGGCCCACACCTCGTGGGCCTGCTCGGGCCGGACGAACACGCCGAGCCGCTTGGCGAACATCGGGTTGGTCGACAGGCCGCCGCCCACCCACAGGTCGAAGCCGGCCTCGCCCTGCTCGTTCAGCACGCCGACGAACGCGATGTCGTTGATCTCGTGAACCGTGCAGTGCGCGGCGCAGCCGCTGATCGCGGTCTTGAACTTGCGCGGCAGATTGGAGAACGCCGGGTCGCCGATGTACCGCTCGCGGATCTCCTGGAGCTGGGGCCGGCCGTCGATCACCTCGTCGGCGTCGATGCCCGCGAGGGGGCAGCCGAGCATGCCGCGCGGGGTGTCGCCGCACGCCTCGGTGGTGGACAGGCCCACGGCCTCCAGCCGCGTCCACATGTCCGGCACCGACTCGATCTCCACCCAGTGGAGCTGGATGTTCTGCCGGTCGGTGACGTCGGCGGTGCCCCTGGCGTAGTCGTTGGAGACGTCGGCGATCACCCGGAGCTGCTCCAGGCTGAGCTGGCCGCCGTCGGTCCGGATGCGGATCATGAAGTAGCGGTCGTCGAGCTCCTCGGGCTCCAGGACGGCCGTCTTGCCGCCGTCGATGCCCGGCTTGCGCTGGGTGTACAGGCCGTACCAGCGGAAGCGGCCGCGCAGGTCGGCGGGGTCGATGGAGTCGAAGCCGCGCTTGGAGTAGATGTCGATGATCCGCTGACGGACGTTCAGCCCGTCGTCGGCCTTCTTGTTCTCCTCGTTCTTGTTCAGCGGCTCACGGTAACCGAGAGCCCACTGACCTTCGCCACGCGGGCGCTTGTGATGGCGGTTCGCCGGGCGGGCCGGGGTGCTCATGGGCACACGTCCTTCTCCGAGGCTCGGTCTGAGATCGGTGTTCGGCGGGACGCCGGCGCAGGCGGCCTCTCACCTCGCCGTCGAGTGTGAGGGCATACGAAAACGACGCCTGGCCGAGCGCCCGGATGGATCAGCGGAGGGCGACGGTCAGCCGGCGTCGATACAGATCGCGCTACGGACACGCAGGAGATCGACGTGGCGTCGCACGACGAGCAACGGGTCCGCTGGCATGTCCCAAACGATACCTCTGAGATCCTGGATGTCCAAGTTCGTGTCCAGGATGCGGGATTGTGACGGCAATGTGACGCGGGGTCGTCACCCCTTGCGTATCCAGTTCTCCGGCGGCTCGGCCTCGTGGTCCTTCTCGGACGGCTCCTGGTGCTGGCAGTCGCACCAGGACCCGCCACGGCACTCCTCGTGCCGGTGCTCCCTGCACGCTGGGCAGATCATGTCTCCATTGTTCACCCCCTGTCACGGCCGGATGACAGGGGCGCGCGGTGACCGGTTCGTGAGGGATCCTCGCGAGAGGAGGGCAGAGGCCCCTATCCTGGGCGGCGACAATCCGCTCGCAGGTCACGTACTAAGCGCCCCGGCAGCGGGTAGAGCCCAGATCTCATGACCGATTGGGTGCCATGACCTCCACGGACGCGCCGTCGCGCAGGCCGCGGCGCCTCACGCGCAAGGGCATGACCATTGCGCGGGCGCGCCTGACGTGGCTGCGCGGCACGAACATCTGGTCTCTCGTCAAGGCGACCACGATGGCGGGCGTCGACTACCGGGTGACCGGCCTCGCGGGCGAGGCGGCCTTCTTCGCGCTGCTGTCGCTGCCGCCGTTCGTGCTCGGGCTGCTCGGCGTCATGGGTCACCTCAGCGGGCTGATCGGCGAGTCCACCGTCGGAGAGATCAGGGACTGGGTCGTGGCCCAGTCGGAGCTGCTGTTCACGCACAACACCGTCGAGCGGGTCGTGAAGCCGCTGCTCGCCGACGTGCTGAGCGGCGGACAGGTCTCGCTGATCTCCGTCGGCTTCCTGCTGTCTTTGTGGTCCGGCTCGCGTGCGCTGTTCGTGTACGTGGACCTGATATCCATCGCGTACGGGCTGGGGGAGACCCGGGGGATCATCCGCACCCGGGTGCTGTCGTTCATCCTCTATGTCGCCGCGCTGCTGATCGGGCTGGTCGTCATGCCGATCCTGGTCATCGGGCCGACCCTGATGTCCAACGCTCTGCCCAGATACGCCGTGCTCGTGAACGTCCTCTACTGGCCCGTGGTGGTGATCGGCTCGGTGCTGGCGCTGACCGTGCTGTACCACGTGAGCGTGCCGCACCGGACGCGCTGGTGGCGCGAGACCCCGGGGTCCGTGCTGGCGCTGGTGATCTGGATCGTGTGCGCCGCGTTCCTGCGTGAGGTGCTGGCGGCGTGGTTCACCCCGCTGTCGATCTACGGCTCGCTCGCGGCGCCGATCGCCGTGCTGCTGTGGCTCTACATCACCGCGCTCGCCGTGCTCATCGGGGCGACGCTGAACGCGGAGGTGGACCGGCTGTGGCCGCTCGGCGGCGCCAGCCGGCACGAGCACCATCACCGCAAGTCCGGTAAAGGCTGATCCATACCGATAGCGGTGGAAGGATGGCGTCGATGGACGCGCAGCCTTCCGCCGGTGACCCCACCGCGACCCACCGGCGCACGATCGGCCCCTACGTCCCCGTACGCCGCCTGGGGGAGGGCGGCATGGGCATCGTCTATCTCGCCAGGGACCCGCGGGGCCGCCAGGTGGCGCTCAAGGTCATGCGGCCGGAGCTGGCCGCCCAGGAGGAGTTCCGGACGCGGTTCCGCAAGGAGGCGGAGGCCGCCCAGCGGGTCGCCAGGTTCTGCACCGCGCCGCTCCTCGACGCCGGGCGGGACGGCGACCGGCACTACCTCGTCACCGAGTATGTCGACGGCCCCGACCTGTCGTCGGTCATCGACGCACAGGGCCCGCTCTCCGGTTCCAACCTCGACGCGCTCGCCGTCGGCGTCGCGACCGCCCTCGCCGCCATCCACAGGGCGGGGATCGTGCACCGCGACCTCAAGCCGTCCAACATCCTGCTCTCGCCCCTCGGCCCCCGGGTGATCGATTTCGGCGTGGCCCAGCTCGCGGACATGCTCGCCGAACGGACCGGGACCGTGATCGGGACGCCCAGCTACATGTCCCCGGAACAGGCGCGCGGGGAGCCGGTGACCTCCGCGGCCGACGTCTTCGCCTGGGGCTGCGTGATCGCGTACGCCGCGACCGGCAGGCCGCCGTTCGGCGGCGGCGCCGCGCCCGAGGTCCTCTACCGGGTCGCGCACCACGTGCCGCACCTGACCGGGCTCGACGAGCGCCTGCGGCCCCTGGTCGAACGGGCGCTGGACAAGGACCCCGGCCGGCGGCCGAGCGCCCAGCGGCTCCTCGACCGGCTGCTCGGCCGGGAGGAGGTGGCGGTCGAGGCCGCCACGAGGATCGTCAGCGACATCTGGGCGGCCCCCGCCGAGACGACCCGCCGCGCGGGCGCCGCGCGGGACGGCGTGAGGGCGGCCGGCGCGGGAACCGGCCCGGGAGCGGGAACGGAAGCGGGCGCGGAAGCCGGCTCGGACCGGCGGGACCGCCGCCGCTGGGCGCCGGTGGCGGCGGTCTGCGGGGCGCTCGCGGTGGCGGCCGCGGCTCTGCTCCTGACGTCGCGGCCCTTCGGCGGCGGCGGGACCGAGCCGAAGGGCCCGCTGACGGTCCGGGACGCCACGTTCAACGGTTCCTCGCTCCACCTGACCGTCGACGCGGTCCGTCGGCGGGGGACCTCGGTGAGTGTGCAGCTGACGGTCACTTTGAAGGACGGCAACCAGTGGTGGCCCAAGGATCTGTTCGGGGACCAGGTGTCGGGCGCCGCCCTCGTCGATCCGCCCAGCGGCTCCAAGTTCACGCCCGCGAGCAAGGACGGAGGCTGCCTGTGCAGCACGCTTCCGGCCCACTGGCTGCAGCCGGGCGACGTGGTCCCTCTCTACGCCACGTACACGGGTGTCCCCGAGGACCTGGAGACCGTGGGCCTCGACGTCCCGGGGTTCGGGCTCCTCGCCGACGTTCCGATCCAAGACGGATGACCGGACCACGTCTTCCGTACAGTCCGGGAATCCGTCGCGAAAGACTGATCTATCCGCCACCATGGGGCAGGTGACGGCGCCGATTCCTCCCACTGACGATGCGTCGACGTCCCCGCGGTCGGCGCGGCCTTCGATCGGGGGGTACACACTGCTTCGGCGGCTCGGGGAGGGCGGCATGGGAATCGTCCACCTGGCCCGTGACCGGTCGGGCCGGCCGGTGGCGATCAAGATCATGCGCCCGGAGCTGGCGGCCGGGCCGGAGTTCCGGCGCAGGTTCGCCCGCGAGGCGCAGGCCGCCCAGCGCGTCGCCCCGTTCTGCACCGCGGCCGTGCTCGACTCCGGAGTGGACGGCGACCAGGCCTATATCGTCACCGAATACGTCGAAGGGCCCGACCTCGGCTCGCTGATCAGGGACCGCGGCCCGCTCACCGGCGGAAGCCTGCAGGCCCTGGCCGTCGCGACGGCCACCGCCCTGGTCGCCATCCACGCGGCCGGCGTCGTGCACCGGGATCTGAAGCCGTCGAACATCCTGCTCGGCGTGCTCGGGCCCAAAGTGATCGATTTCGGCATCGCCCGGCTGGCCGACGCCGACGCCACCAGGACCGGGTCCGTCGTGGGCACTCCCGCCTACATGGCCCCGGAGCAGGCGAACGGCGAGCCGATCACCG
This sequence comes from Microbispora sp. ZYX-F-249, assembly GCF_039649665.1. Lineage (NCBI taxonomy): Bacteria > Bacillati > Actinomycetota > Actinomycetes > Streptosporangiales > Streptosporangiaceae > Microbispora > Microbispora maris. The sequence goes on along the minus strand of NZ_JBDJAW010000002.1, from coordinate 148,956 downwards.
CGGCGGCCGACGTCTTCGCCTGGGGGTGCGTGATCGCGTACGCCGGCACCGGCGGCCCGCCGTTCGGCGGCGGCACCCCGGCCGAGGTGCTCTTCCGCGTGGTGTCCCGGCCGCCGCGGCTCGACGGCCTCGACGAGCGCCTGCGGCCGCTGGTGGAGCGGGCGCTGGACAAGGACCCGGCCCGCCGCCCCACCGCCCAGGGGCTCCTCGACGCCCTGCTCGGCCGCGAGAGCGCCGGGATCGAGACGGCCACCCGGGTGGTCGGGGACACCTGGACCCCGGTCGTCGCCCCGGCCGCCACGCTCGCGGCTCCCGTTCCGCCGGACCGGCGCGGGCGGCGCCGGTGGCCGTACCTCACGGCGGCGCTGCTCGCCCTCGTCGCCGCCGCGACGGCGCTGGTGATCACCCGGCCGTGGGAGCCGGAGGGCAACCTTCCCGGCACGCCCGCGACCACCCGTGAGATGGAGATCGATAAGAATCCGATGCGGGTCCAGATCACCGAAGCGGTCCGGCTGCGCGACGGCGACGTCCGGCTGAGCTGGGCGCTCACGAACAGGGGTCCGAACGCCTGGATATTCATGGACGACTTCGGCAGGAGTGCGCTCGACTACTCGGTGTCCCAGGTCGGCCTGACGACGCCGGGGAGCAAGGAGCCCCTCTACCCCACCTGGAAGGACGGCGCGTGCTTGTGCAGCTCCGGGGTCACGTCGGTGCGCTCCGGTGAGGAGAAGCGGTTCTACGCGGTCTACACGTCCGTGCCGGAGGAGGCGGAGTCGGTGGACGTCGACATCCCCCGCCTGGGCGTCTTCCGGAATGTGTCGATTTCCGACGGCTGAGCCGCACTCGGCTCTCCGGCGAGGCGCGCTCGGATAGGGTTGGAGGCATCGCGACTGGCGCTGACGTGCTGCTGTGGCGCGTCGCTAGGTGGGGCACCACCGGGGAGCGAATTCGCGGAGGCCGTGCGCCTGGGTCGCCGCCGAAGAGTCGACGTGGAGAAGGAAGGCGCAATGGCTGAGAACTCGCTGAACGTCGTCGATCCCGAGATCGCCGAACTGATCAGGGCGGAGGAGCGGCGGCAGGCCGACACCGTCAAGCTGATCGCGTCCGAGAACTACGTGTCGAAGGCCGTCCTGGAGGCGACCGGGACCGTCCTCACCAACAAATACTCCGAGGGTTACCCGGGCAAGCGCTACTACGAGGGCCAGCAGGTCATCGACAAGATCGAGACGCTGGCGATCGAGCGGGCCAAGTCGGTCTTCGGCGTGAGCCACGCCAACGTCCAGCCCTACTCGGGCTCGCCCGCCAACCTCGCCGTCTACCTGGCGTTCCTGAGCCCGGGCGACACCGTGCTCGGCATGGGCCTGCCGTTCGGCGGCCACCTCACCCACGGCTGGTCGGTGTCCGCCACCGGCAAGTGGTTCAACTCCGTCAAGTACGGCGTGCGCCGCGACACCGGCCGCATCGACATGGACGAGGTGCGCGCGCTGGCGCTCGAGCACCGGCCCAAGCTGATCTTCTGCGGCGGCACCGCGATCCCGCGCACCATCGACTTCCCGGCCTTCGCGGAGATCGCCAAGGAGGTCGGCGCGGTGCTGGCGGCCGACATCGCCCACATCGCGGGCCTGGTCGCCGGGGGCGCCCACCCCTCCCCGGTCGGGCACGCCGACGTGATCTCCACGACCACCCACAAGACCCTGCGCGGCCCGCGCGGCGCGATGCTCATGGCGACCTCCGAGGAGATCGGCAAGGCGCTCGACAAGGCCGTGTTCCCCGGCCTGCAGGGCGGCCCGCACAACCACACCACCGCCGCCATCGCCGTCGCCCTGCGCGAGGCCGCCCAGCCGGACTTCAGGACGTACGCCGCGCAGATCGTGAAGAACGCGAAGGCGCTCGCCGACGAGCTGCTCGCCCGGGGCTTCGACCTGGTCTCCGGTGGCACCGACAACCACCTGATCCTGATGGATCTCACGTCCAAGGGCGTCGGGGGCAAGCCGGCCGCGCAGGCGCTCGACCGGGCGGGCCTGGAGACCAACTACAACACGGTGCCCTTCGACCCGCGCAAGCCGTTCGACCCGTCGGGCATCCGCATCGGCACTCCGTCGGTCACCTCCCGGGGGATGGGCGAGGCCGAGATGCGCCAGATCGCCGCGTGGATGGACGAGGTCGTCACCGCCGTGGCCAAGGGCGACGCGGAGGACGTGATCGCGCGGGTGCACGGCGAGGTCACCGAGCTGACGAGCCGGTTCCCCGCGCCCGGCCTGTCCTGATCACCCGGATCGACCGTGACGGCTCCCCGCGAAGGTGGCGGGGAGCCGTTCTCGTACCGGGCGGTCAGCCGAATCGCCTGCGGCGTGATGAAGCGGATTAATTCGGTTGCGGGGAGCGGCTGAAGGGCTGCTACTGTTCCCCCATCGCCGCGATCCGCGCGGCCGGAACCAGGGAGGTGAGGACTATGCGGGTCTTTCTGACGACCATGCCGTCCGTCAACTCCCGGGTGCCCGCCTAGTCTCCTCTCGCTGGGACACCCGGTCTTCGAAGGGTGTTCACCAGCAGTGTTCAACGATCTTTCTCTTCTCGGCTGGCACGAGGGGCTCGCGGAGCAGCTCCCCGACCTGCCCGGCGGCGCCGTTCCCGCGCGTGTGGCGCGGGTCGACCGGGGCGCCGCCGAGGTCATCGCCGCCGACGGAACCCATCAGGCACGGTTCGGCGCCCGCGTCCGCAGGGCCGCGGCCGCCGATCCGCTCGAGCTTCCGTGCGTGGGGGACTGGGTCGCGCTCGCCCGGCTCGATGAGGGCCGCTACGAACTGGCCGAGGTGCTGCCCCGCCGTACGGCCTTCGTCCGGGGCGGGGTGAGCCGCGACTCGCGCGGAGGGCTGTCGGGCGACGGTCAGGGGCAGGTCCTGGCCGCCAACGTCGACGTGGTCTTCGTGGCCGAGCCGTCCATGCACGCCACCGACTTCGCCGATCTCGGGCGGATCGAGCGCCTCGTGGCGCTCGCCTGGGAGAGCGGCGCCCGTCCGGTCGTGCTCGTCACCAAGGCCGATCTCTTCGAGCAGGGAATCGGCGATCTCCTCGCCGACGTCGCGGCGGCGGCGCCGGGCGTCGACGTCCACCCGGTCTGCTCACTCACCGGCGACGGGGTGGAGCTGGTGCGTGCCCACCTCGGCGCCGCCGGGACCGCCGTGGTCCTCGGCCCGTCGGGCGCGGGCAAGTCGACGCTCGTCAACGCGCTCGCCGGCACGGAGGTCATGGAGACCCAGCAGGTCAGGGCCGCCGACGGGCGGGGCAGGCACACGACCGTCCACCGGCAGCTCATCCCGCTGCCCGGCGGCGGGCTCGTCATCGACACCCCCGGCATCCGCCGGGTCGGACTGTACGAGATGAGCGAGGGCGTCGGCCTGGTCTTCGCCGACATCGAGGAACTGGCCGAGGGCTGCCGGTTCTCCGACTGCCGTCACCACGAGGAGCCGGGCTGCGCCGTGCTGGCCGCGGTGGAGTCGGGCGAACTGCCCGAGCGGCGGCTGGAGAGCTGGAACAGGCTGCAGCGCGAGGCCGCCTGGATGGCCCGCCGGACCGACGCCCGGCTGCGGGCCGAGGAGACCCGCAAGTGGAAGATCATCCACAAGCAGATGCGGGGCATCAACCGCCCGTAGGACGGCGACTCGGGGGTGCCTTCCGCTCCGGCCGCGGGTATGACCCGGGCGTGAGGACGACGCGGGCGCGGCCGCCGTACGCGGGCCGTGCCCCTGTGAAGGCGCTATGGGGGCGCTGCGTGCCGGGTCGCGCGGGACATGGGCCCGCGCGACCCGGCACTGCTCGCGCCGTCCGTCCGCCGGCGGCCGGCTCACCGAGGCGTGGTGTGCCCACCGGCCGCGGCGTGACGGAAGACAACGCGAAGGGCGCCCCGGGTGCGCCGTCCTCCCGCTCAGGGGGACGGAACGCGGGGCGCCCAGTGGTGACGCGTGTCGGGGAAGGGGGAAACGCTCAGGCGACGGCGCTGATGCCGGCGCTGGCGGCGCGGCGCATGCGGCGGCGACGCTCGGACGCGCGCTCGTCCTCGTTGAGGCCGCCCCACGTGCCGTACTTCTCCGGCCGGGAGAGCGCGTAGTCGAGGCACTCCGCTCGCACAGGACACTGAGCGCAGATGGCCTTGGCCTTGCGCTCCCGGATGTCGCGCTCGGGCTGACGCTCACCGTCAGGACCGAAGAACAGCACCAGGTCCTCTCCCCGGCACGCGGCATCATCCTGCCAACCCCAGCTGGGGCGCGGGCGGGCGAGCTGCCGACGTACCTGAGACATGAGAAACCACCTTTGGTGAGAGGTATTTCAGTGTTCGTGCCGCTTTGGACGCTTGTGGCGTCCCTTGTGCCAACGCCGGGATAGGCCGTGGTGTTCCCGGCTCCGGGCAGGAGCCCTCAGGTCAATACCGGCGTGAGCTCGCTCAGCTCGGCCAACCTGTAGGTCGGGATTCCATCGGCGCAAGTCATCCCGCACGGTGCCGTGAACACCGCGGGTTCGACCACGACTCGGAATCGCGACGTCCCACGCTCCGTCGTGCGCCGCACGACGGAGATCGTGGTGTCGTCAACCGACCGGGAGGATTCCACGGCCACCCCGCCGACCGAGATCTCGCCGGTGTGCGCCCGGACGAAGTGCTCGGCGGCCTGCAGTGGCTCAGGGATACCCGCGCGTCCCCGGAAACGGTCGAGGACGACCTCGCCGTGCCGGTACGCGTTTGCCGCCGCGATCGCAGCAGCCTGAGACATGCTGCCGTAGTAAAGCCCGTGTGGCAAGCATACGAGGTTGGCGGCGTATCGATCGCCGCCGACATGTGTGGTTTCCCACACTTCGCCGGGCAGGTTCTCGTCGAGGAACCGGGCCAGCGGGAGTCCGAGACGCGCACAGCACGCGTTGTGCCTGCCGTGCGTGCAGACCAGGTACATCGGCTCGTTCACCAGTATGCAGGACTCCGGAACCACTCCGTGCACGAGAGCGCCCAGGTCAAGATCGTCGGGGTGCTCCAGAAAGCCCTCCGCGAGCCACGGGTGGTCCACCGCGGCGGCGGCGACGTAGACGTGCAGGGGGCCCGTGAGGGGCTCGCGGCGGCCGGGCCGGCGGATCAGCTGCGGCCGGATGTCCAGTGCCCTGGCGCGGGAGATCAGCCGGTGGACGTCCTCGGGCAGCCGGCACTCCTCCAGCTCCGCGGCCCAGGGTCCCGTGTGCTCGATGAGCAGCCAGAACCGGCCCTTCCTGGTCGCGCTCGCCAGGATCGGCGCCTCCCCCGAGTGGCAGGCGGCGGGGTGCTCGCACCCGTTGGCCATCCGGTCCCGTCCTTCTCTCGCGTTTCTTAGGTAAGACTTACCTTAGCGACTTGCGGAAGAGGGTGCGGGGGCGGGGCCGTAAATCCCCATTAAATCCGCAATTGTCCGGATGTAGTCGCAGTCGCCCGAATCCTCGCATTTCATCGGCAAGCGAGGGCGAGCGGCAGTGGGGGATGCGCGTCAGGAGTAGGCGAGGGCGGCCTCGGCGGCAGGGAGGGCCGCCGCCCGGTCCTCGGGGACCAGGCCGATCCTCGTCCGCCGGTCCAGCAGGTCGGCGGCGTCCAGAGCGCCCTCGTGGCGCACGGCCCACACCAGCTCGGCCCGGGTGATCCCCAGCGCCACCGGCTCGGCCAGCGCGGGGTCCTCGCGCATCAGCTCGTGCAGCGCCCAGGCCTCCGAGCCGTACTTGCGGGCCAGCCGCCCGGGCGTGCCCGGCCGTACCGGTCCGGCCCCGACGAGGGGCAGGCGCGCGGTACGGCTCGCGCGCGCGTGCGGGCACGCGGCGTCGACGGCGTCCTCGGCCATCCGCCGATAGGTGGTGAGCTTCCCGCCCACGACCGTCACGACGCCGTCCGGCGAGCGCAGCACGGCGTGACGGCGGGACAGGTCGGCCGTCGGCCCGCCGGCGGCGTCCGCAGAGCCGGCCGCGTCGGCCGTGCCGGCCGTGTCCACCAGGGGCCGCAGCCCGGCGAAGGCGGCGGCGACGTCCGCGCGGGACAGCGGCCGGTCCAGCGCGGTCCCGAGGACGTCGAGCAGGAACGCGACGTCGCTCTCGGGCGCCTCGGGGACGTCGGGGATCGGCCCGTCCAGCGGTTCGTCGGTCAGCCCGGCGTAGACGCGGCCGTCGGCCTGGGGGAGCACCAGCGCGAAGCGGGCGCGCTCGCCGGGGATCGGCACGTGCAGTCCCGCGCGCAGCGGGCCGAGCGCCCCGGGGCGCAACACGAGGTGCGTGCCCCGCGAGGGGCGCAGCGCCACCGACGGCGTCAGCCCACCGGCCCACACGCCGGTCGCGTTGATCACCGCGCGGGCCCGGATGTCGAACTCCTCGCCGGTCAGCTCGTCACGCACCCGGGCGCCGTCCCCCGCCAGCGTCAGCGCCCGGCAGCGGGTGAGGATCCGGGCGCCGTGGGCGGCGGCCGTACGCGCCAGCGCGACGACCAGGCGGGCGTCGTCCACCACCCGGCCGTCCCACGACAGCAGCGCCCCGCGCAGACCGTCCGCGCGCAGGGCCGGGGCGAGCGCGAGGGCCCGCTCCGCCCCGAGCCGGAGGGGGCCCGGCAGCAGCCGCCGCGGCGTGCCCGCGGCGGCCCGCAGCGCGTCGCCCAGGCGGTACCCCGCCATGACGGTCGAGGCCCGGGCCCGGGGGACGGCCGGCGTCAGCGGCAGCAGGTACGGGTGGGCGGAGACCAGATGGGGCGCGGTGAAGCGCAGCAGGGCGTCGCGCTCCACCGCGCTCTCCCAGGCCACGCCGACCTGCCCGCTCGCGAGGTAGCGCAGCCCGCCGTGGATCAGCTTCGAGCTCCACCGGGAGGTGCCGAACGCCAGGTCGTGGGCGTCGACGGCGGCCACAGAAAGCCCGCGTGAGGCGGCGTCGAGCGCCGCTCCGGCCCCCGTCGCCCCCAGGCCGACCACGAGCACGTCGACGACGTCGGTGCGCGCCTCACCGATCTCCCAGAGGCGCCTGGCGGCGTTGAGTGAGGAGTTCATGTCCTCTCCACTACTTGGGGATTACTCTTGAGTAACCTACCTGGAGGCGTCACGGACATGGAAACCCCTCTCACCTCGGCGGAACCCATGCTCTGGTCGGGCTGGGGCGATCCCGCCAAGGCCGCCGAGCTTCCCGCGCCGGTGCGCGACCTGCTCGCGGAGCTCCTCGGCGTCCGCGCGCCCGCCGCGCCGGCGGCGACCTTCGGCGAGGTGCGGCTGCCGCCCGTGGCACTGCCGCCGCCCGTCCAGGCGGCGCTGGCCACGGTGGTGGGGGACGAGCACGTGCGGGCCGACGACGACGCCCGCATCCGCCACACCCGGGGCAAGTCCACCCCCGACCTGCTGCTCATGCGCGCGGGAGACGCCTCGGACGCGCCCGACGCGGTCGTGCTTCCCGGTTCCCACGACGAGGTGGCCGCCGTCCTGCGCCTGTGCGCGGAGCACCGGGTGGCCGTGGTGCCGTTCGGCGGTGGCACCTCGGTGGTCGGCGGGCTCGTGGCGGCCCGGCGGGGTTTCGCGGGCGTGGTCGCGCTCGACCTGACCCGGCTCGACCGGCTCGTCTCCGTCGACCCGGTGTCCATGGTCGCGGAGCTGGAGCCGGGCCTGCGCGCGCCGCAGGCCGAGCAGCTGCTCGCGGGGCACGGGCTGACGCTCGGGCACTTCCCCCAGTCGTACGAGTACGCGACGCTCGGCGGGTTCGCGGCGGCCAGGTCCAGCGGGCAGGCCTCGGCCGGATACGGCAGGTTCGACGACATGGTCGCCGGTCTGACCGTCGCGACGCCCCGGGGCACGCTGGAGATCGGCCGCGCGCCCAGGTCGGCCGCCGGGCCCGACCTGCGCCAGGTGTTCCTGGGCTCCGAGGGCGCCCTCGGGGTGATCACCTCGCTGCGGCTGCGGGTGCACCGCACCCCGGCCGTCAGGGCGTACGAGGGCTGGCGGTTCGAGAGCTTCGCGGCGGGGACGGCGGCCGTGCGGCGGCTCGCCCAGGAGGGGCCGCCCCCCACCGTGCTGCGGCTGTCGGACGAGACCGAGACCATGGTCGGGCTGGCCAAGCCCGCCGATCTCGGCGCGGCCGGCCGCGACTCCGGCTGCCTGCTGGTGGCGGGCTTCGAGGGCGCCCCGGGCGACGTGGCCCACCGGCGGGACCGCGTCGCCGCCGTGCTGATCGAGGCGGGCGGCGTCCACCTGGGGCCCGAGCCGGGGGAGAAGTGGGCGCGGGGCCGGTTCTCCGCGCCCTACCTGCGTGACTCCCTGCTGGCCGCCGGGGCGACCGTGGAGACGCTGGAGACCGCCGGCTTCTGGTCGAACCTGCCGCGCCTGTACGACGCCGTACGGCTCGCCCTGCACGGCGCGCTGGGCTCGCCCCTGGTCATGTGTCACATCTCCCACGTCTACGCCACGGGGGCCTCGCTGTACTTCACCGTGGTGACCGCGCAGACCGCCGACCCGCTCGCCCAGTGGGCGGCGGCCAAGCGGGCCGCGAACGAGGCGATCGTGGGGGCGGGCGGCACGATCTCCCACCACCACGGCGTCGGCCGCGACCACCGCGAGGCGTACGCCGCGGAGATCGGCGACCTGGGCGGCGAGATCCTGCGGGGGATCAAGGAACGGCTCGACCCCGACGGGATCCTCAACCCGGGGGTGCTGATTCCTTAGCCTCTCCCCGCCGATCTTCGCTCTTCCCGCGGAGACCGCTCAGTTCGGGCAAATCTTGCCGGTCGAGGCGATGGAGACGCGAAGATTGTTTCCATGGTCGATGTGGGCGCGGCCGCCGCGCGGGGGAAGCAGGTCTCGTCACGGGTGTCGCAGGCGGGAGCGGGCTGGGACTGCCAGGAGATCGGCTCCTTCGACGCGCTGCGCCCCGACCGGAACTCCTTCAGCTGGCTGAACCCCGTGACGCTGTGGCGCTCGCGCAACGAGGTCCTCGCCCAGATCTTCGGCGACCCCTCGCCGGAGGTGCGCCGCCGCTGGGTGGCCGCACAGCGCGAGCGCGGCGTCGACGAGGACTTCCGGGTGCGCCTCGACCCGGGCGAGGAGTTCTCGTTCCTGGTGCTCGGCGATACCGGAGAGGGCGACGCCTCGCAGTACGCGGTGGTGCCCGGGCTGCTCAAGCTCGGCGAGGGCACCGCGTTCGCCGTCATCGCGAGCGACGTGATCTACCCGACCGGCTCCGGCAACGAGTACCGCGACAAGTTCTTCCGGCCGTACCAGGACTACCCGGCCCCGATCTTCGCCGTGCCCGGCAACCACGACTGGTACGACGGGCTCGGCGGCTTCATGCGGGTCTTCTGCGACGCCCGCCCCCTGTCCGCGGAGAACCGTGGATTCCGCCTGTCGCCCGGCGGACTGCGCGGGCTGCTGTGGAGGAAACCCGAGACGATCGACGAGGACGCCCTCGCGGAGGCCAGGAAGATGCGGCCCGGCCCCGGGCCGGCGCTGCCGGGGCCCTACTGGGTGCTCGACACCGGCCGCCTGCTGCTCGTGGGCATCGACACCGGCATCAAGGGCACGCTCGACCGCGAGCAGGGCGAGTGGCTGCGCCGGGTCTCCGCCGACCCCCGCCCGAAGATCCTGATCACCGGCAAGCCGATCTACGTCAACAACGCCTACCACCCCTGTCCCATCGAGGGCGGCGGCACGGTGGACGACGTGGTCCGCGACCCGGCGCACAACTACGTCGCGGCCATCGGCGGTGACGTGCACAACTACCAGCGCTACCCGGTCCGCGCGGAGGGCCGGCTCATCCAGTACGTCGTGTCCGGGGGCGGCGGGGCGTTCATGCACGCGACCCACACCATCCCCCGGGTGGACGCCGGTGGCGTCCACGAGGACGACTTCAAGTGCTATCCCCTGCGCGGCGACTCGCTGTCGTTCTACAGCCTGCTCTACAGCAGGAGGCTGCGGCTGCGCGGGCTGTACATCACCCCCGAGGAGGGGCTGGCCCTGATGTCCCGGCGCATCGGCAACGCCCCGCCCCGGCCCACGCCGGGTGCGCCGACCGGCGCGCGGGTGAGGTGGGCGGCCCGGCTGCTCGGCGGCTGGCCGATGCCGTTCCGCCTGCCGGTGGGCCGGGTCTTCCATCGGTACATCTCCGAACTGTCCGACTGGGACACGCCGCCCTTCTTCAAGAGCTTCCTCCACCTGTCGGTCACCGGGGACACGATCCGGCTGCGCTGCTTCGCCGCCACGGGCTGCCTGCCGCAGGAGGAGGAGCCCCCGCTGGAGGACGAGGTCGAGATCCCGCTCTGACCTCGTACGGCGTCCTCGCGGGCGGCGGGACCGATCACGCAGCGGGACCGCGAAACCGACCGGCGGATGAACTGTCGGTGGCGCCTGGCACGCTGGTGGAGTGCACGTTGTGGTCGCGGCCGACGCCGAGGGAGGCGGGACGATCCGGCCCCTCGGCGAGAACGGGCACGCGGCGCATGCGAGCAGGGTGCCCGACCTCGCGGCGGCCGTGCGGTCGCTGGAGGCCGCCTCGCGGCCCCGCTGGGTGTGGGCCGACGCGCGCCGCGTCTACCCGGCGCTCCTGTCCGCCGGCGTACGGCTGTCGCGCTGCCACGACGTCGCGCTGACCGAGGGACTGCTGCTGGCGGCCGACGGCCGTTACGGGGAGCCCAGGCAGGTCCGTGCGGCCTACGCGCGCCTGCACGGCCTCCCCGTGCCCGACGACCCCCACGAGGCCGCGGAGGGGCATCAGGCGGGCGGCACGCAGGCGAGCCTGTTCGAGCCCGCGCCGCCCGGGCACGACGTCCCCGAGGCCGACATGGTCGCCGAGGTGTTCGAGGACCAGCGCCGCCGCGTCGCGCGTACGCCCGATCCGGGGCGGTTCCGCCTGCTGGTCGCCGCCGAGTCGGCCGGCACGCTGGTCGCCGCGGAGATGGCCCACGACGGCATGCCGTGGCGCGAGGACGTCCACGACGCGCTGCTGACCGACCTGCTCGGGCCCCGCCCCGCCCACGGCATGCGGCCCGCCAAGCTCCAGGCGCTGGCCGGCGAGGTGTCGGCCGCCTTCGGTCACCACGTCAACCCCGACTCCCCGCAGCAGATCGTCCGGGCGTTCAAGACCGCGGGGATCGAGATCCCGTCCACCCGCTCCCATGTGCTGAAGACGGTCGATCACCCGGCCGTCGCGCCGTTGCTGGCGTACAAGGAACTGGCCCGCCTGTACAGCTTCCACGGCTGGACCTGGGCCGCGCAGTGGGTCAGCGGCCACCGCTTCCGCCCCGAGTACGTCGTGGGCGGGGTGGTGAGCGGCAGGTGGGCCACCAGCGGCGGCGGGGCGCTGCAGATCCCCAAGGTGATGCGCAGGGTCGTGGTGGCCGACGACGGCTGGACGCTCGTAGTGGCCGACGCCGCGCAACTCGAACCCCGGGTGCTGGCCGCGCTGTCCGGCGACCGCGGGCTCGCCCGGGCCGCCGGGGAGATCGACCTGTACGCCGCGCTGGCCCAGGCGTTCGGCGGGGTCCGCGAGTCGGCCAAGATCGCGATGCTGTCCGCGATGTACGGCGGGACCAGCGGCGACGCCTCCAAGCTGCTGGCCGTCATGCGGCAGCGGTTCCCCAAGGCGTACGCGTTCGTGGAGGACGCCGCCCGCGCGGGGGAGGAAGGGCGGCTGGTGCGCTCCTGGCTGGGCCGCACCTGCCCGCCCCCGTCCGAGCGATGGCGGCGCCTGGTGGCCGGTCCCGAGGGCGCCCGGGCGGCCAGGGACCGGGGGAGGTTCACCCGCAACTTCGTCGTGCAGGCCACGGCGGCCGAGTGGGCGCTGACGCTTCTCGCGGTGCTGCGGGGGCTCCTGCCCGACGCGGCGAGGCTGGTGTTCTTCCAGCACGACGAGGTGATGGTGCACTGCCCGCTCGACCTGGCCGGCGAGGTCCGCGAGGCCGTGGGGCAGGCGGCGGAGGAGGCGACCCGGCTGCTGTTCGGCGACACCACGGTCCGCTTCCCGATGGAGGCGGTGGCCGTCAGCTGCTACGCCGACGCGAAGTGACCCCTGCCGGGGATCACGCGGGGCGGAAGGTGCTCCAGAGGGCCTGCCGCACCGGTGCGGCGGACTCGTTCCAGTCGAAGTCGGGCGAGGCGAACATGATCGCGTAGGCGCGCCCGCCGGTCGTCTCCAGATACCGGATGACCGCGTGGACGGTGACCTCGCTGGTGTTGGTGTAGGTGTACTCCCAGTCGGCCGCGGGGTAGCGGTAGTCCACCTGGCGCAACTGGATCTGCGTGTAGTCGGTGAAGTCCTTGATGTCGAGGTTCTGCTCGGCGGCCCGCAGCGCCGTGAGGCCGCCGTCCGGGATCCTCTTGATCGTGATGCTCTGCCCGCTGTCCTTCGGGCCCGTGAGCCTGACGGTCCCGTCCTCGACCGCGGCGGACCACTCCTCCGGCACCGCCAGCGACACGCCGCCCTCGGTCACCTGGCGGTAGCCCTCGGGCACGCGTACGGCCGACAGCGGGCGCTCGGACGGCGCGTCGCTCGTGCCGGCCGAGGAGGTCGCCGCCGCCGTCGTGGCGTCCGGGCGGGCGACCGCGGTCTCGTCGTCGTCCGGACCGCTCGGCAGCAGCACGAGCACGATCGCGACGATCACCGCGATCACGGCCACACCGGCCACGACCGGGAGGAGCTTCGACCTGCCCTCGGAGCCGGGGACCTCGTCGGCCCGCTCCTTGCGCCTGCGCCCGACCCGGGGCCGGTGCGGGCCGGTGACCTCCGCGGCCGGTTCGGAGCCGTCACCCTGAAGAGCGCCCGTCTGTACTGCGCCCGTCTGTACTGCGCCCGTCTGTACTGCGCCCGTCTGTACTGCGCCCGTCTGTACTGCGCCGGCCTGTGCCGCGCCCGTTCGCATCGGGGCGGCCGGCTGCGGGGACGCCGCGTACTGCCCCGGCCGGTGCGGCGGCTGCGCGGTCGCGCCCAGGTCGCCCGGCATGTCACCCGAGGTGGGCGTCGGCCACATGGCCTCCCTCGGCCGTTCGGGCGCGTGCGTCGACCCCGAGGGGGACGACAGCGCGTCGAAGGCCATGTCGGGGGAGGACACCTGCCCGAAGGCGGCCACGGGCCCGAACGCGCCCGGAGGCTCGTACGCGGGCTCGTCGGGCCGGACGTCCACGGAGTGGGACTCGGCGGGGCGCGGCGCGGCGCCGCCGGGCAGGCTCTCCGCCGTGAGCGGCACGCGGACCGGCCCCGAGGGCGTCTCGATGATGCGCGAGGGCAGCGGCCCCGAGGGGATGTCGAGCGGCGGCAGCAGGCCCGCGGGCGTGGAGTCCTGCGGCGTCGGCACCGAGGACGGCGTCCCCGCGCGCCCCGGCAGCCCGGCGCCGTGGCTGTGCAGCACGCGCTCGAGCATCTCCGCGACCTGCGCGGCCGGAAGGCGGTCGGCCGGGTTCTTGCGGAGCAGGCCCTCGATGACCGGCAGCAGCGCCCCCGCCCGGCGGGGCCGGTTGGGCTCCTGCGTCAGCACCGCGCCGAGCACGGCGACCGCGTCCGGTCCCTCGTACGGCGGGCGGCCCTCCACGGCGGCGTACAGCGTCGCGCCGAAGGACCACAGGTCGGCGGCGTGGGTGATCGGGCGGCCCTGCAGGCGCTCCGGCGGGATGTACGCCGGCGAGCCCATCAGCAGCCCGGTCTGCGTGATCGTGACGTCGCCCTCTATGGCGGCGATGCCGAAGTCGGTGAGCACCACGCGGTCGGCGGTGAGCAGCACGTTGCCGGGCTTCACGTCCCGGTGGAGGATGCCGGCGGCGTGGGCGTGACGCAGCGCGTCGAGCACCCGGATGCCGATCTCGGCGGCCTGCACGACCGGCAGCGGCCCGCTCTGCCGCACGGCCTGCTCCAGGGACCAGGCGCGGACGAGCTCCATGACGATCCACGGCCGCCCGTCCTCCTCCACGACGTCGTGGACGGTGACGATGCCGGGATGGCTGAGCCGGGCGGCCGAGCGCGCCTCACGCAGCATCCGCCGATGCGCGGTCTGCGCGCCGGTCTGGTCGAGCCCGAACGGCAGGAGCAGCTCCTTGACCGCGACGTCCCGGTCCAGCAGCACGTCGTGGGCGTGCCAGACCATCCCCATGCCGCCGCGGCCCACCGGGGACAGCAGCCGGTAGCGCCGGCCGACGAGACGTCCCTGCCCTTCGGGCACGCCCCCGGAGGGGACTCGGCCCACAGGTCCCTGACCCTCTGGCATAGGGGGGACCATACCGAGCAGGCGATCCGTCGTCATAGATAAGGTCCCCAATTCACGCTCGATCCGCAAGATCCCCCGAACGGACCGTGCGAATTGCATCGGATATCTGAGGTTGACGACGATATTACGGTCTGATGACGGTCAAAGGGAATTCACGCATCCGCCAGCGCGTCGAGAGCGGCCGTGAAGGCCTCGGCCGGCGGACTGACCAGACCCGCTCCCACCTGCCCGGTTCCCGCGATCCGGCCCGCGATCCCGGTGTTGACGACGGGCAGTGAACCGGTTCGGCCCACGAGCGCCACGTCGATGCCGGCCGGCGTGCCGCGGAAGCCCAGCCCGGGAATCTGGTACGCCGGGTGCTCGGCCATCGTGATCTCGTACATCGAGGTCGTGGCCGCGACGGCGTCGGACACCTCGCCGCCGACGAACCGGACGATCGCGGGGGCCGCCGCCATCGCGAAGCCGCCCAGGCCCGCCGTCTCGGTGATCGTGGAGTCGCCGATGTCGGGATTGGCGTCGTCCGGGCCGTACCCCCCGAGGTACAGGCCGTCGGGCACCCCGGCCGGGCCGGTGAACCACCGGTCGCCGAGGCCCGACACCTGTATTCCGAAATCCGTTCCATTGCGCGCCATGGCCACGACCAGGCTCGATCCGGGTACGCCGCGGGCCGCGTCGGCGCTGACTTTCGCCGCCGCCATTCCCGCGTTCAGGAAGAAATGATCATTTCCATTGATGAAACGCAGCACCTCGGCCGCGCGGTCCGGAGCGGCCTCCACGATCGCGGGCGCGATCTCGCGTACCAGCAGGGACGTCGCCGCGCGGTTGCGGTTGTGCAGCTCGTCGCCCATCTGCAGCGCCTGGGCGATGAGCGTGCGCAGGTCGAGCGGGCCGCAGCGCTCCAGCGCCGCCGCCAGCACCGGCCCCAGCACCTCGCCCATCCAGCGCAGCCGGCCGATGACCTCGGGTCCGTACGCGCCGTA
Source organism: Microbispora sp. ZYX-F-249 (assembly GCF_039649665.1). Classification (NCBI taxonomy): domain Bacteria; kingdom Bacillati; phylum Actinomycetota; class Actinomycetes; order Streptosporangiales; family Streptosporangiaceae; genus Microbispora; species Microbispora maris. The sequence goes on along the minus strand of NZ_JBDJAW010000002.1, from coordinate 133,770 downwards.
GCGCAGGACCTTGCCCAGCCCCTCGTTCAGCGAGCAGTACGCCGTGCCGCCGTGCTCGGCGTCGGTCACCTCCAGCATCCACATCGAGGGGCTGACGACGCCCGCCATGGGGCCGACCGTGCGGTGGTGGTGACAGGAGTCGAGGCCGATCCCCGCGCCGGAGGCCAGGCGGTCCTGCGCCTCCTCGGGGGTGGCGGCCAGGCCCTCGAACAGCATCGCCCCGGTGAGCGCCCCGCGCATCGGCCCGGAGGCGCGCTCCCAGGTGATCGGGGGACCGGCGTGGAAGAACTCCCCGGCCCGCAGGCCCAGGACCGCGTGTGCCGGGCGTACGCCGGTCAGCATGGGCCGCGCCGACAGCATCCTGCCGACGGCGGTGGCGTTGGCGCCCTCGCGGCGGGGGTCGGCGAGCACCCGGGCGAGGGCCGGGGCGGTGCCCGGCAGCGGCGGACGCCAGTCGACCTCACAGCGCGGCACGGCCTGCCGCTCCAGCGCCTCGCCCAGCACCTGCGCCCCCACGGTGACCACCCGTGGCTCGCCGTACAGCATGGAGAGGGTCATCGGGCTCCGATCCTGGTCGGCGCGGCCACGCCCGTCACCCGCCGGCCAGGAGGCGGGCGTGCCGGGCGGCCGCGGCGTTGGAGGTGAAGACCGCCGCCCCGGCCTCGTTGAGCCGGGCGGCCTGGGCGCGCAGCCCCTGCGGGTCGCCGTCGGTGCCGACGAGGGCCACGACCACGTCCACGCCCTGGGCCACGGCCTCGCGTACGGCGGGCGCGAGCCAGGAGGACGGGTCGGGGTCGGCGCCGTGCCCGAGCACGACGTCCATCAGCACGACGCCGGAAGCCACACCGCGCAGCGCCTCCAGGCGCAGCGCCGGGTCGATCATCGGATGGGCCCGGCCCCGGGTGTAGGAGTCGTCGCCGAAGTCGGTGAACTCGCCGTCGCCCGCGACCAGGGCGGCCTCCGCGCACAGCGTGCCGCCGGCGTAGAGACCCCGGGGCCCGCGCCGCACCGCGCCGTCGCCCGCCGCGTCCGCGCCGTGCGGCGCGGAAAGGCGGGCCGCGCGGGGTGCGGGCCAGGAGGGCCACTCGGGCACGTCGCGGCCGAGGGCGCGCAGCACCTTCTCCGCGGCGGTGGTGAGGTCGTCCTGCCCGGGCCCGAGCAGCGCGGCGACGACCGGCGTCGCCAGGTCGAGGTCCCGTACGGCACGGGCCACCTCGGGGGCGGGGGGCTTGGAGACCAGCACGATCAGCTCGGTCGCCGGGTCCTCGTCGAGCGCGCGCAGCGCCTGCACGGCCGAGCGCCCGCCCACCTCGGCGGACAGGTCCCTGCCGCCCACGCCGAGCACGTGGGACACGCCGACGCCGGCGAGGTCGAGCAGGCTCGTCACCTGCTGCGCGCCCGTTCCCGAGGCGGCCACGACGCCCACCGGCCCGGGGCGCAGGACGTTGGCGAAGCCCAGACCGGCACCGCCGACGACGGCGGTGCCGCAGTCGGGCCCCATCACGAGCACGCCCTTGGCCCGGGCCCGGTCCTTGAGCAGGATCTCCTGCTCCACCGGCACGTTGTCACTGAAGATCATCACGGAGAGCCCGGCCTCCACGGCGTCGAGCGCCTCGGCGAAGGCGTGCTCGCCCGGCACGCTCACCAGCGCCAGCGTCGCGTCGAAGGCCCGCGCCGCCGACCGGGTGGTGCGCGGCGGCGCCTCGTCCCGCGTCCCGCTCGCCGGCGCCCGTGCGGCGAGCTGTCGTTCCAGTTCGGCGGCGGCGTCCTCCAGTTCCCCGGGGGAGGAGGCCCGCACCGCCACCAGCAGGTCGCCGGGCGTCGCGGGCGGCACCGCGAAGCCGAGATCGCGGGCGAGAGCCGTGTTGAGCTCGGTGGCCATCGCGACGACGGCGACGCTCACTCCGGGCTGTCCGGTGAGTGCCCGGCTCACCCGCATCAGCGTCACGGAGTCGCGGTAGACCCCGGGTCGCACCTCGACAAGGTCGTTCAACGGCCCTCCCGGAGAGCGAGGACGGCGGACAGGCCCATCTGCACACCCCACGCCAGGTCGGCGCCCGAGGTGTGGCCGAGGCGGAGCAGGCGGTGCACGGCCGGCTCCAGCGGCTGGTGCCCGGCCACGCCGCGGAGCACCCCGGTGACCTCCGGGCTCGCCTCCCCCCTGGCGGCGCAGTGCAGCAGGGTGGCCGAGACGGGCGTGGTCCGGGTGCGGGCGTCGAAGGTGACCGCGGCGGCCAGCCAGTCCGCCAGCCAGACGGCCCGCGGCACGCCCGCCGCCGCGCCGAGATGCCGCAGCGCGACCAGCAGGCCGGCGAGCATGTCGTCGCCGCTCGGGGTGAGCCCCGGGCCGAGGCCGATCAGCCGCTCGGCCGCCGTGATGCTGTCCAGCAGAGATCCCGCCAGGCAGCCGCGCTCCAGCAGCGCGGGGGCGCCGCCGGGGTCCAGGCCCGGCCGCCGGTGCGAGGCCGCGCGGGCACGGCCGAGCAGTCCTGGCGCGGCCGCGAGCCGTACGGGGTCGGCGGGGGCGAGCGGGGGAGCGGGGTCCCACCAGCGGCGCACGCGGATCGACAGGCCGCCGACCTCGACGGAGCCCTCCCCGACCCAGGCGTCGTCGCCCGCCGACACCCCTTCGACGCGCCCGGCGAGCACCACGGCGTTGGGCAGGCGGGTCGCCTCGCCCGTCACCACGGCGACGACGTGCGGCTCGGTCTCGCTCCTGATCTCCAGGTAGAGCGCGAGGGGAAAGGCCGCGAGCACCCGGGCCGGGCGGCGGGGCGCCTCGAGCGCGGGCCGTACGGCCGCACTCGCGGCGCCGCTCACGTAGGCGGGGGCCGCCGGGGGGCGGGACGCGGGCGCCGCCGCCCGCGCTCTCGGGCGCGTGCCAACACTCACCGGACCTCCCGAAGCCAGTCGTTGCCGACGCTAAAGCCCGGTCTCCCCCCTCCGTACGGAGAAAGATGCCAACAGTCGGCCGAATGCTTGGCTCTTCCTGACAGGACCGGTGCTCGGGCACAATCGCCCAAAGACGTCCCCGGAGCGAACCCGACGCAGTGAGCGGAGTGGTCCGTGAGGTACGAGCGGCCCGCGTAGCGAGCGAGGAGTGGTGAGCGACCGATGAGCCGGAGCGAGCGCGAGCGAGGAGCGGTGAGCGACCGATGCGCCGGAGCGAGCGCGAGCGAGGAGCGGTGAGCGACCAGTGACCCGAGGACGTCGCGATCCCCTCCGGCAAGCAGGACCGGAGACGGCATCGCACAACGACCCGGCCCCGCCCGCGATGCGCCTGGCGAGCACCGGAACGATCTTCCACGGCGTGTCGGTGGGGGAGGTGCTCGGCGTCTCGACGCTCGCGGACGCCCGCCTGATCGCCGGCCGGGGCGGCCTCGACCGCATCGTGCAGCGCCTCAACGTGATGGAGGTGCCCGACATCCTCGCCTGGGTGAAGCCGCACGAGCTGCTGCTCACCACGGGCTACCCGCTGCGCAACACGCCGCAGTCACTCGACCGGCTCGTGGCGGACCTGGACGAGCGCGGCCTGGCCGCTCTGGCGATCAAGCTCGGCCGCTACCTGGACGAGCTCCCGGGGGAGATGGTCGAGCAGGCCGACCGGCTGGGCTTCCCGCTGATCCTGCTGCCCAACGACGTCGGCTTCGACGACATCCTCAACCAGGTGCTCACCGACATCCTCAACCGGCAGGCGGCGATCCTCGCCCGCACGGAGGAGGCGCACCGGGCGCTGGTGCAGATCGTGCTCGCGGGGGGCGGGATGCGCGAGGTCACGGCGGAGGTGGCCGGGCTGCTGCAGGTGGCCGTGGGGGCGGCCGACGCCGCCGGCCACTTTCTCGCCACCGCGGGGGAGCCCGCGCAGGTGGCCCGGCTGCGGGAGATCAACGCGGCCCTCGCACGGACTCCGGCGGCCACGCCCGCCGGCGGCGACGGGCACCACGCCGCCGTCCCGATCGTCGCGGGCGGGCACCACCACGGAAGGATCGCGGCCTACAGCGCCCACGGCACGCTGACCCCCAGCGACATCGGGATCCTGGAGCGCGCCGCGACCGTCGCCGCGCTGGTGATCACCAAGCAGGAGGCGGTCACCGCCGTCGAGAGCAAGTACCGCGCCGACTTCCTGCGGGACGTGCTCACCGGCAGGGGCGGGCTGCGCGTGGCCGAGCGCGCCCAGGCGTTCGGCTGGGACCTGGAGCGCCCGGTGAGCGTGCTGGTCGCCGAGATCGACCCCGACGCCGAGGAACGGCCGCTTCAGGACCGCATGCTGGCGGCGTGGCAGGCGTCGGTGCGCAAGCACGACCCGCGCGGCGCGGTCGCGGGCTTCTCCCACGAGGTCGTGGCGATCGTCGGGGCGGCCGCCGATCCGGCCAGGGTGGCCAGGGACGCGCTCGCCGCCGTCTCCGACGGCACGTTCTCCACCGGCCTCAGCCGGGTCGCCTCCGGCGCGGACGCCCTGCCCGGCGCGTACGGCCAGGCGCTGAAGGCCGCGAGGGTGGGCCGCCAGCTCCACGGGGCGGGCGCGGTCGCCCACTTCGACGAGCTGGGGGTCTACCGGCTGCTGTCGCTGGTGAACGACACCGACGAGCTGCACGCCTTCGTCCGGGAGACCCTGGGCCCGCTGGCGGGGGACGACGACGCCGAGAACGCCGACCTGCGGCGTACCCTGCAGGCGTTGCTGGAGACCAACCTCAACGTCGCCGAGACCGCGCGCCGGCTGCACTTCCACTACAACACGCTGCGCTACCGGATCGGGAAGCTTGAGCGCATGCTGGGCAACTTCACCGAGGACGCCCACCTGCGGCTCAACCTCACCCTCGCCCTGCACGTGCTGCGCATGCGGGGCATCTAGGTCGTGCCCCTTGGATCTCTTGCCTACTGCGGTCGCCCAGGCGGCGCCTCGCCGCGTTGTCGTCGTCGCCCGTAGCTCCGCTATGGGCTCCTCCTCCGCCTGGCGATGCATCCACCTGCCCGATCCTCGCTACGGCGAGATCTGCGGGACACTCCCTGACTGCCTAAGCTGGCGGCGTGAACGATGCGAAGGCCCCTGCCATCACCTTCGAGCTGGACGGCGACCACATCCCGCTCTGCGATCTCCTCAAGTTCTGCCAGATCGCCGACAGCGGCGGCGCCGCCAAGCACCTCGTCGCCGAGGGCCGGGTGCGCGTCGACGGACGCGTGGAGCTGCGCAAGGCCTGCAAAATCCGGGCGGGCCAGGTCGTCACGGGAGACGGGTACACGATCCGCGTGGTGTGACGCCCCGGAGTCCGTCGGTTTGGCAGATCATGCCAATGTCTGTCGCGCACGCCAGTCCTAAAGTGCCCCAAACGGTCTAGAAGCGCCGCGGAGGGACGCCTGCGGGGTGGCCGACCGGCCCACGGCCCAGTAGCAAGAGGGGCGTAAATGGCTTTCAGATGGACAGTGCACGGCGACGGGAGAGGGCTGGCGCCCGGGGAGGTCGTCAAACCCGACGAGAGGCTGAGCTGGCCGCGCATGGTCGGCATCGGCGCCCAGCACGTGATCGCCATGTTCGGCGCGACCTTCGTGTTCCCGCTCGTGATGGGTCTGGACCCGAACATCGCCGTGATGATGTCGGGCGTCGCGACGATCCTGTTCCTGCTGATCACCCAGGGGAATGTGCCCAGCTACCTCGGCACGTCGGCCTCGTTCGTCGGCGGCGTGGTGGCCGTGCGGGCGGCGTTCGGCGGCGACACCCCGGCCGTCGACCGGGTCGTCACCGGATCGATCCTCGTCGCCGGCCTGGTGCTCGCCCTGTGCGGCGTGGCGATCCACGTGCTCGGCGTGCAGATCATCCATCGCGTCTTCCCGCCGGTCGTGACCGGCGCCGTGGTCATGCTGATCGGCTTCGGCCTGGCGTACGTCGTGGCCGACGTCTACTGGCCGCAGGACCCGTGGATCGCGCTGATCACGATGGTCGCGACGTTCGTGTTCATCGTGCTGTTCCGCGGCTTCCTCGGCCGGATCGGCGTGCTGCTCGGGCTCGTCTTCGGGTTCGTCCTGTCCTGGCTCGCCGACAAGGTCTTCGGGAACATCACCGCCTACAACGCGGGCACCGGGAAGGTCGACACGCACCCCCGGGTGAACTTCCAGGCCGTCGCCGACGCCGACTGGATCGGGCTGCCGCACTTCAACATGCCCCCGTCGTTCCAGGTCTCGGCGATCCTGGTCGTGCTGCCCGCCGTCATCGCCCTGATCGCGGAGAACGTCGGCCACGTCAAGGCCGTGGGCCAGATGACCGGCTCCGACGTCGACCCCCAGATGGGCAAGGCGGTCATCGCCGACGGCGTGGGCACCGTGGTCGCGACCGCCGTCGGCGGCTCGCCCACCACGACGTACGCCGAGAACATCGGCGTCATGGCGGCCACGCGGGTCTACTCGACGGCCGCCTACTACATCGCCGCGGTCATCGCGATCCTGTTCGGCCTGTGCCCCAAGTTCGGCGCGCTGATCGCCGCCACGCCCGGCGGCGTGCTCGGCGGCGTCACGGTCATCCTGTACGGCATGATCGGTCTGCTCGGCGCGAAGATCTGGGTGGAGAACCGGGTGGACTTCGCCGACCCGGTGAACATGGTGCCGATCGGCGCGGGGATCATCCTCGCGATCGGCCCGGTCACCCACCAGATCACCGGCGACTTCTCGCTCGCCGGAATCGCGCTCGGGACGATCGTGGTGCTCGCCGGCTATCACCTGCTGCGCGCCATCGCGCGCAGACCAGCGAAGGAGGTCTCGGGTGGGGAGATCGGGCTCGAACGCGACCCGGCGGTCTGAGCGGCGGGAGCCGCGCGAGCCGCGGGTGCGAGCGCTGTGAAGCCGCCCCCGTTCGACTACCACGGCCCGGCCACCCTCGGCGAGGCGCTGGACGTCCTCGCCGAGGCCGGGCCGGACGGGAAGGTGCTGGCGGGCGGCCAGAGCCTGATCCCGCTGCTCAACATGCGGCTGGCCGCGCCCGGCCACATCGTCGACGTGAACCGCGTGCCCGGCCTGGACAAGATCGAGGCCGGGCCGGCCGGCGTACGCGTCGGGGCACTGGCCCGGCACGCCGCGGTGGAGCGCTCACCCGAGGCCGCCGCCGTGCTGCCGTTGCTGCGGCAGGCGCTGCGGCTGGTCGCCCATCCCGTGATCCGCAACCGCGGCACGGTGGTGGGCAGCCTCGTGCACGCCGATCCCTCCGCCGAGATGCCGGCCGTCCTCGCCCTGCTCGGCGGGTCCGTACGGCTGGCGAGCCGGGGCGGGGAGCGGGAGGCGCCGGCCGCGGAGTTCTTCACCGGTCCCATGGAGTCGGCCCTGCGGCCGGGCGAGCTGGCCGTGTCGGCGTTCTTCCCGGCGTTGCCCGCCCGGTCGGGCACGGCCTTCCACGAGGTGGCCCGGCGGCACGGCGACTACGCGGTGGCCGGGGTCGCCGCCGCCGTCACCCTGGACGATGACCTCCGCGTCGCCGCCGCCCGCGTCGCCTGCGTGAGCGTGGGCCCCGTGCCGGTGGTCGTGGACGTGACCGCGGCCTGCGGCACGCGGCCCGCCGCGTCGGCCGGCTGGGAGGCGGCGGCGGCCGCCGTACGGGACCGCGTCGAGCCGGAGGGCGACATCCACGCGACGGCGGACTACCGGCGGCACCTCACCGGGGTGCTCGCCGCACGGGCGCTGCGGGACGCCGCCGCGGCGGCCCACGGGGAGGAAGCGTGAACGAGACGCGCCATCGGGTGACGCTGACGGTCAACGGGGTCGTGCGGGAGGCGGAGGTGCCCGGGCGGCGGCTGCTGTCCGACTGCCTGCGCCACGACCTCGGCCTCACCGGCACCCACGTGGGCTGCGAGCACGGCGTCTGCGGCGCCTGCACGGTGCTGCTGGACGGTGAGCCGGTGCGGTCGTGCCTGACATTGGCCGTCACGGCGGACGGTCACGAGATCACCACCGTGGAGGGCCTGGCCCGCGGCGACGGCGAGCCGTCGCCGGTCCAGCGGGCCTTCACCGAGTGCCACGCCCTGCAGTGCGGGTTCTGCACGCCGGGCTTCCTGTGCACGGTCACCGCGTTCCTGCGGGACAACCCCGCCCCGTCCGAGGAGGAGGCGCTGGAGGCCGTGGCGGGCAACCTGTGCCGGTGCACCGGCTACCAGAACATCCTCAAGGCCGTCCACCGGGCTGCGGAGATCCAGTCGGAGGAGGGCGGAGCATGACGACGAAGCTGTTCGGCGAGCCGGTCCGGCGGCGCGAGGACGCCCGGTTGATTACCGGGCGGGGGCGCTACCTCGACGACCTGGGCCGGGGCGCGCTGGCCGCCGCCTTCGTCAGGTCGCCGCACGCCCACGCGCGGATCCTCGACGTCGACGTGTCGGCCGCCCTCGACGTCGAGGGCCTGGTGGCGATCTACACCTGGGAGGACCTGCCGGGCGCGCTGGCCGAGCCGCTGCCGCTGCTGATCCCGCACCCCGCGCTCACCCACGGCCGTACGGCCCACCCGCTGGCCCGGGAGATCGTCCGGCACGTCGGGGAGCCGGTCGTCATGGTCGTCGCCCGCGACCGTTACCTCGCCGAGGACGCCTGCGCGCTGATCCGGGTCGACTACGAGATCCTCAAGCCCGTCGTGGGCATCGAGGAGGCCGTGCGCGGCGTCCACCTCGTGCACGAGGACGTGCCGGGCAACGTCGGCGCGCACCTCGTCCAGGAGGTGCCGGGCCACGGCGGGGTGACGGCGCGGGAGGCGGTCGAGGCGGCCCCGCACCGGCTGGAGTTCCGCCTCGACGTCGAGCGCAGCGCGTGCACCCCCCTGGAGGGGAAGGGCGTGTACGCCCGCTGGGACGCCGACGACGGCTCGCTGCGCGTCTACTCCTCCACCCAGACCTCCACGAGCGTGCGGATGGCGATCGCGGCCAAGCTCGGCCTGCCGCTGCCCAAGGTGGAGGTCATCGCGCCGGACGTCGGCGGCGGCTTCGGTGTCAAGATCGTCCACCCGTGGCCCGAGGAGATCCTCGTGCCGTGGGCGGCCCGGCTGCTGAACCGCGAGGTGAAGTGGGCCGAGGACCGGCGCGAGCACTTCGTCTCGTCGTCGCACGAGCGCGGCCAGGTCCAGCACGTGCGGGTCGGTTTCGACGACGACGGGCGCGTCCTCGGCCTGGAGGTGGAGATCCTGCACGACCACGGCGCCTACACGCCGTACGGGATCATCGTGCCGATCATCACCTCGACGCAGCTGCTCGGGCCGTACAAGGTGGGGGCCTACCGGGTCGAGTTCTCCTCGATCTACACCAACACCGTGCAGGTCACGCCCTACCGGGGCGCGGGCCGCCCGCAGGGCGTGTTCTGCATGGAGCGGACGATGGACAAGATCGCCGCGTACCTCGGGAGGGACCGCACGGAGGTCCGCGCGGCCAACTTCATCCAGCCGGACGAGTTCCCCTACGACCAGGGCCTGACGTTCCAGGACGGGCGTCCGCTGATCTACGACAGCGGCGACTACCCCGAGGCGCTGCGCATGCTCAAGGAGCTGATCGGCTGGGACTCCTTCGCCCAGGAGAAGGCCCGCGCGGCGGCCGAGGGGCGCAGGATCGGCATCGGCGTCGGCTGCTACGTCGAGGGCACCGGCGTCGGCCCGTACGAGGGCGGGCACGTGCACGTCACCTCCGACGGCCGGGTGCACGTCTCGACCGGCCTCACCTCCCAGGGGCAGGGGCACGAGACGGTGTTCGCGCAGATCGCCGCCACCGAGCTCGGCGTGCCGATCGAGAAGGTGTCGGTGGTCACCGGCGACACCCGGCGCTTCGGGTACGCCGTGGGGACCTTCGCCTCACGGGCGGCCGTGATGAGCGGCAACGCGATCGCGCTCGCCTGCCGGAAGGTCAGGGAGAAGGCGCTGCGGATCGCGGCGGAGGCACTGGAGGCCGACCCGCGCGACCTGGAGATCACCGACGGGACGGTCCACGTCGCCGGCGTGCCGTCGGCGTCGATCCCGCTGGCGACCGTCGCCGTGCTGTCCAACCCGCTGCGGTACGCCTTCGACGAGGAGGCCAAGCGGGCCACGCAGTTCGCCGGGCCGGCCTCCGACGACCGGCCGCCGGTGGCCGAGGGGGAGGAGCCCGGGCTGGAGGGCCGCGACTACTACTCGCCGGTGAGATCCACCTTCGCCGCCGGCATGCACGCGGCGATCGTGGAGACCGACCCCGACACCGCCGAGATCAGGATCCTGCGGTACGCCGTCGTCCACGACTGCGGGAAGCTGATCAACCCGATGATCGTCGAGGGGCAGATCCACGGCGGGGTGGCCCAGGGCGTGGGCGGCGCCCTGTACGAGAAGATGGTCTACGACGAGCACGGCCAGTTGCTGAACGCCTCGTTCATGGACTTCCTGATGCCGTACGCCACGGAGGTCCCGCGCATCGAGACGGCCCACCTGGAGACGCCCTCGCCGCTGAACCCGCTCGGGATCAAGGGCGCGGGGGAGGCCGGGGTGATCCCCGTCTCCGCCGTCATCGCCTCCGCGGTCGAGGACGCCGAGGGCATCGCGATCGACCGGATGCCCATCTCCCCCTCCGACCTCCACCACCTGCGCCTGGAACGGTGATCACCGTCATGGCCCGATCATCTGACCGACCCGGAAGACGAGCTCCCCATGGGAGCCTGGATCGATCTTCGTGTGGGGCTTGGTGAGGCTGGCCACGTGGAGAGTCTCTATCACTCCGAGGTCCGCGACCCCGGTCCCCGGGACGGTGAAGAGACGGCGCGGATGGATGACTTTCGCCATCGTGTCGTCCCGCCGGTAGACCGGGAGGGCCAGCACGGTCCTCAGGACACCTGGGCGGTGAGGCGCTTGCGGAAGACCCAGTAGGTCCAGGCCTGGTAGGCGATGACGCCCGGCAGGGCGAGCAGGCCGATCCAGGTGAGGACGGTCAGCGTGTACGGCGCCGAGGCCGCCTCGGCCAGCGTGAGCCCGGGCAGCGGGGCCGACCACAGCACGCCGAAGACGGTGGCCGTCGTCGCGGCGATCGACGTGGCGGTCGCGGTGAAGGCCCAGCCCTCCCGGCGGCCCCACACCAGCGTCACCCCGGCCGCCAGCGCCGACGCGGCGAGCAGGGCCGTCCCCAGCGTCCACATCGGCCCCTTGCCGGGCACGGACGGCAGCGTGCCGATCGCGACCGGCACCGCGCCCACGGCCGCGAGCAGCGCGGCGCGGCGGGCGCGGGCGCGGACCGCGCCGGTCGTCTTGAGCGCGACGAACACCGCGCCGTGCAGCACGGCCACCGACAGCGACAGGGCCCCGCCGAGCACGGTCGCCAGCGCCGTGCCGAACAGCAGGTTGCCGAAGATCGCGCCCCACAGGAACGCCGGCAGCACGCTGCCGGTGACGATCCCGGCGTCGCACAGCGCGACCTCGCGCCGGGAGTGGACCTTCCCCCGCCACTCCAGGCCCACCCCGCGGACGATCAGACCGGCGATGACGAGGAAGACCGCCAGGTAGAAGCCGCTCAGCAGGCCCGAGTACCACGCCGGGAAGGCGGCGAACATCGCCCCGATCGCGGTGATCAGCCACACCTCGTTGCCGTCCCAGACCGGGCCGATGGTGCCCAGCACCTGCTTGCGGTCGGTCTCCGAGCGCGACAGCAGCGGCAGCAGCGCGCCCACGCCGAAGTCGAACCCCTCCAGGACGAAGTAGCCCGTCCAGAGGAACGCGATCACGATGAACCAGAAGGTCGTCATCTCGTGACTCCTCAGTACATGAGCGTCGGCATGAGCCGCGCCTCGTCGGACCGGTCCGGAACGGCGCCGGCGGGCGCGGTCTCGGCCGGAGGCAGCTCCGGGCCCGCCTTGACGTGCCGCACCAGCAGCACGCCCTCGGCCAGGGCCAGCACGCCGTACAGGACCGTGAAGACGGCCAGGGTGATCGCGACCTCGCCGAGCGAGACGCCGGGCGAGACGCTGGCGGCGGTCATGAGCTCGCCCTGGACGGTCCACGGCTGACGGCCGATCTCGCTGAGCAGCCAGCCGGCGACGATCGCCATGGTGGGCAGCGGGAGCGCCAGGACGCAGAGGCGGGCGAACCAGGCGGGCACCGGCTTCGCGGTGCCGCCCTGCCGGCGCCGGGGCCGCCGGGTCAGCCACAGGCCGAGCACGGACAGGCCCACCGTGGCCATGCCGAAGCCGATCATCACACGGAAGGACCAGAAGACGACCGGCAGGTTCGGGGTGTAGTCGGCCGGCCCGAAGGTCTTCTCGTACCGCGCCTGGATGTCGTCGACGCCCTGGACGGTCGCGCCGGGGTCGTGCGCCGCGAGCAGGCTGAGCAGGCCGGGCACCTCGACGCCGGGCGCGATCGAGAACGGCGCGCCGGCGGTGTCGTGGCGCAGGCCCTCCGCCGCGGCGAGCTTCATCGGCTGCTGCTCACGCAGCAGCTGGCCGGACAGGTCGCCGCTGCCGGCGACGACGGCACCCGCGATCGCCGTCATGACGAGCGCGGCGCGCAGGCTGGTCCGCCACATGTCCGGCAGGCGGCGCATGGGCACGGTCGCGTCCCGGACGGCCCGGGCGTTCCCGCGGCCGGGCATCAGGCCGGCGCCGCGCTCGCGCAGGATGCGGTAGCCCGCGACGGCGATGACGAACCCGCCCGCGACGACGAACGAGGCGGCGACCACGTGGGGCACCTGGGCGAGGGCCGTAGAGTTGGTCAGCACCGCCCACAGGTCGGTCATCCTGGCCCTGCCGTCCACGACCTCGTAGCCGACCGGGTGCTTCATCCAGGCGTTGGCCGCGAGGATGAAGTACGCCGACAGGTTGGACCCGATGACGGCGGCCCACAGGCAGGCGAGGTGGATCCGCTTGGGCAGGCGGTCCCAGCCGAAGATCCACAACCCGAGGAACGTCGACTCCAGGAAGAACGCGAGCAGCGCCTCCAGCGCCAGCGGCGCGCCGAACACGTCGCCGACGAAGGTCGAGTACTCGCTCCAGTTCATCCCGAACTGGAACTCCTGGACGATGCCGGTGACGACGCCCATGGCGAAGTTGATCAGAAAGAGCTTGCCGAAGAACTTCGTCAGCCTGAGGTAGTGCTCCTTGCCCGTACGCAGCCAGGCGGTCTGGAGTCCGGCGACGTAGACGCCCAGTCCGATCGTCAGGGGTACGAAGAGAAAGTGGTACACGGTGGTCACCCCGAACTGCCACCGTGCCAGGTCAAGCGCGTCCATGTCTCCCTCACACCGGAGCTCTACGGCCCGTAGTCCTATAACAAGTAGTACTACAAGCTGTAGAGCATTAGGGCTCTGCGGCGTGCGATCTTCGTCACAGCCGGCGGAGTGCCGCCCGGACTCCGCGTCGCGAGGGCCGGAACCCCGTTTCTTGCAGTACCGACGATTGCGGCCGGATGGTCCCGGCCGCCAGGGACACGGGTCCCGTCCCGCCGGGAGCGCCTCCTGGGGAGGCACGGGATCAAGAATGGGCGAACACCGGCATGCGGCGCGTCCGCCGCGCGGCTGATTCGCCCGTACGCCGCGCGGTTGAGACCCGCGGGGAGGCGGGACGCGGGAACGGCGAAGACCTCCGGTTCGCCGAACCGGAGGTCTTCGCGTCGTGTGTGCCGGCTACGCCGCGGCAGGGTGGGCGGCAGGGTGCAGGGCGAGCGTCGGGTAGTCGGTGTAGCCGCGGTGGTCGCCGCCGAAGGCCGTGCTCAGATCCGCCTCGTTGAGCGGCGCGCCGACCCGCAGGCGCAGCGGCAGGTCGGGGTTGGCCAGGAAGGACTTGCCCAGCGCGACCAGGTCGGCGCCCCAGTCCAGCAGCCGCTCCGCGGCGGACGCCGGGTCGGTGGCCGCGGGATCGTTGACGACGAGGGCGTTCGGCCACAGGTCGCGGATCCGCGCGTTGAGCTCGTCGCCGCCGGTCGCCACCAGGTGCAGATAGACCAGGTCGAGATCGGCGAGCGCGGACACCAGCACGGGGTAGAGCTCGTCCGCGTCGTCCTCGGCCAGTCCCTGGGCGCCGTTGCGGGGGGACAGGCGGATGCCCACCCGCTCGGGGCCGATCTCCGCCGCCACGGCCCGGGCGGTCTCCACCGCGAACCGGATGCGGCCGGACACCGTCCCCCCGTAGCGGTCGTCGCGCAGGTTGGCGTTCCGGGACAGGAACTGGTGGACGAGGTAGCCGTTGGCACCGTGGAGCTCGACCCCGTCGAACCCGGCGTCCACCGCGCGCCGCGCGGCGGCGGCGAAGTCGCGGACCGTGGCCTCAACTTCGGCGGTGGACAACGCGACCGGCACCGGCGTGTCCTGGAGACCGGACGGCGTGAAGATCTGCCCCCCGATCCGTACGGCCGAGGGGGCGACGGGAAGCCTGCCGGTGTTGGCGGGATGGCCGGCCCCGCCCGCGTGCATGAGCTGGGCGACGATCCTGCCGCCCGCCGCGTGGACGGCGTCGGTCACCTCGCGCCACCCCGCCACCTGCTCGTCGGTGTGCAGCCCCGGCGTGTCCATGTAGCCCTGCCCGGCGGGGCTCGGCTGGACGCCCTCGGTGATGATCAGCCCGGCCGAGGCGCGCTGGGCGTAGTAGAGCGCGGTGAGCGGAGAGGGGATTCCGGCGACGTACGAGCGTGACCGCGTCATGGGCGCCATGACGAGGCGATTCGGCAGACGGAGGGAGCCCAGCTCGAAGGAGGTGAACGGCATGATCGTGTCCTTTCGCGTCATCATGTGGCCAGCCAACTTGGTCGGCAAACTTGGTCGGCCAACGAAAGTAATACAACTTGGCCGACCAATATGCAAGCGGGTAGGCTGAACGCGGAGGAGGGGGCGTGATGATGGATGCGCTGACCGGCGACGCGGGGGCGTGCGGGGTGCCGCAAGGTGAGGGCTCCGACAGCCTGAGCTGCCTGATGGCGCAGGCGGCCCTGGGCCACCGGGTCCTGCTCGCCGCCATGCTCGCGGAGATCGGCCTCTATCCCGGGCAGGACCGGGTGCTCGGCACGCTGTGGGAGAACGGCCCGATGTCCCAGAACAAGCTCGCCGCCGCGCTGGGCATCGACATGTCCACGATGACCAAGAGCCTGCAGCGGCTGGAGCGCAGCGGGCTCGTGAGCCGCGCGCCGTCGCCCGCCAACCGGCGGGTCAGCGTGGTGAGCACGACGCCGAAGGGCGACGCACTGCGTCCCGAGATCCGCCGGGTCGAGGAGGAGCTCCACCGCCGGATGTCCGACGGCCTGACGCCGGAGGAGGTGGAGACGCTCCGCTCGCTGCTGGCGGTGGTCACCCGCAACACCTGCCGCGAGGTCGCGCGGTCCCAGCCCGCCATGCCCTCCTCCGCGCCCTCCTCCAAGCCCTCCTCCAAGCCCTCCTCCGCGCCCACCGAAGCGGCCGCGGCGTCCCGGTAGACCCGCCGGCGTCGCGGCGGCATGTGAACTCTGCACGACCGCCGCGCCGTGCCGGGGCAGATCTTGCCGTTCTCGCCGGACAGGTGATTTTCTAGGGTGCTCGGCATCGGAGGTGGCCCATGAAGGTCTCGGGCAGCGCGCTGGTCGCGGCGGAGCGCAAGCGGGTCTGGGACGCCCTCCAGGACCCCGGTGTCCTGGTGCGGACGATCCCCGGCTGCGAGCGCCTGGAGACGACAGGCGAGAACGTGTACGCGATGACGGTGACCGCGGGGGTCGCCTCGATCAAGGGCGTCTACCAGGGCGAGGTCGCGCTGCGCGACCAGGAGGAGCCGGACCGGTTCACGCTCGGCGCGCGCGGGCAGGGCGCCCCCGGCACCGTCGAGGCGACCGTGGCCGTACGGCTCAGCGACGCGGGGGGCGGCACCCGCATCGACTACGACGCCGAGGCCGTGGTCGGCGGCATGATCGGCGGGGTGGGGCAGCGGATGCTCGCCTCGGTCGCCAAGAAGACCGCAGGCGAGTTCTTCGCCGCCGTCGAGCGGCACCTGCTGTCCGTCCCCGCCGTCCCCGCCGTCCCCGCCGTCCCCGCCGAGTCCGCTGACGCCGTGACCGCGCCCGTGACCGCGCCCGTGACCGCGCCCGTGGTGGCGCCCGTGGTGGCGCCCGTCACAGGGGAGTCCGCGCCGCGGGTGTTCACCCGCGAGGCTCCGGCCGCGCCCCGTCAGGGGGTGCCCGCCTGGACGATGCTCGCGGCGTTCGGGACCGGCGCCGGGGTCGCGCTCGGCAGCGCCGTCATCGGCTGGCTCCTGGGACGCCAGAGCCGCCGGCGATAGCCGCGGCCGGGGAATCGGCGGCCGGTGCCGCCGGTTGGGACATGGCGTGAAAGTAGAGATCTTCTCCGATGTCGTGTGTCCCTGGTGCTACATCGGCCACCACCGGCTCCGGCAGGCCGTCCGGGCCTTCGACGGGGACGTCGAGGTCGTCCACCGGCCGTTCCAGCTCGACCCGGACGGCGTCTCCGGCGGTGAGCCGCTGCTGCGCGCGCTGGAGCACAAGTTCGGCGGCGCCGACCGGGTGGCCCAGATGACCGGTCACGTCACGGGTGTGGCCGCGCAGGACGGGCTGGAGCTCCGCTTCGACCGGGCGGTCGCGGCCAACACGCTGGAGGCGCACCGGCTCATCTGGCTGGCCGGGCGCGCGGGGCGGGACGGGGACATGGCCGACCGGCTCTTCCGCGCCCACTTCACCGACGGCCTCGACGTCGGCGACCCCGCCACGCTGGCGAAGCTCGCCGCCGAGACCGGCGTCGAGGACACCGGGGAGGGCGGCGAGCAGGTGCGCGCCGAGCTGGCCCGCGCCCGCGCGCTCGGCGTCCGCGCCGTCCCGCTGTTCCTGTTCGAGGAGAAGTTCGCCGTCTCGGGCGCGCAGCCCGCCGAGACGCTCGTGGCCGCCCTGCGGGAGGTCGAGGCGCGTACGGCCCAGGAGGCGGCGCCGGCGGGCGGGGACTGCGACGACGGCGCCTGCGCGGTCTGAGTCATCCGTCCGGGCAGGGTGTGACGACAGGACGGCGATTCTTCGGCAGAGTGCGCCGGTTCTTCCGATCGGCGGCGGTCGGTAAACACTGAGCATGCCTAGCGTCCGCATCGGGGTCGACACGGGCGGCACCTTCACCGACGTCGTGCTCGTCGACGAGGAGTCCGGCCGGATCGTCACGACCAAGACTCCCTCGACTCCCGCCAACCCGGCCGACGGGTTCATGGCAGGCGTGCACAAGGTGCTCGAGGCCCACGCGGGGTCCCGTGCCCTCGACGCCGTCTCCGCCCTCGTCCACGGCACCACCGTCGCCACCAACCAGTTGCTGGAGGACCGTCCGGACGGCACGTCACACCTGGGGTTCGTCACCACGGAGGGCTTCGAGTTCGTCCTGGAGATCGCGCGGCAGAGCGTGCCGGACGGCTACGGCAACTCCTATTTCTGGGTCAAACCCCCGCGGATCGTGCCCGTGCACCGGGTGCGTACCGTGGGCGGACGGCTCGACCACCTCGGCCGGGAGGTCCGGCCGTTCGACGAGGCGCAGGCCGTACGGGCCGCCCGGTGGTTCAGGGAGCGCGGCGTCACCGCGATCGGGGTGTGCTTCCTGCACTCCTACGCCAACCCGGAACACGAGCGGCGGATGCGCGAGGTGCTGGAGCGCGAGCACCCCGAGGCGGTCGTGTCGCTGTCGAGCGACGTGCTGCGGGAGTACCGCGAGTACGAGCGGTCGGTGACCACGCTGGTGGACGCGGCGGTCAAGCCGATCATGCGGCGGTACATCGACAACCTGTCGGAGCGGCTCGGCCGGCCGTTCTCGGTCATGAAGAGCAACGGCGGCGTGCTGTCGGCGGCCGAGGTGGTGCACCAGCCGATCACGACCGTGCTGTCCGGCCCGGCGGCGGGGGCGCTCGGCGCGGCGCTCGTCGCGGGGACCGCCGGGCACCCGAGCGTCATCACCCTCGACGGGGGCGGCACCTCGACCGACGTGGCGGTCGTGGTGGACGGGGAGCCGTCGCTGACGACCGAGGGCAGCATCGGCCGCTACCCGTGCAAGATCCCCATGATCGACATCGTCACGGTCGGGGCGGGCGGCGGGTCGATCGCCTGGATCTCGCCCGAGGGGACGCTGAAGGTCGGCCCGAGGTCGGCGGGCGCGGATCCCGGCCCGATCTGCTACGGCAGGGGCGGCACCGAGGTGACCGTGACCGACGCGCACGTCTTCCTCGGGCGGGTGCCTCCGCATCTGCTCGGCGGCGAGATCCCCCTCGACGTCGCCGCCGCGCGGGCGGGCGTGGCGGCGCTGGCGGACCGGCTGGGGCTGACCCCGGAGCGCTGCGCCACCGGCATCCTGGAGATCAGCGCGTTCAACCAGTCGAACGCGATCCGGCAGATCACCGTGCAGCGCGGCCTCGACGTGCGGGACTTCCCGATGGTCGCCTTCGGTGGATCGGGGCCGCTGCTGGCCTGCCGCCTCATCGACATCCTCGGCCTGCCGGCCGCGATCGTCCCGCCGGACCCCGGGAACGTGTCCGCGTTCGGCCTGCTCACCGTCGACGTGAAGAACGACTACGTCCGCACGCACGTCGCCCGCGACCCCTCGCCCGAGGCGGTCGCCGACATCCTCGGCGACCTGGAGGCCCAGGCCGCCGCCGCGCTCGACCGTGAGGGCTTCGCCGAGCACGTGTACGCGCGCAGCGCCGACCTGCGCTACTACGGCCAGGCGTACGAGGTGCGCGTGCCCGCCCCCGACGGCCCCTTGGACGAGGCGTGGCTCGGCGCGGTCGCCGAGCGGTTCCACGCCGAGCACGAGAGGCTCTACGGGTACGGCTACCGTGCCGATCCCCGGCACGCCGTCGAGTGGGTCAACCTCCGGGTGTCCGGCATCGGCCCGATCGTCCGGCCGAAGATCGCGCGCAGGCCCCGCCAGGAGGACGAGCCGAGCCCGGTCGCGACCCGCGACGTCTACTACGAGCGGTGGGGCCGCACCGTGATCTACCGCCGGGGCGACCTCGGCGCGGGCGCGGTCGTGCGCGGCCCCGCCGTGATCGAGGAGTACGGCTCGACCCTGCCGGTGCATCCCGGCTTCACGGCGACCATGGACGACTACGGCAACCTCGTGGTGGTGAGCGATGACCGGTAGGACCGCCGACCCCGTGCTCGTGGAGATCGTGGAAGGCACGCTCGCCTCGGTGGAGAAGGAGGTGGAGACGGCGATCGCGCGGACGGCGAGGTCGCCCATGATCCGCGACGCCCACGACTTCCGCGCCGGCATCCACGACGTGCGGATGCGCAAGCTGACCGGGCGGTCCTACTCGGCGCTGGTGCAGCCGGTCGTCCGTGACTTCCCGGTGGACACGATGCGCCCGGGCGACGTGTTCTTCCACAACGACGTGTACCTGTCCGAGGGCGGCATCGGGCACCTGCCCGACCTGTGCGTGACGGTGCCGGTCTTCCACGAGGGCGAGGTCGTCGCGTTCGTCCAGGCGTTCGGTCACCACGACGACATCGGCGGCGCCGTGCCGGGTTCCATGCCGTCGCACGCGCGCAGCGCGTTCGAGGAGGGCCTGATGGTCCCGCCGATCAAGCTGTGGGACCAGGGGGTGCCCAACCGTGCCGCGCTCACGATCATGACGCGCAACTCCCGCATGCCCGACAGCCTCGCCGGCGACCTCGACGCCGAGTGCTCGGCCTGCCTCATGGGCGCGCGGCGGCTCGGCGAGCTGTTCGGCCGCTACGGCCGGGAGGCGGTCGAGGTGTGCTTCGACGCGATCGTCGGCAAGACGACCGAGACCTTCCGCCGCGAGCTGCTCGCCAAGATCCCCGAGGGTGTGCACGTCTGGGAGGACTACGCCGAGCATGACGGCGTGGACGAGCCGCGCCTGCACGCCCAGCGGATCACGCTCACCGTCGACCACTCGGCGGACACGCCGCTGACCATCGACTTCACCGGCACCTCACCGCAGGCCAAGGGGCCGATCAACCACGCGGGCGACTACGCCGACGGGGTGTTCCTGAAGAAGTGGCTGGCGCCGATCCTGCGCAACCTCGCCGACACCCCCGAGCGGATGGCCCAGCTCGACGTCAACGAGGGCGTCGTGCCACTGATCAAGATGGTCTTCCCGGAGAAGGG
This sequence comes from Microbispora sp. ZYX-F-249, assembly GCF_039649665.1. Classification (NCBI taxonomy): domain Bacteria; kingdom Bacillati; phylum Actinomycetota; class Actinomycetes; order Streptosporangiales; family Streptosporangiaceae; genus Microbispora; species Microbispora maris. The sequence continues at coordinate 113,749 of NZ_JBDJAW010000002.1, read as the reverse complement.
CACGCTGCTCACGCCGATCTTCCCCGCGCCCACCAACGCCCGTACGTTCGTGATCCTGCGACTGCTCGGGGTGCTGGCCGGCGTGCTCGCCAAGGCGACCGGCGGCCGCATGCCGGCCGACCAGGAGACCATCCGCTACACCGGCGTGTACGGCGAGTCGGACGACGGGCCCTACCTCATGCGCGAGGTGCTGGGCGGCGGGTCGGGCGGGCGCTGGTACGCCGACGGGGAGGACACCATCCACGTGGTGCCCGACAGCCGCAACATCCCGGTGGAGTTCGCCGAGGCGCGCTGGCCGTTCCGGGTGGAGCGGCTGGGCCTGGCCGTGGACAGCGGCGGCCCGGGGGAGTTCCGCGGCGGGCTCGGCTACGACAAGCACATCCGCATGCTGCGCGACGCCTCCTTCATGTCGATCGCCGACCGCTCGATCCTGTCGTGCTGGGGTGTGAACGGCGGCCGGGCGGGCCGTCCCTTCCAGGTCACCGTGGACGGTGTGGAGATGGAGGGCCTGGTCGACGACTTCCCCGTACGCGCCGGGCAGGTCATCCGCATCCGGACGACGGGCGGAGGCGGCTGGGGCTCGCCGTACGACCGGCCGGCCGAGACGGTGGCCGCCGACGTCCGCGACGGGAAGGTCTCGTTCGAGGGCGCGCGGGAGGACTACGGCGTCGTGCTGACCGGCACCCGCGACAGCGTCGTGGTGGACGCGGAGGCGACCGAGCGCTTGCGGGAGCGGCTGCGCGAAACGCGTCCCCCCGCCTTCTTCGACCGCGGCCCCGGCTATCCCAAACTCTCCGGCGGCCTCCCGTACGCGGAGGTGGACACCGTCTGACACGAGCCGGAAGGGCGGCGCTCACGCGGCCCCCGCCCCTGTGCCCGCACGAGCCGCCGGGCCTCGGCCGCCCCGAGGAGGTTCTTCTGCATCGTCCCCGGGTTTCGCCGGACCGTTCCGTGCGCTCTCGCACCGGTGATTGGCGGCGGTGTCCGTGGGTAGCCGTCCAGTGACGGCACAAAAGGGATGGTGAGCTACAAATGGCATCTATCGTGCAGCGCATCAGGGAGTACCTGCAGAGCCCCAAGGGCCGGGAGAACGTCGAGAAGGCCAAGACCATGACGCGTGATCCGGAGAACCGGCAGCGGATGCGCCGGCTGATGGACCAGTGGCGCGGCCATCGCACCCACCGCTGACGCGTTCGTGACCCCGGGCCGGGCCAGGACGACGACGCCCCGGCCGGCCGAGCGGGGGCGCGGCCGCCGTGACCGGGCCGGACGCGGGCGCCCGATCCGCTCTGGTCGACGGCGTGGGCCGCGCCCGCGTCCGAGCCGGGGGCAGGGGCCGCCGGACCGTCCGGCGGCGACGTCCGAGCCGGGGGCAGGGGCCGCCGGACCGTCCGGCGGCGACGTGGACGACGGCGCGGCTCGCCCGCTACCGCCCGCTGGGCTGCTGAGAGGTCTCCTGACCGTCCGCCCGGTCAGGAGCGAGCGGCACGGGCACGCGCTCCACCCGGATCGCGTGCACCTCGTCGCGGGGCACGACCACCTCGTACGCGCCGTGGTCCACAAGCCAGTAGCCGAGCGCCTCGGCCTTCAGGCCGTTGTGGCCGGTGTAGGCGATGTGCAGGCCGCCCTCGCCGCCGTCGCCGCCGTCGTCCTCGTCGAGCACGAGGCACGGCTCGCCCCCGAAGGCGCCGACCGTGCGCAGCAGGGTGAGCCGCTCCAGCGTGGAGCGGTTCACCCGCAGCCGCCAGTAGCCGCCGGCGGCGGTGAAGCCCTCCTGCGGGGTCTCGCTGAACAGCACCACGTCGTCGCCGCCGGGCCCGACCGCGGCGGCGTAGTCACGGTCGCGGTAGCGGGCGACGAATCCCAGGCCGACCGGCTCGATCTCGCTCATCGCGCCGGCCGCCAGGTCAGGCCGTCGTACCCGGCGAAGGGACGCTCCCCGGCCGCGGTGAGGTGCACGATCTCCGCGCCCGCCGGGATCGGCATGGGCATCGTGTGGAACTGCGGCACCACCTGCTCGCGCGAGGCGGTGAAGCCGTTCCCGGTGAAGGGCGGTGCATCGCTCCAATCACCGCCCATGTGCGGCCCGTACGGGACGACGTAAGTGTCGATGTCCCGTGCGTCCCAGCGCATGATGTACAGCTCGGGCACGTCCGGTGTCAGCTCCGATCCGTCGAAGCACAGGTCGAGGGCCTCGACGAGCGCGGCGGGGGTGGTGAGGCGGTCGCAGTCCTGCACCCGGTAGACGTATCCGGAGATGATCGTCCGGCGGCCCGACAGGTACGGCACGAGCAGCCGCGGCGGAACCACCTTCTGCATCCGCGTCCTGCGTCCCGGCTCGCTCATGGGGCCAAGTTTACGATCTGCCGGCTCCGAGCCGGCGGTGTTCGAGCGAGGGGAGGGTCGCGCGCGCGGTCTCGGTCCACGCCGCGTCGATCTCCGCCGGCAGCACGCCGGGGCCCGTGCCCAGGTCGTGGCGGGCGACCCCCATCGGGTCGACGAGCATGCTGCGGCCCACACCGAACCCGTCCGGTATGGCAGGGTTGGGCGCCTGGCCGACCGCGATGGTCCAGGTGGTGTTCTCGATGGCCCTCGCCCTGACGAGGGTCGTCCAGTGGTCCTCCTTCAGCGGCCCCGAGCCCCAGGCGGCGATCACCGCGAACGTGTCCGCGCCACGGTCGACCAGTGCGCGGGCCAGTTCGGGGAAGCGGACGTCGTAACAGGTGATCAGCCCGATCCTGAGCCCGGCCAGCTCCACCACCGCCGGCTCGTCTCCCGGCGCGACCAGTTTCGACTCCTTCGCGCCGAAGGAGTCGAACAGATGGATCTTCCGGTAGGCCGCCGCGAGCGAGCCGTCCTCGCGCAGGGCGACCGCGGTGTTCCAGACCCTGCCGTCCGCGGCGGGCTCGAAGACGCCGGCGATGACCGCGGTGCCGTGTTCCCGCGCCGCCTCGGCGAGGCCGGTGACGAACGGGCCGTCGAGCGGCTGGGCCGTCTCGACGATCCGCGGGCCGAACCGGGCGAGCGTCGCTTCGGGGAACACGGCGAGGTCCGCTCCCCGCGCCCGCGCGAGAGCGTCACGCACGGTCGCGAGGTTGGTCTCCGGGTCGTGGTCGACGGGGATCTGGCACAGCGCTACGCGGGTCACGGACCACAGTCTGCCCGGTCGTCTCCACACCCCACCAGATGCCCCGCGAAGTGCCCCACCAGGTGAGCGTGCGCCACACCCATTCCAGCGGGCCGTACCGGTGCCGGGCGAGCCACCACCGGCAGAAGACCGCCTGCGCGGCGACGGTGACGGCGGCGAGCACCACGAGGGCGGCTCCCGTGTCGTCGGCCTCCAGCAGCGGCATCGCCACCACGATCACCGTCGTGCCCGTCACGTAGTTGGTCAGCGTCATCCGTCCCAGCGTCTCGAACAGGGTGGCGCGCCGGGCGAGCAACAGGAACGCCGCCGCGTACGCGACCGCCCCGCACAGCGCCGCCGCCTGGTAGACCCCGCCGCCGGGCGGTGCGTGGTTCCACCACCAGGTCAGCCAGGCCGCGAGCACGGCAGCCGCCCCGCACACGACGCCGAGGAACGGCCCGCTGCCCAGGCCGTCCGCCCCGCCGAGGCGCGTCGGTCCTCTTCCCGGCTCCGTACCCGGGGCGGCGGCCAGGCCGAGCAGGAACAACGCGGTGATCAGCACGTACGGGTGGGAGTCGAGCACGGAGGCGACCAGCGTGCCGGAGCCGGCCAGCAGCACAGCCCACCGGGGCAGGAGGCTCGCCGGCAGCAGGACGAGCGCCCCCAGCAGCGCGTACGGCAGCAGCACCTCGCCCGGGTCGATCAGGGTGTGCGCCGCGCCCAGCACGGCGAGCACGGCCAGGCGCCGGAGCATGACGACGCGCGGGCGCCGCGTGCGCCGCCGCGCCGAGCGCAGGAACAGCGCGAAGGACAGCCCGAACAGGAAGGCGAACATCGGGTAGAAGCGGCTCTGGAACAGGTTCGTCATCACCCAGTCCAGCGAGGTGGGCGCCCGCCGCACCGTCTGCTGCCACGCGTTGACGAGCATGATCCCGCACACGGCGAACCCGCGCAGCGCGTCCACCCGCCGGATCCTGCCTGCCGTCAGGCTCACCCTCCGGCCCCTCCTTGTCAGCCTCTTCGCGAGCCGGGCGGCCAGAGCACCAGCACGCGCGTCTCCCGCTCGCGGACGTGCACGACGACGTCGGCCGTGCCGCCGAACCCACGCGCCGACAGCGCGTCCCGGTCGGCGACCAGGTGCCGCAGCCACCGTTCCTGCTCCATCATCGCAAGCTGCTCGATCTCGTGGTCCTCGAAGGAGAGACGCGGCTCGGGCTCCGCACGGGAAGCGAAGGCGCAGCCGATGCCCCGACAGCTTGCGGGGCGGCCTGATCGCCGGGGGCTGCCCGGTCACCCGGCCAGGCCCGGTCACCAGGGGAGGGGTTCCAGTTCGCGGTCGACGCGGCGCCAGTCCAGCACCGCGCCGATGACCGGGTGCGCCTCCCCGAGGATCCGGCGGAGCTGGACGAGCAGGGGCTCGCGCAGCATCCGGGCCTCGTCGGTCCGCCCGACGTCGCGCAGGGTCACGGCCAGGTCGGCCTCGCAGATCAGTGTCGTGGGGTGGTAGGCGCCGAGAACCGCGCGCAGCCGTTCGAGGGTGTCCCGCTGCAGCCTCTCGGCTTCGGCGTGGTCCTGCAGGTCTCCCAGCGCGTTGGCCAGGTTGACGGCGCAGGCGAGTGAGAAAGGGTGATCGGACCCGATCCTGCGCCGCAGCGTCTGGAGGGTACGGGTGCCCAGCGCCCGGCTCTCGGCGAACTCACCGAGGTGCCGCAGGTAGATCGTGAGGTTGCCGGCCGCGATCAGCGTGTACGGGTTGTCCGCGCCCAGCGTGCTCTCGTAGCTCGCCCGGACCTCGGCGGCGAGGTCGAGCGCCCGCCGTGCGTCGCCCGCCGCGGCGAGATCGCAGGCGAGACTCAGTTTGCACGCGACGGTCTCGGGTGAGTCGGGGCCGAAGCGCCGGAGACACCGCTCGTAGGTCGCCTCGGTGAGCCGCCGCGCCTCCGCGAGCGCGCCGGTCTCTCGCAGGGACACGGCGAGGCTGCGCGCGGTGCTCAACCTGTCGGGGAGCTCGGGGCCGGCCACCTCGGCGTAGCTGTTCAGCGTCTCGCGCAGCAGGTCGGCCGACTTCGCGTACTCCCCGGCCTCGCGGATGTCCAGAGCGAGGTTCGCCTCGGATAGGAGCGTGGAGGGGTGGGCGGGGCCGAGCACCTCGCGACGCTTGTCCGCGGTCTCCTGGTCGAGCCGGCGGGCGGCGTTGAAGTCCCCGGCGTGCCGCAGGGCGACGGCCAGGTTGTGGGACGCCGCGAGGACGCGCGGGTGGTCGTCGAAGAACAGCTCCTTCGTGCGCTCGTAGGTCTCCTGCTCCATCCGCAGCGACTCGGTCGGCTCGCCCAGGGCGCGCAAATCGGCGGCGAGGCTGCCGGCCGTCTGTAGCGTGTGCGGATGCGGGTCGGGCAGCACCCGGCGCTGGTCTTCGAGGATCGCCCGGTTGAGATCGCACGCCTCGCGGTACCTGCCCTGGGAACGCAGCACGTTCCCCAGGTGGAACCGCAGGTGGAGCGTCTGCCGGTCGTAGTCGCCGAGCTTCCTGATCCACAGCTCCTCCAGGCGGCGGCCGAGATCGAGCGCCCGGTCGAACTCGCCGCGCCGCCACAGGTACCGCACGCGGTCGACCAGCAGTTGCCGGGTCTCCTCCTCGTCGCAGTCCTGCGCGCTGGACGGGGCGAGGTGCGGCCAGATCTCGTCGTACCGCGGCCAGTTGCCGGGGTCGTCGGTGCCGCCCTCGCGCGGGCGGGCGCCCAGGAGGATGCGGTGCACCTCGTGGACGGTGCGCTCGCGCTCGTCGTCGTCCATCTGGTCACGCAGCACGGCCTGCACGAGTCTGTGCACCTGCACCGAGCTGTTGCGCTGGTCCACCTTGGCGAGGGCGAACCTGTGCAGCTCGCGCACCAGCCGCCCGATCATGATCTTCTCGCGCAGCGAGTCGTCGTACGGGATCAGGCAGCGCACGGTCTCGTCGCCGTACAACATGGACAGCGACACCGGTTCCGCGGCGAAGAAGGCCAGCAGCTGGAGCAGCCGGACCGCCGCGGGTGACTTCTCCCGCAGGCGCTCGATGGACACGTTCCAGGTGGCGGCGACCGAGGTCGGGTAGGTCGGGGAGTCCCCGAGTGCGAGCGTCCGCTCAAGCTGCTCGGACAGCGTGCCGACGTACTCGTCCACGCTCATGCCGCTCTCCTGCAGCCACGCGCCGGCCTGCTCGATGGCGAGCGGCAGGTCGCCCAGCGCGGCGGCCACCCGACCGGCGTCCCCGTCGCTGAGATCGGCCACCCGGCGCCGCAGGTGCTCCAGACTCTCCTCCCGGGTGAAGACGTCGACCTCCAGCGGCATGGCGATCCGCGACCAGGCCTGGCTCCGCGACGTGATCAGCACGTGCCCGGTGCCCCCCGGCAGGTAGGTCTGCACGTCCTCCGCGCTGTCGGCGTCGTCGAAGATGAGCAGCCAGCGGGCGTACGGCTCGCCTCGCCCCAACGCGTCCTTGGCCGCCAGCGCCGCCTCAGCCAGGTTGTCGCCGATCCTCATGCCCAGCCGCTCGGCCAGATCGGCCATCGCTCCGTTCAGCAGTTCCGGCTGCTCCGCCGGCACCCACCACACGACGTCGTAGTCGCTCATGAACCGGTGGGCGTACTCGATGGCCAGCTGGGTCTTGCCCACGCCGCCGAGTCCTAACAGGGCCTGGGCGCGGCCCTCCTGCGCCTGGGTCACCACGGCCGGGCTGCCGCCGGCGAACCGGTCGCGCAGCCGCTCCAGCATCTCGCCGCGGCCCGTGAAGGCGGCGTTCCTCGTCGGCAGGTTCACGATGGCCGGCTGGATGCCGGGATACCGCGGCGTCCCTCCCCGCCCGGCGGCCTCGGCCCCCGACGGGCGGCCGAGGGCGCGCAGCAGCGCGGCGGCCGCGTGCTGCTCGTCCAGCCGGAACAGGTCCAGCGCGGGCGGGTCGGCGTACGGCCGCGGGAGCCGTACGTCCGACACCCGGACGGCGACCAGATCGGCCGACGGCGCGGCGAGGCCCCCGGCGGCGCGCCATGTCTCCCGTGCCCGCCCCGAGCGCAGGTAGGCGGGGGACAGCAGCGCGACCGTGCGGCCCGCCGCCTCCGGCGTCCGCGACTGCCCGCTCGCGTCCTCCTCGCGCTCGCCCCCCTGCGTACGGACCCGCATGCCGGCCCGCGTCAGCACGGCGGTGATCCAGTCCGCCCACAGCCGGTCCTCGGGGACGTGACTCAGGGTGACGTCCTCCGACAGCGACGGGCGGCGCCGGACGAACAGCTCCCGGTAACTCAACCGCAGGTCCTCGTCCAACGGGGGAAGGGACGGCACGCGGCCCCCGGTGATGACGTTCGTGAGCCGCTCGTAGGCGGCCAGCAGCGAGCCGGGCGAGCCGGGCGCGTCGCCGAAGGCCGCCAGGGTCTCCTCGTACGCGTAGAACGGCTTGTAAGGGATCTCGACGGCGCCCCAGTAACTGCCGGCCTGGTCCTGGCCGATGCCGCTGGGGAACTCCTCGAACCGGCTCCGGGCGAAGGCCCGGCCCGTGTCGAGCTTCTCCTTCTCCGTGTCGTCCACGCGCATGGGGACCGGCAGGATCCTGATGCGGCGGTCGGAGAACCGCTCGGCGATCTCCGACGCGACCCGCGCGGCCCCCTCGATGCTCTGGTCGCTGAGCGTGAAGCAGGTGACCACGGTGTCGGGGAGGTGGACCGTGCAGATGCCGGCGACGTCGCTCAGACCGGTGCGGCTGTCGATGAGCACGTAGTCGTAGCCGCGCCGCATGTCCATCCGCAGGGCGTCGAGGAACTGCCCGCCGCCCAGCCGCTCGTAGAAGTTGTCCCAGTCGAAGGTGGACACCAGGGAGGAGTAGTCGCGGTCCTGCCGTCCGGCGGGCAGGAAGCCGAGGGAGCCGCCGTCGGGGAAGTGGGGCCACTCGACCGGGACGACGTGCCGCCCCACGTCCGCGTACCGGGTGTGCCAGTCGGCGGGCCGGGAACCGGGGCGCGTCGAGGCCCAGGCGAAGCCCGCGATCAGATCGATCACGCCGGCCGTGCCGGCGATCATCTCCTCGTCGAGGAAGGGCCGGAAGAACTTGTGCAGACCGGGGGACTCCAGATCCCAGTCGACGACCAGCACGCGGTGACCGTTGGAGGCGAGGATCCAGGCCGTGTTGGCCAGCGCCATCGTCCTGCCCGTCCCTCCCTTGTAGGAGTAGAAGGTGACGATGTGGCCGTCCCGGAACTCGCTCATTGCCTCCCCTTCCGTCCTGGCGGTTCGTCGGGCGCGGCATCTTCGGGTGCCCGGTCCTCCGGCGTGAGCGGCCACAGTCGCGGGCGGCCGCTGCGAGGCACCGGCTGCGCCGGCTTCGCCGGCAGCGGTGCGCGCAGGGTGGCGCCATCGGGCCGAGATTCTTGGGGTGGTGAGGAATGCAGCCGCACGGAGAGGACCCGTAGAACCACGCGTCCCGCGGTGCCGTAGCCGTGGCCGTCGTGTGGGCGAGGACGGCTATCGGCGCAGCTCCTTGTAGCGCTGCACGAACCGGTTGGGGTTCTCGTCCTCGGGATGCGTACGAGGCGTGTGCGCGTAACTGATGAAGAGATACGGGAGACGGCCTTCAGCGCCCGAGGTACCAGCCACCCCACCTCCCGCGCTCCGCCGGTCACTTCACTATAGGCTTGCGCCGCAGGGGCGACAGGAATGCCGGATTCCTTCTCTGCTCGTCCTCGTTTTCGGACAGCCGTTTCCCGGTCGTCCGGCATCACGCCGTTGTCGTTGGCGCGTGTCGGCCCTCGGCGGTCGCGGATAGGGTGAGGGCCGTGAAGGAGCCGCTGGTGCGGCGGATGCGGGAGTTCGGCACAACCGTGTTCGCCACGATGACGAAGCTGGCCGTGGAGACGGGCTCGATCAACCTGGGCCAGGGTTTCCCGGACACCGACGGGCCGGAGCGCATGCTGGAGCGGGCGGTCGAGGCCGTGCGGAGGGGTCTCAACCAGTACCCGCCCGGGCCGGGCCTCCCCGAGCTGCGCCAGGCGGTCGCCGAGCACCGCAAGCAGTGGTACGGCCTCGCCTACGACCCGGACGGGGAGGTCCTCGTCACCGTCGGCGCCACCGAGGCCATCGCCGCGGCGGTCCTCGCGCTCTGCGAACCGGGCGACGAGGTGATCGTGTTCGAGCCGTACTACGACTCCTACGCCGCGGCCATCGCGCTCGCGGGAGCCGTGCGCAGGGCGGTGACGCTGCGCGTCGACGCGGGGCGGTTCACCTTCGACCCGGCCGAGCTGGAGGCCGCCGTCACGCCCCGCACCCGGGTGATCCTGGTGAACTCGCCGCACAACCCGACCGGCACCGTGTTCACCCGGCAGGAGCTGGAGTGCGTGGCCCGCGTGTGCCGGGAGCACGACCTGATCGCGGTCACCGACGAGGTCTACGAGCACCTCGCCTTCGACGGTGTGGAGCACGTGCCGCTCGCCACGCTGCCCGGCATGCGCGAGCGCACGGTCATGATCTCCTCGGCGGGCAAGACCTTCAGCGTCACGGGCTGGAAGACCGGATGGGTGTGCGCCCCGGCGCCGCTCATCGACGCCGTGCAGACGGTCAAGCAGTTCCTCACCTACACCGCGAGCGCCCCCTGGCAGATCGCGGTCGCGTACGCCCTGCGGGAGGAGATGGACTGGGTGGCCGCGCAGCGGGCGGCCCTGCAGGCCAAGCGGGACCGCCTCGTGGCCGGCCTGACCGAGGCCGGCTTCGACGTGCTCCGGCCCGCCGGCACCTACTTCGTGCAGACCGACATACGGCCGCTCGGGTTCGACGACGGGCTGGAGCTGGCGCGGCGGCTGCCCGAGCTGGCCGGGGTGGTCGCCATCCCGACCCAGGTCTTCTACGACCACCCCGCGCGGGGCCGTCACTTCCTGCGGTTCGCCTTCTGCAAGCGGGACGAGGTCATCGACGAGGCGGTGACCCGCCTTCGCGGTCTCGGCGCCGGCTGAGTGGAGAAGGTTTGATAGCCCAGCGTTATCGGTCCTATACTCTCCGTTGGTGGTATCACGCTGATACCGCGCCGTACCATGGAGGCATGGCCATGACGCTTCGACTGAGTGACGAGCAGACCGAGGCCCTCCGGCGGCGCGCCGAGAAGGAAGGCCGGAGCATGCAGCAGATCGCTCTTCACGCGATCGACGACTACCTCGCCCGCGTCGCCGACGATGAGTACACCGACCTGCTGGCCGAGAAGGGGGCGCAGCGTTTCGCCGACCTCCTGCGCAGGCTGGGGGAGTGACCCGCTACATCACCCTTGAGCAGGCGCTGAGGATCGCCCGTCACGCGACGGGGGCGCCGATCGAGGTTCGTGACATCGGGCTCCTGGAGGCGGCCCTCCTGCGTCCGCGGACGTCGTTGTTCGGGCGGGACGCCTACCCCGATCTGCTGACCAAGGCCGCGGCCATCCTGCACTCGATCGTCTCCAACCATCCGTTCGTGGACGGCAACAAGCGAGCCGCCTGGCTCACGATGTACGTTTTCTGCGCAAAAAACGGGGTGGAGATCGAGCCGCGGGACGACGATGTCGCCTACGACTTCGTGATCGCGGTGGCGTCGGGGAAGCTCACCGAGGTCGACGAGATCGCGGACGTGCTGCGCGGCTTCACCGCCTCTTAAGCACCCGGACCGTGCCGAAGGCGACGAGCGGGGTCGCCAGCCACAGGAAGGGCACCACGTCGACCGCCCACGCGCTCGCCAGCGCGGTCAGCAGCCAGTAGATCCCGATGGCCCAGTAGACCCAGGTGTTGACGCGCAGGCGGGGCAGGTCGGTGTCCGGCCGGTGCAGGCGCTGCGCCGGCACCAGAGTGAACAGCGCGGCCTGGGACAGCAGCAGGATGGCCTCGTTGCCGCCGAACATCCCGGTCACCAGGGCCCTGCTGCTCGCCGTGAGGTGGCCGGCGTTGGCCTCGCCGAAGAGCGACGTCGTGTACGGCAGGAAGGCCACGAAGAACAACAGCGGGATGTGCAGCAGGAGCACCGGCTGGGACACCCGCTCGATCTGGTCGAACAGCGTGTGATGGGCCCGCCAGGCGAACCAGAGCATCAGGAAGGCGATGGCGAAGGCCATGAAGGAGCCGAAGTGGTCGCCGAAGAACGCCCCCAGCCGCTGGAAGTCCGCACCCTCCGGGCGGGGGAGCTCCAGGGCGAGCAGCGTGATGGCGATCGCGAAGATGGCGTCGGCGAAGACGCCGACGCGCTCGTGGGTGAGCCCGGGACGCACCTGGGGGGTGGCCATGTGTCTCCAATAAAAGGGGGGCAGTGGCGAGCATTGTGGCAGAAGTCACTCGCGATAAAAGTCGGCCCGATGCCGCTGACGGCCGAAGCCCCTGCACCCGGACCGCCTTCCCGCCGCCTCACAGGGAACGGCGCCGCCGCCCGGTGCCGAGCTTGGTGAAATGTGCCCATGGATGTGGCAGGGGTGGGCGAGACTCGCCAATGAAGGCCCGGGTGGGGCTGGATAGTTTCCGGGTGTGGGCGGACGCGTACTGATCGCACTGGGCGGCAACGCCATGACGGCTCCCGACGGGAGCGCGTCCCCGGCCGACCAGCACCGGGCGATCCGCGAGGCGATGGCCCACGTGGCGGCGCTCATCAGGGCCGGGCACGAGGTGGTGCTCACGCACGGCAACGGCCCCCAGGTCGGCAACATCCTGCTGAAGAACCAGCTCAGCGCGCACGTCGTGCCGCCGGTGCCGCTCGACTGGTGCGTGGCGCAGACGCAGGGCACCATCGGCACCCTCGTCATGAACGCCCTGCAGCGCGAACTCGGGGACGCGCGGGTCGCGACCGTCGTCACCCGCACGCTCGTGGACCCGGCCGATCCGGCCTTCCAGGACCCGGTGAAGCCGATCGGACGGTACTTCGGGGAGGGCGAGGCGCGCCGCTTCGAGGGGCACGGCCAGGCCTGGCGGCGCTTCGAACGCGGCTGGCGGCGGGTGGTCGCCTCGCCGCGCCCCGTGGAGATCCTGGACGCCTCCGCCGCGGTCGCGCTCATCGAGGCCGGCTTCACCGTCGTCGCCGCCGGAGGCGGGGGAGTGCCGGTCGTGCGCGGCGCGGACGGCACATTGACCGGGGTCGAGGCCGTGATCGACAAGGACCTCGCCGCCGCCGCGCTGGCCGCCGCCGTCGGCGCCACCGATCTCGTCATCGCGACGGACGTGCCGAACGCGATGGTGGACTTCGGCACGCCCCATGCCCGTCCGATCGGGGAGATAGAGGTCGCCGCCCTGCGTGAGCTGCAGGCCGCCGGCCACTTCGCCGGGGGCAGCATGGGGCCCAAGGTCGAGGCCGCCGTGCGCTTCGCCGAAGACGGCGGGGGACGGGCGGTGATCACCTCGCTGCACCACATCGGTGCCGCGCTGTCAGGAAATATCGGTACGAGGGTGTACAGAGGGGTGGAGGCATAGTGCCGGATCCGATCGAGGTACGGAAGGTCCCCATCGAGAGCGTCACCGACGCCTCCGGGCTGGCGAGGCTGATCGACGACGGCGTGATCGAGGCCGACCGCGTGCTTGCCGTGATCGGCAAGACCGAGGGCAACGGCGGCGTGAACGACTACACGCGGATCCTCGCCGACCGGGCCTTCCGCGAGGTGCTCGTGGCCAAGGGCACCCGCACCGCCGAGGAGGTCGCGCAGGTGCCCCTGGTGTGGTCCGGCGGCACCGACGGCGTGCTCAGCCCGCATGCGACGATCTTCGCCACGATCGGCCCGGCGAAGGCCGTGCGGACCGACGAGCCGCGGGTGAGCGTCGGCGTGGCGATGAGCGAGGTGATCTTTCCCGAGGACATCGGCAGGCCGGCGATGGTCGAGAAGGTGGCCGCAGGGGTCCGCGAGGCCATGAAGATCGCCGGCATCGACGACCCGGCCGACGTCCACTACGTGCAGACCAAGACGCCGCTGCTCACGCTGTCCACGATCACCGACGCGAAGGAACGCGGCCAGACGGTCGTCACCGAGGACACGCTGAAGTCGATGGACATCTCCAACTCCACCACGGCGCTCGGCATCGCGGTCGCGCTCGGGGAGATCGAGATGCCGTCGGCCGAGCAGATCCACAAGGACCTGTCGCTCTACTCGTCGGTCGCCTCGTGCTCCAGCGGCGTCGAGCTCGACCGGGCCCAGATCGTCGTCGTGGGCAACGTGCGCGGGATCGGCGGGCGCTACCGCGCCGGCCACTCGGTGATGAAGGACGCCCTGGACGCCGACGGCATCTGGGAGGCCGTCCGGAGCGCCGGGATCGACCTGCCCGAGCGCCCGCACCCGGACGACCTGGGCGACCGGCTGGTCAACCTGTTCATCAAGTGCGAGGCGGACCCTTCGGGCCGGGTACGCGGGCGGCGCAACATCATGCTCGACGACTCCGACGTCCACTGGCATCGCCAGATCAAGGCGACCGTCGGCGGGGTGGCGGCGAGCGTGACCGGTGACCCGGCCGTGTTCGTCTCCGTGGCGGCGGTCCATCAGGGCCCGTCCGGCGGAGGCCCGGTGATCGCCATCGCCGACCTCGCGTGATCTTGTAGTTAGTCGCATCGATGCCGTTTGACCTGCGCGATGACCCTCCGTGATCATGCAGAGAATCGGGCGGATGCGCTCTCACAAGCGGCGACGTCCGCCGTGATCATGCAGGTGGGGAGGCCTGCCCGGGTTGGGGGTAGGGTCGGGAGACGTGCCATCGATTCCGCAGCCCCTGCGTCCCGACGACGACGGCGGCACCGACGCGCCCGTCGCGGCGGCGCTGTCGGCGTTCCAGGCCGGCACGGCGACGGCGGCCGACGTCCTGGCGGTGCTCGCCGGGACCAGGCTGCTCGTCCCCGTGGTCGCACTGCTGACCGAGTCGGAAGTGGGAGAGCACGGACTGCGCCAGGAGAAGGAGAGCGAGATGGCCCTCCCGAAACTGGTCGGCAAGGACGGTCGTGAGGCCGTGCTCGCCTTCACCGGGACCGAGCCGATGCGCAGGTGGCGCGCGGACGCCCGGCCGGTGCAGGCCACCGCGCCGCAGGTCTGCCAGGCGGCGCGGCACGAGAGCGCCGCCGCCGTGGTGGTGGACGTGGCCGGGCCGGTCCCGTTCGTGATCGAGGGTGGAATGCTGCAGGCCCTCGCCACGGTGGAGGATGCCAAGAGGGACGCCTCGGCCGTGGACCGGCTCGCCCGCGAGGTGCCGGGCGCCACCGTGGCCCGCCTGGGGACGACGGAGGACAAGCGCCGCCGCTGGTGGAGCCGTCGCCGCGCCTGACCGGCGCCGGCCGCCGCCCTGGTGACGCCCTGACTCCTCCCCGCCGGGTCGTGCCGGCGCCGGCGCGTGGCCGCATCGGCCTCCGACCGGCCTCCTGGCACGCTCGACCCGGCGAGACCTGCCTCCCGGCGATGGCCACGCCGTGCCCAGGAACGCGGTCGTCCACAGGGCGGCGCCCATCGAGGGCCATGGCGGGTATGCGGGCGTTAGGGTCGGCCGCGTGTCCCTCGTCGTCCCCGCCGCCGCCGTCCTCGGCCTGATCGCGGGGGCCTACGCCCGTGCCCTCGCCGCCGGGTTCGGCCCCGAGCCGGACGACCGCCGCGCGGAGGCGCTGCCGGCGTTCGCCGCGGCGGCCCGCGCCGTGCCGCTGCCCCGCCCGCCGTACGTGCTCGAGGTCGCGACCGCGCTGGCCGCGGCGCTGGTGGCCTGGCGCGTCCACGACGGCTGGGTGCTCGCCGCGTGGCTGTACGCGGTTCTCACAGGGGCCGCCCTCGCGGAGATCGACCGGAGGACCTGGCGGCTGCCCGACGCGATCACGCTGCCGTCGTACCCGATCCTGCTGGTCCTGCTCGCGCCGTCGGGCCGGCTGCTGCCGGCGGTGGCGTCGGGCTGCGCGCTCGGCGCGGTCTACGCCGTGCTGTGGTTCGCCCGCCCCACGGGCCTCGGGCTCGGCGACGTGAAACTGGCCGGGCTGATCGGCCTGCTCACCGGGGCGCTCGGCGTGCAGGCCACGATCGCCGCCGGGATGGCGGGCCAGGTTTTCGGCGCGCTGTACGCCGTGGGGTTGCTCCTGGCCCGCAGGGCCACCCGCACGACCGAGTTCCCGTTCGGCCCGTTCATGCTCGCGGGCACGCTCGTGGCGCTGGCTTTTCCGGATATATAGGACGGACCCGTTTCCCGGTATCGGGGCACCCGCGGATGGTCAAGGGGGTGTCAGGGGGCGGCGCACTGGGATGCACATGGAAGACTTGTCCCCATGCTGCGCTGGTTGACCGCCGGGGAGTCACACGGCCCCGAGCTTCTCGCGATCCTGGAAGGCCTGCCCGCAGGTGTGGAGGTGACCACCGCCGACCTCGCCGAGGCACTGCGCCGCCGCCGTCTCGGATACGGCCGGGGGGCACGGATGAAGTTCGAGCAGGACGTGGTGACGATCTCCGGGGGCGTACGGCACGGCCGCACGCTCGGCTCGCCCGTCGCGATCCGCATCGGCAACACCGAGTGGCCGAAGTGGGAGACCGTCATGGCCGCCGACCCGGTGGACCCGGCGGTGCTGGAGGGCCAGGCGCGCAACGCGCCGCGCTCGCGCCCCCGCCCCGGCCACGCGGACCTCGCCGGCATGCAGAAGTACGGCTTCGACGACGCCCGGCCGGTGCTCGACCGCGCCAGCGCGCGGGAGACCGCCGCCCGGGTGGCGCTCGGGCAGGTCGCCCGCTCCTTCCTCAAGCAGGCGCTCGGCGTCGACATCGTCAGCCACGTGGTCTCCATCGGCGAGGCGAGCGCGCCCCGCGACGTGCTGCCCGGTCCCGGCGACATGGAGACGGTGGACGCCGACCCGGTGCGCTGCGTCGACCCGGCCGCGAGCGCGGCGATGGTCGCCGAGATCGACAAGGCGCACAAGGACGGCGACACCCTCGGCGGTGTGGTCGAGGTCGTCGCCTACGGCCTGCCGCCGGGCCTCGGCAGCTACACCCACTGGGACCGGCGCCTCGACGCCCGCCTCGCCGCGGCGCTCATGGGCATCCAGGCGATCAAGGGGGTCGCGGTCGGCGACGGCTTCGAGACGGCCCGCCGCCCCGGCTCGCAGGCGCACGACGAGATCGAGAACACCTCCGAGGGCGTGCGCCGGATGACCAACCGGGCCGGCGGCGTCGAGGGCGGCATGACCAACGGTGAGCCGCTGCGGGTCAGCGCCGCGATGAAGCCGATCTCCACCGTGCCCCGCGCGCTCGCCACGGTCGACGTGCTGACCGGCGAGCCGGCCAAGGCGCACCACGAGCGCTCGGACGTCTGCGCGGTCCCGGCCGCCGCGATCGTCGCCGAGGCGATGGTGGCGCTCGTGCTCGCGGACGCGGCCGTCGAGAAGTTCGGCGGCGACTCCGTGGAAGAGGTCGCGCGCAACCTGGCGGGCTACCTGTCGTCCCTGGTCATCAAGTAATAGGGTTTGTGATCATGCAATCGGCGCCACAAGGCCCCGCCGCGGTCCTCATCGGCCCGCCCGGCTCGGGCAAGTCCACGGTCGGGCGAATCCTCGCGGACCGCCTCGGCCTGCCGTTCCGCGACACCGACGCCGACGTCGAGGCCGTCGCCGGCAAGAGCGTCAGCGACGTGTTCGTGGAGGACGGCGAGGAGCGGTTCCGCGAGCTGGAGGCGCAGGCCGTGCGCGACGCGCTGGAGACCCACCCCGGCGTGCTCTCGCTGGGCGGCGGGGCGATCCTGCACGAGCACACGCAGAAGCTGCTGGCCGGCCACCGGGTCGTGTACCTCCAGGTCGGGCTCGACCAGGCGGTCAAGCGGGTCGGGCTCGCCTCGGCCCGGCCGCTGCTGGTGCTCAACCCGCGCAGCCGGCTCAGGCAGCTCATGGAGCAGCGCCGCCCGATCTACGAGAGCCTCGCCGCGATCACCGTCGCCACCGACGGCCGCGAGCCCGAGGACGTGGTGACCGAGATCGAGGCGGCGCTGTGACCGCGACGCGCATCACCGTGCGGGGCGACAGCCCCTACGACGTGGTCGTCGGCACCGGCGTGCTGCCCGAGCTGCCCGGCCTGCTGGACGCGACGGTGCGCACGGTCGCCATCATCCACCCCGCCGGGCTGCCCGAGATCGCCAGGCCGGTGCGCGAGACGCTCGAGGGCGCCGGGCTGGAGGTCGTCGCGCTGCCCGTGCCGGACGGCGAGGAGGCCAAGACCGTCCACGTCGCGGCCGAGCTGTGGTCGGCGTTCGGACGGTACGGCATCACGCGGTCCGACGCGGTCGTCGGCGTCGGCGGAGGGGCGACCACCGACCTGGCCGGTTTCGCGGCCGCGACGTGGCTGCGCGGCGTCCAGGTCGTGCAGGTGCCCACCACCCTGCTGGCCATGGTGGACGCGGCGGTCGGCGGCAAGACCGGCATCAACACACCCGAGGGCAAGAACCTGGTCGGGTCCTTCCACCCCCCGAAGGGCGTGCTGTGCGACCTGGCCACGTTGGCGAGCGTCCCGCGCGACGACTACGTCGCGGGCCTCGCCGAGATCATCAAGGGCGGGTTCATCGCCGACCCCACGATCCTCATGCTGATCGAGGACGACCCCGCCGCCGCCCGCACCCCCGAGGGTGAGCACACCCGTGAGCTGGTCGAACGCAAGATCCGGGTGAAGGCCGACGTCGTCGGGGCGGACCTGCGCGAAAGCGGCCTGCGGGAGATCCTCAACTACGGCCACACCCTCGGTCACGCGATCGAGCGGGTCGAGGACTACCGCATCAGGCACGGCGAGGCCGTGGCCATCGGACTGGTCTACGCCGCCGAGCTGTCCCGGCTCGACGGCCGGGTCGGGCGCGACGTCGTGGACCGCACGCGCTCCATCCTGGAGTCGGTCGGGCTGCCCACCTCCTACCGCGCCGACGCCTGGCCGCGGCTGCGCGACCACATGCGGGTGGACAAGAAGGCCAGGGGAGCGGTGCTGCGCTTCGTCGTGCTCGACGACGTCGGCAGGCCCGCGCGTCTGGAGAACCCGTCGGAGGAGCTGCTCGAAGCGGCCTACCGGGAGGTCGCCCGATGAGGCAGGTGCTCGTCCTGAACGGACCCAACCTGGGCCGTCTCGGCAGCCGGGAGCCCGACGTCTACGGCGCGCAGACCTTCGACGACCTGGCGGGCCTGTGCCGCGAGACCGGCCGTGAGCTCGGCCTGTCGGTCGAGGTCAGGCAGACCGACGACGAGGCCGAGCTGGTGAGCTGGATCCACGAGGCGGCCGACAGCAGGACCCCCGTGGTCCTCAACCCCGCCGCCTTCACCCACTATTCGTACGCGTTGCGCGACGCGATCGCGCAGCGTACGGCCCCGCTGGTCGAGGTGCACATCTCCAACCCGAACGCGCGGGAGGAGTTCCGCCACACCTCGGTCGTGGCGGCCGTGGCCACCGGGACGATCGCGGGGTTCGGCATGCGGTCGTACGAGCTCGCGCTGCGCGCGATCGCGGACATGGGCGAGTGACGAAAGAAGGGATCATGGGCTACCGGTCGTACGTGGCGGTCGGAGACAGCTTCACCGAAGGGCTCAACGACCCCCTCCCGGACGCGCCCCCTCCGGCGCCGGGCGAGGTGGTGCGCTACCGGGGCTGGGCCGACCGGGTCGCCGAGCGGCTGGCCGACCTCGAGCCGGACTTCCGCTACGCCAACCTCGCGGTGCGGGGGAAGCTGATCGATCAGATCGTCGCCGACCAGGTGCCCGTGGCCGTCGGCCTGAAGCCGGATCTGATCAGTTTCTGCGCGGGCGGCAACGACCTCATCCGCCCCGGCAGCGACCCCGACGTGATGGCCAAGAAGCTGGCCGCCGCCGTACGGACCCTGCGGGCCACCGGCGCGGACGTCGTGCTGTTCACCGGCACCGACCCCCGCGACACCCCGATCATGCGCAGGGTGCGGGGCAAGTTCGCGATCTTCTTCATGCACGTCCGCTCGATCGCCGACCTGTACGGCTGCCACCTGGTGGACATGTGGTCGATGCAGGGGCTGCGGGACTGGCGGGCGTGGAGCGGCGACCGGCTGCACATGAACGCCGAAGGCCACCGCCTGGTCGCCGCCCGGGTCCTGCACGTGCTCGGCGTGCCCGGTGAGGACGACTGGCGCAAGACCTGGCCGCCCCGCGAGGCGGTGGACCCGAGGGCCAAGCGCCGCGAGGACGTGCAGTGGCTCAGGGAGCACTTCGGCCCGTGGATCGGGCGGCGCCTGCGCGGCACGTCGTCCGGCGACGGTCTCGCCCCCAAGCGCCCCGACCTCAGCCCGCTGCCCCCGGTCAACTGACCCCTGCTCCCTGACCCGGGCCCGCGCCGCGGTAACAGCGCGTCCCCGCCGACGACTACGCGGGCGTGCCGGTCCGCGCCGCGGTGACAGCGCGTCCCCGCCGACGACTACGCGGGCGTGCCGGTCCACGCCGCCGCGCGGCGCAGGCTCCGGGACGTCCAGGGCGGGCAGTCCGGATCGCCTTGGGCCTCCGCGGCGGTGAGCCACAGGAAGTCCTCCACCTCCTCCGCCGAGGCGGCCACGGGCTGGGCGTGGGGTGGCATCGTCGCGCGGAAGACCACGTTGACGACGGGGTCGCCGTCGTCGGTGACGAAGAACCCGCTCTCCACGTAGGAGAGTCGGGCTCCCGTGATGTCGACCCCGATCTCCTCGGCGACCTCACGCCGCGCCGTCTCTTCGAGCACGTCGAGTCCCGCGTCGTCGGCCTCGACCTTGCCGCCCACGCCGGCGAGCGTGCCCGGTGCGTGAGCCTCCTGCCTGCCGCGCCGGATGAGCAGCCACCGGCCGTTTCGCTCCAGGAAGACCTCGACGTTCACGACGAAGGCCGGCCGGCCGCCCCGGGTGAGGCACTCCGACGTGACAGGGGTGTCAGCGCTCATGCGCCCGCACCCTACACGCGGTCGCGGGGGCTGACACCCTGCCCGAGGCGCGGACGGCGCCGCCCGGCCCACGCGCCGGTGCCACCGGCAGCCCGGACGGCGCGGCGCCCCTCCGGCCGTGGAGGTCCTACCACGGTCCGATGCGCGACGGGCGGACATCGCGCGATGATCCTGCCTCACGGCCACCGTCGCAGGGGCCGCCGATGGCCGAATTCGAGCAAAGCAGGTGACGATGGCGTGGAAACGACGGCCCGTGTCACGGCGTGGACGGGCGTGGCCACTCGCCGTGCTCGCGGCCCTGCCGATCGCGGCGGCCGCCGTCGTGGCGGTCGCCTTTCCTTCGGTCGCCGCCACCACGTGCCCCGGTTGCTACGGGCTGGAGCGGCTGGCCTCCGGCGTCTACGCCGAATCGGGCCTGCCGCCGTCCCGGACACGACAGGTGCTGTCCGCGGTGGACGAGGCGGAGCGGCGGGTCCGCGCCTTCTATGGCGGCAGGCGGACCTCTCCCCGGATCCTCGCCTGTCTCAGCGACGGCTGTTACCGCCGGATCGGAGGGGGCGGGGAGCGGGGCGTCGCGGTGCTGAACCGCTCGGTCATGCTGTCGCCTGCGGGCGTTGACCCGGTGATCGCCTCCCACGAGATGTCGCACGTCGAGCTGCACGCCAGGCTGGACTCGGGCGGTGCGGAGGTGCCGCAGTGGTTCGACGAGGGGCTGGCCGTGCTGGTCTCCGGCGACCCGCGCTATCTCGCCCCGGAGACGGCGGCCGACCGCTGCCTGGTGAGCTCGGACGCGCCGCTGCCGGTGACGCTGGACGCCTGGCTGCGGGCGGCCGGCGCCGACCGGCGCACCTACGCGGAGGCGGCCTGCCGGGTGAGCCGATGGGTCACCGCGAACGGCGGGCCGCACGCCGTGCTCGATCTCGTCCGGCGCCTCAACGCGGGCGAGACCTTCGCGGCCGTCACGAGGATGTGATCCGCCGGCTCCGTTCAGGAGCCGGCGGTGAGCCGGCGCAGGGCGTCGCGGACCTTCGCGGGGTCGGTGGTGCGCCAGAAGGGCGGCAGCGAGTTGAGCAGGAACCCGCTGTAACGAGCGGTGGCGAGCCGCGGATCGAGCACGGCGACGACGCCCCGGTCGTCCATCGAGCGCAGCAGCCGGCCCGCGCCCTGCGCCAGCAGCAGCGCGGCGTGGGTGGCCGCCACCGCCATGAAGCCGTTGCCGCCCGTGGCCGCCACATGTCGCTGCCGGGCCGAGGCGAGCGGGTCGTCGGGGCGCGGGAACGGGATCCTGTCGATGATCACGAGGGTCAGCGAGGGGCCCGGCACGTCGACCCCCTGCCACAGGGACAGCGTGCCGAACAGGCACGTCGCGGGGTCGCCCGCGAACTGCTTGACGAGCTGCGAGGTCGAGTCGTCGCCCTGGCACAGCAGCGGCACGTCCAGCCGCTCGCGCAGCGCCTCCGTGGCGGCCTTGGCGGCCCGCATGGAGGAGAACAGGCCGAGCGTCCGTCCGCCGGCCGCCTCGATGAGCTCGGCGATCTCGTCGACGTACGCCTCGGGCAGGCCGTCGCGGCCGGGCTGGGGGAGATGCGTGGCGACGTAGAGGATGCCGCGGCGCGGATGGTCGAACGGCGAGCCGACGTCGAGGCCGGTCCACTCGCCCGCGCGCAGGCCCCACTGGCGGGCCAGGCTGTCGAACGTGCCGCCGAGCGCGAGCGTGGCGCTGGTGAGGACGACGGTCCGGTCGCCGAACAGCTTGTCGCGCAGCATGCCGCCGACCGACAGCGGCGCGACCCGCAGCGTGGGGGGAATGCGCCCGCGGCCCTCCTCCAGCCAGACGACTTCGGCCCGGTGGACCTCCTCGGACCCGGCGTCTCCCGCGCGGGAGCCGTTCGCGGTGTCGTCGGATTCGTCCGCGTCGTGCCCGGCCGCCGGGCCGAAGGCGTCGAGCATCCGCTGGGCGGTGTCGTGGACGTCGTCCAGCGCGGTGAAGGCCGCCTTGCGCAGCCCGGCGTTCTCCGGGTCGTCCTTGTCCTTGTTGCGCGGCCCGAGGGCGGTGATGCAGGCGAACGCGGCGTCCCTGATCAGCGCGAGCGTCAGCCCGAGCGACTGCGGCAGCGTGTCGACCCGGCCGGGCGGAGCGACGGCCAGCAGGGCGCGCAGGTCCTCTCCCGCCTCCTGCAGGCGGTCGGCGATCCCCTGCTCGACCAGCCGGCCCGCCCGGCGCACGGCGAGGCCGACCGTGCTCTCCGACAGCTCTCCGGTGACCACCGAGGTCACCCGGTCGACGAGCTCGTGCGCCTCGTCGACCACGACCACGTCGTGCTCGGGCAGGACCGCGAAGTCCTCCATCGCGTCGATCGCCAGCAGCGCGTGGTTGGTCACCACGACGTCGGCCTCGCCCGCGCGCTCCCGCGCGAGCTCGGCGAAGCAGTCGGCGCCGCTGGGGCATCGCTGCGCCCCCAGGCACTCCCTGGCCGTCACCGAGAACTGCCGCCATGCCTGGTCGCTCACGCCGGGCACGATCTCGTCGCGGTCGCCGGTCTCGGTCTCGTTGGCCCACTCCTGGATGCGCTGCACCATCCGGCCGGTGGCGCTGACCTCACGCGGGTCGAAGAGCTGGTCGTCCTCGTCCTCGGGCATGCCGGCGGCCATCTTGTGGCGGCACAGGTAGTTGCGGCGGCCCTTCAGGATCGCGAACTCGGGGCGGTGCGGCAGCAGGCCCTCCAGCGCGTCGGCGAGCCGGGGCAGGTCGCGGTCCACCAACTGGCGCTGCAGCGCGATCGTGGCGGTGGACACCACCACGGCGTCGCCGCTCTCGGCCGCGTGCCTGATCGCGGGCACGAGGTAGGCCAGCGACTTGCCGGTGCCGGTGCCCGCCTGCACCGCGAGGTGCTCCTCGCTCTCGACGGCGTCGCGCACCGCCTGTGCCATCTTGACCTGGCCCGGGCGCTCGACGCCGCCCAGGGCGGTCACCGCGGTGGCGAGGAGTTCTTCGACGGGCGGGAGCTCGGGACGGTCCTTGGGCACGGAAGAACGCTACCCGGTGCCACCGACATCCGGTGCGTGTCCGTCCCACCACATCCTGGCGTTCCAGGAACTCCCTCCCGGCGCGCATGGCACACTGGGGTGTCAGTGCTCTCAAGGTCAACGGCGATCTACCCAGTGAGGTCGAAAAGGGACGAAACGGACGTTTCGCGAGGGTTCCCGAGATCGAGTGGACGGAAAAGGGCAGGTAAAGGCACTATGTCTGCCATGTCGGAAGTTGTCCCACTGCCATCGTTCGGCGAGGTGTTCTTCGACGCGCGAGGCCAGGACCGTGTGCTCCGGGTCACGTGGCACGACGGCACGCTGGTGCTGAGCCTGTGGCGGGGCGAGATGTGCACGGCGAGTTTCCGCATGCCCATGGACGACGTGGGACGGCTGATCGACACCCTGGACGAGGGTTTCGCCGAGGCGGGCGGCCAGGAGCAGGACGCCGGGACCGGTCCGTTCCCCCAGCAGGGGGCGGCGGGCCAGGACGGCTACGCGCCCCAGGGGGCCTACCCCGCGCACCCGCAGGACCGGGGGCAGGACCCCTACGCGACCCAGGTCCACGACCCGTTCGCCACGCAGGTCCACGACCCGTACGCGGCCGAGCCCCAAGAGGCGTACGCGGCGCGCGCCCAGGACGCCTACGCGGGGCCCGACGCGTACGCCGGGCAGCCCGCTGACGGATACGTGCCGCAGGACCCCTACGGCGTGCCCCACAACGTGCCGCAGGATCCCTACGGGCAGGCCCACGACGGGTACGCCGCCGCCGACGGTCACGTTCCCGCGCCCGACGGCTACGGCAGGGCCCACGACGGCTACGCGCACGGCGAGGACGGGTACGGGCAGGCCGAGAACGGCTACGGCCGCGGGCCGCGCGACGCGGGGTTCCCCGAGCCGCCCGGACAGGCCGACTACGAGTACCCGGACTACCCGGGAACCGGGCAGTACGCCCGTCCGCCGGTGCCGCCGCCCGCCCCGGCCCCCGAGGCCTATCCCGCGCCCGCCGCGCTCGGCCCCAACGACGTGCTCGTCGCCCGCGGCACGCCCACCCAGGACCGCCTCGTCGCGTCGTCCGCCACGCAGACCGGCCCCCAGGCGGCCTACCCTGCGGCCGCGCAGCCCGTGGCGCCGCAACCGGCCGGGCAGCAGCCCGCGCCGGTGGACCCGAGCGACCCCCTCGGGCTCGGCGCGGTCCGTCCATACGTCAACGAGTCGTACGCGAACGAACCGCCGCTTTACACCACGGGCGAGCGGCTTCGGCCGGACCAGTGGCCGGGTGGCCAGGCTCCCGACCCGCACGCCGAGCACGAGCGCCGCGGGGGGCGGCGTGCGGGACAGCCCGCCGCGGACTCCCCGATCCCGTGGTCGGACGAGAACGGGGAGAGCTGGGAGGGTGCCCGGGGCTGGTGAGGGCCCCGGTCAGCAGGAGTTCCAGCTGTAAGTAACCTCGTCGTCTGATGGACACGTCAACGGCACTGCAGTTCCTCCTGCTCCCGGCCGGCGCCCTCGGCGTCGCCGCCCTGGCCAACTGGCGCGGCTGGTCGGCCCCGCTGCTCCTGGTGATGGCGGGACTGGCCGCCTCCTACGTGCCGGGGGTTCCCGACTACAGCCTCGACCCGCACATCGTCCTGCTGGTCTTCCTGCCGCCGATGCTCTACTCGGCGGCACTGGACAGCTCGTACCTGCGGCTGCGCGACGCCGCCAGGCCCGTCGGCCTCCTGGCCGTCGGTCTCGTCCTGGCGACGACGGTGGTGGTCGGCTTCGTCGCGCACGCGATCGTCCCCGATCTCCCGCTCGCCGCGGCCTTCGCGCTCGGGGCGATCATCGCGCCGCCCGACGCGGTGTCGGCGGTCGCCATCGGGCGCAGGCTCGGCCTGCCGCGACGCGCACTGACCATCCTCGTGGGCGAGAGCCTGTTCAACGACGCCACCGCGCTGACGGCCTACCGGGTCGCGGTCGGCGCGATGACCGGCGCCGCCGCCGGTCTGCTCGACATCGGCGGGCAGTTCCTCCTGGCCGCCGGCCTCGGCATCGCGATCGGCCTCGCCATCGCGTACGTCGCAGGCGTGGCGCTGCGGCGGCTCGACGACGCGCTGATCGCCAACGGCGTCTCGCTGCTCGTGCCGTACGCCGCCTACCTCGCGGCCGAGGCCGTGCACGCCTCCGGCGTGATCGCCGTCGTGATCGTCGGCATCTACCTGGGCCACGAGCTCAGCCGGACGACGTACGGCACGCGCCTGCTGTCGGGCGCGGTCTGGAAGGTCGCCGACCTGGTGCTGGAGTCGATCGTGTTCGCCCTGATCGGGCTGCAGCTGCGCCCGATCATCGCCGGGCTGAACGGCGAGCGGCCGGGGGAGCTGGCGATGTACGCGATCGTGCTGTTCCTGGTGGTCGTCCTCGTGCGGATCGCCTGGGTGCCGCCCAGCACCTACCTGCCGCGGATGCTGTCGAAGAGAGTGCGCGCCCGGGAGCCCAAGACGCCGTCCTGGCAGAACGTGATGCTGACGAGCTGGGCGGGCATGCGCGGGGTGGTGTCGCTGGCCGCGGCCTTCGCCCTGCCCGAGCAGTTCCCCCAGCGCAACCTGCTGCTGTTCCTGACGTTCGCGATCGTCGTGGGCACGCTGATCGTCCACGGCCTGTCGTTCCCCTGGCTGATCAGGCGGCTGGGCGTGTCCACCGCGCGGGAGCGCTACGGCGACGACCTCGCGGAGGCGGGAGCCCAGCAGGCCGCGGCGGCCGCGGCCCTGGCGCGGCTCGAGGAGCTCACCGCCGACGGTGTGCTGGACGTCCACGAAGAGGTGGTCGAGCAGCTGCGCGCCAGGGCCGAGCGTAAAGCCCTGCACGCCTGGGAGCGGCTCGGCGGCGGCACCGGCCCCGAGGGCGAGGAGACGCCCGCCTCGGTCTACCGGCGGCTGCGCCGGGAGATGCTCGCCGCCGAACGCGAGGTGTTCGTGCGGATGCGGGACGAGCGGCGCATCGACGACGAGGTCCTCCACCGGGTCATGCAGGAGCTCGACTTCGAGGAGGCGACACTCGAACGCGGCTGAGCGGGCTCAGGACCCGGCCCGAGGGACCCGGCGCGCAGGCCAGGGTGGTCAGGACAGGGTGTTCAGGACAGGGTGTTCAGGACAGGGTGTTCAGGACACGGCCTGGCCCAGGCGCTGGTCCACGAAGCACCACCGCCAGTCCTCGCCCGGTTCGAACGAGCGCATCACCGGGTGGCCGGTCTCCTTGTAGTGGGCGGTGGCGTGCTTGCCGGGAGAGGAGTCGCAGCAGCCGATGTGACCGCACTCCAGGCACTTGCGCAGGTGGACCCAGCGCATGCCGCGCTCCAGGCACTCCTGGCAGCCTTCCGGCGTGAGCGGCTGCGGGTCGGCCGTCACGAGCAGGTGTTCGCAGTTCCCCATGCCGCAGATGCTACGGCGCTTCGCCGGGTGATCGGCGCCGCGCCCGGGCGGGGCCGCTCGCACCGAACCTCTACGAACCGCCCCCCGGAATCTGCACATCGTCTCCGTAGGTTCGTGGGTCATGACGACGGTCGACACGGGCGCTTTCACCGACTGGTTACGCGACTTCGAAGGCGCGGCGCTGCTGCGGCGCACCTGGGGCGACCCCGACTGGAGCGCGGGAGCGCGTCTGGAGCCAGCCCTCGTACGCAGCCTGCAACGGTTCCAGGTGGGGGAGGACGGTGACGGCGCCCGCCTCCTGGACAAGGCCCGCCGGGCGGGCGACCCGGTGTACGCGGAGGCGGTCCGCCTGTTCGTGGCGGAGGAACGCGAGCACGCCCGCCTGCTGGGCCGGCTCCTGGAGTCGGCGGGCGCCGGCACGATCTCCGGCCACTGGAGCGACGCCGCCTTCGTCCGGCTGCGGCGGCTCCTCGGACTGCGCACCGAGCTGATGGTCCTGATGCTCGCCGAGGTCGTCGCGCTGGGCTACTACCGGGCGGTGCGCGACGGTGTCCCGGACCTCCTGGCCGCGGAGGTCGCGGGCCGGATCCTCGCGGACGAGCTGCGCCACGTGCCCTTCCACCGGGACCGGCTGCGGCGGTCCTTCCGGGAGTCGTCCCGGTTGCCGCGGGCGGCCGCCTCGGCCCTGTGGTGGTCGCTGCTCGCGGGCGTGCTGACCGTGGTCGTGATCGATCACGGGGACGCACTGCGCGGCGCCGGGGTGTCCCGGACCGCCTTCGCCCGCGAGGTCCTGGGGTATTTCCGCGCGGTCGTCGCCGAGGTCATGGCGCGGTGAGGCGCTGAGGACCGCGATGCGGGCGGGGCCGCGAACGGCAGCCTGCTCCGGTTCCGCGGCGGGCGGGCGGCGGTTGGGTAGGGTGACCGGCATGCGACTCCTCCCGTTCGCCGCCGCCTGCGCGGCCGCCGTCCTGTTGGTCACCGGCTGCGCGACCGCGGACAAGGCCCAGTCGTGCGCCGAGGCGACGCAGCTGATCAGCCGCACCATCGGCGAGATCGGCAAGGTCGTCGACGACCCCGCCGCCATGCGCCAGAAGCTCGAGGACGGCGCCGCCGATCTGGAGAGCATGGCGAACAAGGCCGCCGACACCACGCTCAGGGACGCCCTCCAGGGCCTCGCCGACAGCCTGCAGAAGCTCAACGTCGACGACGCCAACGCGGCGGTGGACGCCGCGCAGAAGGTCGCCGCCGACGGCGCGAACTACCTGCGCCAGGTCAGCGAGGCCTGCCTCTAGATCTGATGCCGGGGCCGCCGGCCGGACGCGCCGGAGTGTCCCGCGTCCTGTCCGGCCGGGCCGCCGAACGGGCGGGTGCCGACGGAAGGGCCAGCGCGGCCGCCACACCGATCACGGAGATCGCGGCGGCGACCCAGACGGCCGAGCGCAGGCCCTCGGAGGTGGCGGCGCGCAGGGCCTGCCCGGCGAGGCCGGCGGTGTCGCCGCCGGCCACGGACACCAGGACGGCCAGGCCGGCGGCGGTGCCCGCCTGCAGGACGGTGGAGGACAGGCCGGAGACCACGCCCTGCACCTGCGGGGCCACGCCGGTCGAGGCGACCATGAACATGGTGGCGAACGACAGGCCCGCGCCCAGGCCGTAGGCCGCGAGGCCGGGCAGCAGGCCGAGGTAGGACGCGCCGGGCGACAGCAGCGACGCCAGCGCGGCCGTGCCCGCCGCGCCCACGCCCAGACTGAGCACGAGTGTGCCGCGCAGCCCGAGGCGCGGGATCAGCCGCTCGGCGGCCAGGTTCCCCGCCGTGATCGCGAGGGTCGGCCCCAGGAAGGCCAGACCCGACTCGACGGCGCCGTAACCGAGCACGTCCTGGAAGTGCAGCGTGAGGAAGCACGGCACGCACTGCAGCGTCAGGCCGTAGACCAGGATGACCATGGCTCCGGCGCTCGTGTGCCGGCTGGCCGGCAGCCGCGGCGGCAGCAACGGGGTGCGGCCGCGCCTCTCGATCACGAAGAACCCGGCGAGCAGCGCCGCCGCGACGACGGCGGGGGCCAGGACGGCGGGGGAGGCCCAGCCCCGTTCTCCGGCCTGCGCGACGGTGAACACCAGCAGCGTCACGCCGGCGGTCCCGGTGAGCGCGCCGGGAAGGTCGAATCCGCCCGCCCGCCGCCTCCCGTCGGGCGTCAGGACGACGAACGCCGCGGCGGCCACGGCCGCGGCGGGCGGCACGTTCACGAAGAAGACCGCCTGCCAGCCGAACGCGCCGGTCAGCAGCCCGCCGAGCAGCGCGCCGAGGCTCAGCCCGGCCGCACCGCTCACCGCCCACACGGTCATCGCCCGGGTGCGCGCCCGGCCCTCGGCGAACATGGTGACGACCAGAGAGGGTCGCGGGCATCAGCACCGCGCCGCCGAGCCCCTGCAGCGCCCTGGCTCCGATCAGCGGGGCCGGGGAGGCGGCCAGCCCGCCCAGCAGCGAGGCGGCGCCGTACAGCAGCAGGCCGGAGACGAACATCCGCCGTCTGCCGAGCAGGTCGGACAGGCGGCCCCCGAGCAGCAGGAAGCCGCCGAAGGGCACGGCGTAGGCGCTCACCACCCACTGCAGCGCGTGCGGGGAGAATCCGGCCTCGCGGGCGATCTGCGGCAGTGCTACGTAGACGATGGTGAAGTCCAGGGCGGTGATCATGCTGCCCAGGCCGAGGAGGACGAGAGGGATCACGGATCGCATGGCCGGAAGCCTGGCCGCGGCCGCGGGCCCCAGCCATCCCCGCGTTCTGACTACTCAATTTCCGCCTAGGCTGGACGATCGTGGACCGTGGAGCGGAGCTGAGCGAGTTCCTGAAGTCCCGCAGGGCGCGGCTACGGCCCGAGGACGTCGGCCTGCCCTACCGGGGCCACGGGACGCGGCGGGTGCGCGGTCTGCGCCGGGAGGAGTTGGCGCTGGCGGCCGGGATGAGCGTCAGCCACTACACGCGCCTGGAGCAGGGCAACGGCCGCAACGTCTCGGCCGAGGTGCTGGACGCGGTCGCCGACGTGCTGCGGCTCACCGGGGACGAACGGGCCTACCTCCACGCGCTGGCCCGGCCGGCGCAGCGCAGCCGCGACCTCGCGCCTGCTCCCGTCAGACAGGGGCTGCAGCGGGTGCTGGACTCGCTGGTGCTGACTCCGGCCTTCGTCCTCGGCCGGCATGCGAACGTGCTCGCCTGGAACGCACTGGCAGCGGCGGTCTTCGCCGACTTCGCCGCCATCCCCGCGTAACGCAGGACCATCGCGCACCTGATCTTCCTGGACGAGGAGATCAGGCGCACGCACGGCGAGGGGTGGGCACGGCTCGCGCGGGAACACGTGGCCCAACTGCGCGTCCTGGCCGCGCGCTATCCGAAGAACGCCCAGATCATGGAGCAGGTGGACACCATCTGCCGGCAGAGCGCCGAGTTCCGCGAGCTGTGGCACGAGCACCACGTGACCGCCGCGACGTACCGCGAGTACGTCCTCGACCACCCGGTCGTGGGCGAGCTGCGGTTGTCGGCCGAGCTCGTCGGCCTGCCGGGCGACCCGGAGCTGCAGGGCATGGACCTGTTCGCGGCGGAGGCCGGGTCGGAGTCGGAGCGGAAGCTGCGGCACCTGGCCGCCACCACCACACGCCTGCCGTCCGGTGCTTCGCCCGACGGTCAATAAACGGCAACCCCGACAAATCTAGGGGAAAAGGGGCGGAAATAGCGTGCTCGTATGGAAGAGAACGAACCCGACCCCCGCTTCGTCCTCGCCAACGAGCGCACGTTTCTCACCTGGATCACCACCTCGCTCGCGCTGAGCGCGGGCGGCATCGGCATCGCGGTCGTTCCCGAGGGCGTCTTCGTGCCGTGGGTGCGCACGCTGCTCGCCGTGGTGCTCGTGCTGCTGTCGGCCGTGGCCGCGGGCTCGGCCTACCCCCGCTGGCGGCACATCGACCGGGCGCTCCGGCGGGACCGCGCGCTTCCGCCGCCCGCCCTGGCCCCCCTGTTCGGGTACGGCGTGGCGGGGGTGGCCGTTCTGGCCCTCGTCCTGATCCTCCTGTCGAGGTGACCGGGCCCGTGGGCGACGTGCCGAGGCCGGGTCTGCACAGCGAGCGGACCCGGCTCGCCTGGGTCCGCACCGCCGTGACGATGTCGGGCTCCGCCATGGTGATGGCGGGACTCGCCGTACGGCACGATCTGCCCGGCCCCGCCGCCCCTTTCGCGGCCGCCGCGCTGGCCGGGGCGGTCCTGCTCCTGCGCACGGGAATCCGCCATCGCCGCCTGGAACGGGCGCTGCGGCACGGTCACCCGCTCGACCACCGGCTGGACGGGCGGATCGCCTGGGCCGGCGCGCTGGCCGTCGCCGCCGCGGCGCTGGTTCTTGTGCTGATGCCGGCGTTGTGAGCATCCGAGGCTGATCGGCACCGGAGCCGGGCGGCGCGGCACCGCGGCGGATCGCGGCCGGGAACGTCAGATGGCGGGCACCGCCTCCATGCTGTGCGGGCGCGGGCTGGTCTGCAGCCGGATGCCGCCGATGGCCGTCACCGCCGCCCTGTCCGCGTTCTCGCCCGCCCACTTCTCCGCCTTGGCGCGCAGACTCCGGGCGGGGGACAGCAGAGTGTCCGCCATCTTCGCGAAGAGGCTCGTGCAGGCCTTCGTGCCGACGCCGAGTTTGCAGCCGGCCTTCACGGACACCACCTTGTCGGGCCCGTCGTACCAGATGGAGACGGACATCTGGTGCCTGGCGGCGTCGCCGGGCCGGCAGATCATTCCCATCTTGGCGCCGGTCAGCGGGTCGGGTGCCGCGGACTTCGCGCATGTCCAGGCATTGGCCGCCTGCAGCCAGTTCACCGCGACCATGTCGACCGTCACCTTGGGCAGGTACCGCTGTTTCGCCGTGGGGAACCTCCCAGGGAAGGCAGGCGCGGAGGCGTCCGTCACCGGTTCGGCGGTCGCCAGGCCGATGGCGGCGCCGGTGACTGCGCCCAGCGCCAGCGCCGCGATCAGCGTGCCCACCGTGACCAGTACGAACACCCCGGTTCCACGTCGGCGGCCCGGGGAGGCGACGCCGGGAGGAGTGGGAGCCGCGGCGTCGGGCGGCGCGTACGGCTGCCCCTGCCGGACGGCGTACGGCTGAGCCGCGTGCGGCCCCGGCGGCTGCGGTGGCACGCTGAAGCCCTGCCGGGCGGCGGGCCCGGGGGGTGGTGGCACGACGGGGTGCTGCTGCTCGGGGAACCCGGGGGGTGGTGGCACGCCGAGGCCCTGCTGCGCGGGTGATCCGGGAGGCGGCGGCTGCACCGGCTGCCAGGCTCGGCCGTCCCACCAGAACCTGCCGTCGGGAGAGTACGGCCGGCCGGAGGGCGCCGCCATCAATATCTCCTCTTCATCGTGAGTTCGACGGACCGGGTGTTCGCCTCGCGCTCCAGCGCGTACTCCCAGTCGAGAACGAAGGTCATGTCCCCGTCGCCCGTGATCTGCTCGGCCAGCCAGCCGTGGACCTTTCCGACCGTCGAGGGGTCGTCACGGTGCGGCAGGGCCGCGAACCACGACATGTAGTCCAGCCCGGCCGCCGCCGTGGTGCTGTCCGGATTGACGATCCTGGCCTCGACCTTGCCGATGTACTCGTAGAAGTCCGCCACGTTGGGGACGCGGAAGAGATCCGCTTCGAACCGTACTTTGCCGACTTCGAGCTCACAGGACCAGAACTGCCTCTTGTCGGCGCAGGTGTGCCCCTGGCCCTGCAGCGCCTCGACCACGGTGCCGATCCTGATGCCGGGGATGCAGTCGTGGCCGCAGTATTTCGTGTCCTGCCGGCGGTCCGCGCGCGCGACGGCGTACGCGCCCAGGCCGGCGAGCAGGAAGACGACCAGGCCGATCGCCCCGACCACGATCCGCCGGGACCCGCGGCCACTCCGCGTCAACTCCACTGTCACGAAGACGGAGTATGGCAAGGATCCCGCACAGGTGGGGACAACGGGCGCGAATCCACCGTCCGACGCGCCGCTGTGGGGTCGTCCGGCGGGGGGTCAGTCGGCGGCGGCGATGGTGCCGGCGACCTCCTCCGCCCGCTCCTTCTCCTCGCGCGCGAAGCGCTCCGCGTCGAGCCGGTCGGCGATCTCCTCGTCCTGCCGCATCAGCGCGTCGAGACTCTGCCCGGCCATGTCGAGCACGCCCATGTCGGCGTACGCCTGCCGCAGGCGGGGGCTCCACAGGCCGATGTCCTTCACGCACGGCACGATGCGGCTGAACAGCAGCGCGCGGAACAGCCGGAGGTACTCCGACCGGTCCACGCACTCCATGACCTCGCCGACCTCCTGCCGCGACAGGCCGAGGTTCTCCCAGATCTCCTGGCCGCGCAGCCTGTCGCGCATGAGGTAGCAGCCCTCGATCACGAAGTCCTCGCGCTCGCGCAGCTCGGCGTCGGACAGGTTCCGGTAGTAGTCGCGCAGCGCCATCCGGCCGAAGGCCACGTGCCTGGCCTCGTCCTGCATGACGTACGCCAGGATCTGCTTGGGCAGGGGCTTGGTGGTGACGTCGCGCATGACTCCGAACGCGGCCAGGGCCAGGCCCTCGATCAGCACCTGCATGCCGAGGTAGGGCATGTCCCACCGCGAGTCGCTCAGCGTGCTGTCCAGCAGCGCCTTGAGGTGCCGGTTGATGGGGTAGGCCAGGCCGACCTTCTCCTGCAGGAACCGCGCGTACGTCTCGGCGTGCCGCGCCTCGTCCATCGTCTGGGTGGCGGCGTAGAACTTGGAGTCCAGATCGGGGACCGACTCCACGATGCGGGCCGAGCAGATCATCGCGCCCTGCTCGCCGTGCAGGAACTGGGAGAACTGCCAGGCGGCGTTGTGCCTGCGCACCTCGTCGCGCTGCCGCCGGTCCATGCGCTCCCACAGCGGGGTGCCGTGGATCGCCAGGGTGGTGTCCGGGACGCCCAGCACGTCGTACGGGTCGACCTCGATGTCCCAGTCGATCCGCTTGACGGAGTCCCACTGCTTGTCCTTGCCCTTCTGGTAGAGGGCGAGCATGCGGTCCCGGCCGTCGTCGTACTCCCAGGTGAACCGGGCCGCTCCGGTCATCTCCACGTCCCACGTGGAGAGCTCGGCGGGGATGGTGTAGAGCTCGTGGGTCGACACGGGGGACCTCCTCTGACGTACACCGTACGTTCACCCGCGAGCGTGGCACGTACGCTGTACGTACGTCAATGGACGCCGGACGCCGGCGGTGAGAGAGGATTCGGTCATGCTCAACCGGAACCGCATCGTCACCGCCGCCGTGGAGCTCATCGAAAGAGAGGGCGCCGACGCCGTCTCCATGCGCAGGATCGCCGCCGAGCTCGGCGTCGGCGTCATGTCGCTGTACAACCACGTGCCCAGCAAGGCCGCCCTGCTCGACGCCGTCGCCGAGGACGTGCTGTCGCGGATCGGCTTCACCGACGACCCGTCCGCCCACTGGACCGAGCGGGTACGCATCCAGGCGCGGGCCTTCCGGCGCATCGCCCACCACTACCCCCGTTCGACGATGGTCGTGGTGAGCAGGCAACTGGGCTCGACGGCGGGCCTCCTGCCGGTGGAGCGCGCCCTGGCGACCCTGCGCGACGCGGGCTTCGACGGCCGGGAGGCCGTCCGCATGCTGCGCATGTTCATCGCGTACGTGGTGGGCTCGCTGCTGCGGGAGGTCGGGGTGACCCCGACGTTCGCCCCGGTGCGGGCAGATGCGGCGGTCGCGGAGGTGGATCCGGCGCTGTTCCCCGTGGTCAGCGAGCTGCGGCCGCATCTGGACTCCTGCGACCACGACGAGGAGTTCGAGTTCGGCCTGGAACTGCTCGTCCAGGCCATGGCCGTGCGGGCGGACGCGCGGGCCGATCGCGGGACCGGCGAGCCGACCGGCCGCGGAGGCGCCCGGCGGTAGGCCGCCGGGCGCCTCGGCCCGGATCAGTACCAGTTGTGGGACCGGAAGTGGCCCCAGGCGCCGCACGGCGAACCGTAGCGGCCCTTGATGTAGCGCAGACCCCACTTGATCTGGGTCTGCGGGTTGAACCTCCAGTCGTTTCCGGCGTACCCCATCTTGTGCCCGGGCAGCGCCTGCGGGATGCCGTAGGCGCCCGAGCCCTGGTTGTAGGCCCGGTGGTCCCAGTTGCTCTCCCTGGTCCACAGGCTGTCCAGGCACTGGAACTGCTGGCCGGACCAGGTGCGGCGGGTGACGAGCCGGAAGGCGTACGCCTTGCTGCGGACCTTCGCCGGCGCCCGGCGGAACCGGGGCGGCTGCGCCGCCGCCCGCGTCGTCCACACGCCCAGGTGGGTGACGGGCCGCACGCTCTCCGCGGTCCGCTCCGTCTCTCCGGTCTGGCCCGTCTCCCCGGTCCGCTCCGTGTCCCCGGCCTGCCCCATGTCCCCGGCCTGCCCCGTCTCCCCGGTCTGGCCGAGGGCGGTCCACTCGCCGGCCCACGCCACTCCGCTTCCGCCACCGGTCACGGTGGCCGCGATGAGGGCGGCGACTGTGTTGCGTAGAAGGCTTCTGCTGTCCAAATCGGTCCTTGTCGTCGGGTCGCGTGCGGAAGGCGGGCGCGCGAACGCCCTCCGTCCGGCGGCGCCCATGGCATGGGCGCCGCCGTCCGCTCGGCCCGCCCGGATCACCAAGAGCTTCCGGCGGGCACCGCGACGGGTCCTCACGCGGATTGAAATACGGACAGCCGCTTCGCCGGTGGCATCGCGACACGCGGCGGCCGGTTCTTTGCCGTTCCGCCCCCCAACGCCGACCCTCCCCGGAGGCGCGGGTTACCGTGCGGCCGTGCGGCGCGCCCTGCGGCGAGCACGGACGGGACCCTCGTTTAGGGTGCGGACATGAGCGTTCTCGAGATTCCGGTGACCACGATCGACGGCGAGGGCACGACCCTCGGCGGCCTGCTCGGCGGCGGGGCCGCCCTGGTGGTCAACGTGGCGTCCAGGTGCGGGCTGACCCCGCAGTACGAGGGCCTGGTCGCCCTCCAGCGGACGTACGCCGACCGGGGGTTCACCGTCGTCGGCGTGCCCTGCAACCAGTTCATGGGCCAGGAGCCCGGCTCGGCGGAGGAGATCAAGGAGTTCTGTTCCACCACGTACGGCGTCGACTTCCCGCTGCTCGCCAAGACCGAGGTCAACGGCCCGGGACGGCATCCTCTCTACGACGAGCTGACCGCCGTGCCGGACGCGGAGGGCGAGGCGGGCGACATCCAGTGGAACTTCGAGAAGTTCCTGGTCTCCGCCGACGGCCAGGTGGCCGCCCGGTTCCGCCCCCGCGTCGTCCCCGAGGCCCCGGAGATCGCCGAGGCGATCGAGAAGGTCATCGCCTAGGGCTCGCGACCCTGGGCCCGCAACTCGCCCGTACGACGAGCTGGGTGGGCAGCGTGACGGTCGGAGGCCGCCTGCCCTGCCGCAGCACGAGCTCGGCGGCGCGGTAGCCGATGTCCTGGGCCGGCTGCGCGATCACCGTCAGCGGCGGGGAGCACAGCTCGGCCCACGGCACGTCGTCGAACATGATGAGCGACACGTCCCTGGGGATCCGCACGTCCAGCTCCCGGGCGGCCAGCACGGCCGCCTCGCCGAGCACGTTGCCGCCCGCGATCACCGCCGTGACGTCCGGCCGGTGCTGCAGCAGCCCCGCGGCGGCCGCGTAGGCGGAGTCGCGGCTCGACCGGGCGTGCACGACCAGGTCCCGGTCGGCGGGCAGCCCCAGCGAGTCGAGCGCGGCGGTGAAGGCGGCCACCCGCTGCGACTGCGCGTGCCGGCCGAGGTAGGCGATCTTCCGGTGCCCCAGCCCGGCGAGGTACTCCACCGCCGTCAGCACCCCCGCCCGGTCGTCGGGCACCACACTCGGCACGTCCCCCCGCACCCGCCGGTCGGCGAACACCACGTTCAGGCCCGCGCGCAGCGCGGGCGCCCACATGTCCCCGTCGCCGGACGGCACCGCGATGAGCCGGTCCATGCTCTGCTCGATGAGCGTGCCGATCAGCTCGGCCTCCCGCTCGGGGTCGTCGCCGGTGACCCCCACCGTGACCGGCTCGCCGTACGAGCGGGCGCACGACAGCACGCCGTCGGCCAGCCGCGCGTAGAAGCTGTCGGTGATGTCGGGGACCAGCAGGCCGATGCCGCCGGTGCGCTGGCGCCTCAGGTTGCGGCCCAGCGCGCTCGGCCGGTAGTCGAGGCGGGCCGCCGCGGCGAGCACCTTCTCGCGGGTCTCGGCGCTCGCCGAGCCGCCCGACAGGACCCGGGACACGGTGGCCACCCCGACCCCCGCCGCCTCCGCCACTTCCTTGATGGTTATCCGCCGCTGCGCTGGACCGTTCATGGAAACGATTCCATCATGGTTCCATGCCCTATGTCATCGAAATCTTGACAATAGGCGGTATTTCACGGGACAGTCTTGAAAACGTATCCACATCATCTTGGCTCGGACACGCGAAGGACTGGGGATGGCTTCAATCGTTCTGAACAACGTCGACAAGATCTACGCGGGCGGGGTGAAGGCCGTGAACGGCCTCAACCTCGAGATCAAGGACGGCGAGTTCATGGTGCTGGTCGGCCCGTCGGGCTGTGGCAAGTCCACGGCCCTGCGGATGATCGCCGGCCTGGAGGACATCAGCGGCGGCGAGATCGTCATCGGCGACCGCGTCGTGAACCACCTTCCCCCGAAGGACCGCGACATCGCGATGGTCTTCCAGAACTACGCGCTGTACCCGCACATGACGGTCGAGGAGAACCTCGCCTTCGGCCTCAAGCTGCGCAAGATGTCCAAGCCGGAGATCCAGAAGCGCGTCAACGACGCCGCCCGCATGCTCGGCCTGGAGCAGTACCTCAAGCGCAAGCCGGCCGCCCTGTCCGGTGGTCAGCGCCAGCGTGTCGCGATGGGCCGCGCCATCGTCCGCGAGCCCCAGGCCTTCCTCATGGACGAGCCGCTGTCCAACCTGGACGCCAAGCTCCGCGTCTCGATGCGCGCCTCGCTGAACCAGCTCCACGAGCGCCTCGGCGTCACCACCGTGTACGTCACCCACGACCAGGTCGAGGCCATGACCCTCGGCGACCGCGTCTGCGTCCTGCGCGACGGCGTCCTGCAGCAGGTGGACACCCCGCAGAACCTGTTCGACGACCCGGTCAACCTGTTCGTCGCCGGCTTCATGGGCTCCCCGGCCATGAACTTCACCTACGCCGAGCTGATCCGTGACAACGGCGGCGCGGCCGTGGCGTTCGCCGGCTACCGCCTCCCCGTCCCGGACTCGACCTTCGCGGAGAAGCCGGGCCTCGACCGGTACATCGGCCGCAAGATCATCCTGGGCATCCGGCCCTCCGACTTCGAGGACGCCGGTTCGGCCAGCGGCAACGGCGCCGGGTGGGTGCGCATCCCGGTGCGCGCCAACGTCACCGAGGAGCTGGGCTCGGAGATCAACGTCCTGTTCACGATCGACGCGCCGCCGGTCGAGCACAAGGACACGGTGGCCGCCGCCCACGACGGGGACGACGAGGAGACGACGCTGCCGCTGACCGGCGACAAGTCGCTGTGGACCGCGCGTGTCAACGCCCGCAGCCACGTCCGTCCCGGCCAGGAGATCGAGCTGGTCGTCGACACGCACAACCTGCACTTCTTCGACGTCGACTCGGGCCTGTCCATCGGCCACGAGGCCAACATCGGCCGCTGATCCCGGTCACCCCCGCCGTACGTAGGGCGGCGGGGGGTTTCCGGCGGAGCGCGGGGGCGGCACGCGCCCGCGCTGTCGTCCACCACCGGACGCTTCACCGGACGCTTCACCGGACGAGGCCCGGACGGAGGCCCCCACCGGCCTCCCGCGCGTGACCTCGTCGCGCCGGAGGCGCGCAGGGAGGCCGTCGCGCCGGTGGCGGCGCGCGTGGAACGGGTGGACCACGGGGAAGCGGCCGCGACGCAGGCACGCATGGGAGAGGAAAGCGGCGGCGGTCGCGGCGGTGACCGCGGCCGCGACTCCGGCGGGCACCCAGCCGAGCGCGACCGCGAGCCCGGCCGTCCCGGTGCCGGCCGAGACGCAGCACAGGGCGGGCGCGGCCTTCCGCGCCTGCCCGGACCGCCGCGGCCGGCGGGCGGCGTACGCTCCGGCCCCCACGACGGCCGCCAGCGCCGGCAGCAGCAGCCCGGCCGCGATCACGGCGGTGCCCCGTCCGGCCGTCAGCGCGGCGGCCGTGCAGGTCAGGACGAACCCGGCGAACAACGAGGCGGACGGACCCAGCCGGACCCTGCCCCGCGCCCTGCCGTACGGGAGGGCGCCGAGGAACGCCCCGGCCAGGGCGGCGGCGAGCACCGCGAGGAACGGGTCGCCCAGCACGAGCGCCGTCCCGGCGAGGAACGCGCCGGTGACGGCGGCGACCGCGGCCAGCGCGCCGCCGAGCCGGTCGAGCAGCCCGTACGCGTTGGTCATCGCGACGATCCACATGACGCTGACCGGCCCGTCGAGCCAGTCGCCGGTCAGCGTCACCTGCACGCCGCACAGCACGACCCCGCCCGCCGCCACCGACTCCACGATGAGCCGGGTGGCGAGCGGCAGCCTGCCGACGTCCGCGATGAGGCCGAGCAGCGCCACCGCCGCGGCGGCCAGCAGGACCGCGCCCACCCGCCGGTCCGGCAGGCCGGGGATCGCCACCGCGGCGCCCGCCGTGGCCGCCGCCAGCGTCACCCCGCCGAGGTAGGGGACCGTACGGCGGACCGGGCGCAGCCCCACGGCGGCGAGCAGGCAGGCGGCGGCTCCCGCGAGCACGGGCGCCAGTGCCGGAACGGAGGTCAGTGCCGGAACGGAGGTCAGTGCCGGAACGGGCGT
This sequence comes from Microbispora sp. ZYX-F-249, assembly GCF_039649665.1. Taxonomy (NCBI): domain Bacteria; kingdom Bacillati; phylum Actinomycetota; class Actinomycetes; order Streptosporangiales; family Streptosporangiaceae; genus Microbispora; species Microbispora maris. The sequence goes on along the minus strand of NZ_JBDJAW010000002.1, from coordinate 74,520 downwards.
CAAAGACTTCCCACCTCCGACCGCGTCGCGCCGCGCAGCGCGCGGTAGAGGGCCTCGGTGTCGGCCACCAGCCGGTCCACGCAGAAGGCGCGCCCGGTCCACGTGCGGGCCGACTCGCCCATCCGCCGCGCCAGGCCCGGATCCACGAGCAGCCGTACGACGTGGTCGGCCATCTCGTCCGCGTCGGGTTCGGTCAGGAACCCGGTGCGGCGGTCCACGACGACCTCGGGGACGCTGCCGACCCGGGTGGCCACCACCGGCAGCCCCGCCATGCCGGCCTCCACGAGCGCGAGCGGCGTGCCCTCGCTGTCGGAGGTGAGCAGCACCACGTCGGCGGCGGCGTACACGGTCTCGACGTCCCGGCGCCAGCCGAGCAGCCGGAAGGAGTCCCACATCGGCATGACGGCCCGCTCCACCTCCTCCTTCAGCTCGCCGCTGCCGCAGACCAGGAACCGGGTGCCGGGCAGCCGGGCGAGGACCGCCCGGGCCACCTCCGCGAGCCGGTCGGGCCGCTTGGCCTTCTTCAGCCGCCCGACGTACGCCACGACCGGCGCGTCGGGCGGGACGCCCAGCGCGGCGCGGGCGCGGGCACGCTCGGGAAGCGGGCCGAGACCGGCGCCGGGCGGGATGACGACGTACTGTTCGGGCCGGCCGATGCCGGCGGCGAGGAGGTCGTCGCGCACCCGGGCGCCGACCGTGACGAGGCGGTCGGTCATCCTGGCCAGCCGGCGCTCGATGCGGACGTAGACGGCCCGCCGCGGACGGGACAGCTGCCCGTCGAGGAGATGGCCGTGGTAGCTGTGCACCCGTGCCGCCCCGACACCCGACAGCCGCACCGCGAGGCGGCCGAGCGCGCCCGCCTTGGTGGTCCTGGTGTGCACGATGTGCGGCCTGAACTCGCGCATCGCGTTCGCCAGCCGGAACAGAGCCCGGTAGTCGTCGGCCGGCTTGATCGCGCGGCCGAGGCCCGGCACCCGGTGGACCGGGATCGTCGCGTCGCGAAGCTGCAGGTGGTCGCCTTCGCCGCCGTCGACGTATCCGGTGTACAGACGGTGGTCGAACTCCACCGCGCTGAGCCGCTCGCACAGCCCGGTGACCTGGGTGGCGGGACCGCTCACGTTCATCCGGGCGATTATCTCCATGACACGAATCCGGTCGTCCGGTTTCATGCTGGCTCCTCCCTGATCATGTGGAGAAGCTAGCCCCTGGTCCCACCGCCGACGGGGTGCCCGGACGCCGCCGGAAGAGACTTTTCCCTATCCGTACCCAAGCCTTAAAGCGGTCCCGTCCGCCAATTCCGCAGATGACGGAGGGGTCGCTCCTACAGTCGTAGCGTGGCGGAGAAGTTGCTGGTCGTGGGCCAGGGCCGGGCCGGGCTGCCCCTGGCGATGCGTGCCGTGGAGGCCGGGTTCCGCGTCGTCGGCCTCGACGAGGACGAGTGGCGGGTCAAGCGGCTGAACGCGGGGGAGCCCTGCGTCGAGGGAGTCGGCGCGGGCGCGCTGGCCGCCGCGCACGCCTCCGGCCGGTACGCGGCCAGCGCCGACGTGGCCGACGCGTCCGGTTTCGACGTCTGCGTGCTCACCGCGCCCGTGCGGATGCGGCACGGCGCACCCGACCTCGGCCCGCTCGGCACGGCGGCCGGCCGGGTGGCCCCGTTCCTGCGGCCGGGGGCGACGGTCGTGCTGGAGGGCGTCGCCTATCCCGGCACCACCGAGGAGTTCGTACGGCCCCTGCTCGAAGACGGATCGGGGCTGTGCGCGGGGGAGGACTTCCACCTCGGCCACAGCCCGCACCGGGCCGCGCCGGGCAACCCGCGCTGGCGGCTCGGCAACACGCCCAAGGTCGTCTCGGGCATCGACGCCGCCTCGCTGCGGGCGGTGACGGACTTCTACGGCCGGCTGGTGCGGGAGACCGTCCCGGTCTCCTCGCCCCGGGTGTCCGAGCTGTGCGCCCTGCTGGAGAGCGCCCGCGCGCACGTCGACGCGGCCCTGGCGAACGAGCTGTCGATCTTCGCCGCGCACCTCGGCGTCGACGTGTGGGAGGCGATGGAGGCATCCGCCACCACGCCCTTCGGGCATGCGGCGGTGACGCCCGGCCCCGGGATCGAGGACCCCTGTCTGCCGCTCGACGTGGCGTACCTGCCGTGGGGGATCCGGCGCGGGGTGGGACCGGCCTTCCGCCTGGTGGAGACGGCCAACGATGTCAACGCGCACATGCCCGCCCAGGTCGTGGACCGGCTGTGTCTCGCGCTCAACCGCAGGTGCCGCTCGATCAGGGGCAGCCGGATCCTGCTGCTCGGGCTGTCGCCGGTCGAGGTCGCCAAGACGCTGTGCCGGCTCGGCGCCCGGGTGCGGGCCGCCGACCCCCGCGTCGCGGGCTGGGGCGCCCACGACCTCGTCGTACCGGCCGGGGTCGAGGTCGTCGAGCCGGACGCCGCCGAGCTCGCGCGGGCGGACGCGGTCGTCGTGCTCGGCGGACAGGACTGCTACGACTACGACCTGGTCCAGCGGGCGAGCCGGTTCGTCTTCGACACCCGGGGCCGCTGCCGTGGGCCGAACGTCGAACGCCTGTGAGTCAGCGGTAGCGCACCTTCGCCATGCGGCCGACGAGGTTGAGCGGCAGGAGCCTGGCCAGCGCCACGACCGCCTTGTAGCGGGCCGACGGGACGCTCACCCAGGCCCCGCGGGCCAGGTCGCGCATCGCGCCGGCGGCGACCCGGTCGGCCGACAGCCACGCGAAGGGCGGCAGATTGGACATGTCGAGCTGCGCGCGGTCGTGGAACTCGGTGCGCACGAACCCCGGGCACAGCGCCATCACCCGCACGCCGTGCCGGTTGACCATGTTGGCCGCCGAGGCGCTGTAGTTCACCACCCACGACTTCGTGGCACTGTAGGTGCCGCCCGGGAGGAACGCCGCGACCGAGGCCACGTTGATCACCCCGCCCCGCCCCTTGGAGACCATGTACGGCAGGGCCGCCCGGGTCAGCCGCAGCACCGCCTCGCAGTGCAGCCGCAGCATCCGGACCTCGTCCTCCACGGGGGTGTCCAGGAACCCGCCGTGATGCCCGAACCCGGCGTTGTTGACCAGCAGGTCGACCCCGGAGCGCAGCCGCTCCTCGGCCGCCGTCATGCCCTCCTCGGTGGTCAGGTCGGCGCGCAGCGGCTCGACCGGCACGCCGTACCGCTTGTGCAGGGTCTCGGCGGAGGCGGCGAGCCGCTCCTCGTCGCGGGCCAGCAGGACCAGGGAGAATCCGTCGACGGCCAGACGGCGCGCGAAGGCGGCGCCGATGCCGGCGGTCGCGCCGGTGATGAGTGCGGTGGGCATGACGGCAGCGTACCCACCGCACGGGTCGATCCGTCCGGCTCCGTGGCGGGGTCACACCTCGGCGGTGCGGCTGATCAGCTCCTCGACCTTCGCGCTCAGGCGGGCGGCGCGTGGCCACCCGGCGTACAGGGTGAGGAACACGACCGTCTCGCGCAGCTCGGCCGGGCTCAGCTCGCCCGAGCGCAGGGCGGTGTCGAGATGCAGTGCGAGCATGTCGTCCATGTCCTGGCCGACGAGCAGGCCGAGCAGCAGCAGCCGCCGTTCCCTGACCGTGAGGACCTGCCGGGACCACACCTCGGAGAACATGCGCTCCGCCGTCGATCCGAAGAAGCCGTCCGGCCCCTCGCCGGTGCCGTCCTCTTCGTAGACCTGCTTCATGTCCTCCAGCCCTTCCCCCGGCGATTCCTGACGTCATGCATCAAGTTGTCGTGTTCGAGGCGGCCGGGCGTTACATCGTCGGCCCATCCGGCGCGGCTGTTCGACGTGCCGCGTGCGCTTCCGGCGGTCGTCCAGTGGGTATCGGCAGAAAGAGGACTACGCCGCCGCCGGTGTTCCGGGGCCGCGACGGGCCGGAAGCCGCGCAACCTCCGTGTAACGAGAGGAACCAGAATCCGGAAAAGATTTGGTCTAGTTTTCTGGCGTATCGCCGACTTACCGTGAGATGGACAGGTGGAAAACGGGCACTACTACCTCGTAGACCCGCAAAGCGGAGGTTTGGCCCTGGTGGAAAAACCGCGGGTAAGGGCCGGGGCGGTGGGCATGGTCGTGGGGGCGGCGCTGGCCGCCTCCTTGCTGTCCGGCTGTGCCGGCCCCGAATACACGTACGTCCGCGACGACTCGGGCGGCACCTACTTCAAGGTCCCCGCGTCATGGCGGCAGATCGACCAGAAGACGCTCGACGAGGTGCTCTTCGGCGACACGGACTCCGCCACCGAACAGCTCGCGAAGCAGGCGGTGTGGACGGCGGCGTTCGACGCCTACGACGAACCGTCCCTCATTCATCTCGTCCGGGGCTCCGCGGGCACCGACGACAGACCCTTCGTGTTCGCGAAGGTGCAGAAGCTCAGCGAGGCCGAGCAGAACGCGGCGTCGCTCAATCTGCTGCGTGGCTCCCCTCCGATGCCGGTGCCGCTGACGGAGGAGCAGCAGCAGGCGTTCGAGGCGAGCGGCCTGACGGGGTTCGAACTGCTGGCCGACGAGGTGCTGCCCATCGCGGACGGCGTCCGCGGCGTCCACACCGTTTACAACTACCGGGTGGGTAACACGGTGGAGACGTTCGACAGGACCGCCTACCTGTCGGCCGACGGGACGACGGCGTCCACCCTTCTCATCCGCTGCTCGCCCGCCTGCTACCGCCAGCGGGCCGCGGAGATCGGCACCGTCGTCAAGTCCTTCAAGGTCAAGCGCCTCATCAACCCGTGAAGGAGCCCCTCATATGAGCACGGCCCTCCCTCCGAAGCACCACGAGGGGCTTCGCGAACCGGGGTCGGGTCCGGTGGACCGCGACCCCCTCACCAGGAAACGCCTCCCGATGTGGGACCGGATCAAGTTCCTCATCCTGCTCGCCGTCGCGTTCGGCGTGCTGGTGTGGAACGAGATCGCGACGTTCCCCGGGATCATCTCGTTGTACGACGCGACCGTCCGCACGGTGGCGAGCGCCTCCTGGGTCCTGTGGCTGGCGGGCGTCGAGGTGCTCCGGCAGGTCCACTTCCTGATCAGCGAGCGGTCGGCCGGCTACCACGGATTCTGGACCCGGAAGGTCTTCGGCGGCTGGAACCGCTGGACCCACCGCAGGTTCAGCGACTGGAACCGCTACCGCATCTCCCGGGCGATCAAGTGGTTCGTCTGGATCGCGGTCATCGCGCTGGTGCTGGGCAAGGTGCAGCAGGTCTCGCCGCTCGAGGCGCTGTTCAGCGTCCCGGCCACCGTGTGGGGCTTCCTCCCCATGGTCCTGCAGCTCATGCTGATCATGGTGGTCGCCGTGGGACAGTTCGTGGCGATCTTCTGGTTCCTGTCGCGGGGCGGCGTCGACGTCTACTACCCCGACGACATCAAAACGCGCTTCTCGGACGTCTGGGGCCAGGACCACGTCGTCGAGCGGGTCAAGGAGAACATCGTCTTCCTGGAGAAACCGGACGAGATCGAGGCCAGGGGCGGCTACGTGCCCAGCGGGATCCTGCTGTGGGGCCCGCCCGGCACCGGTAAGACGCTGATGGCCGAGGCGGTCGCGGGCTCCACCGGCAAGCCGTACGTGTTCGTCGACCCGGGCGCCTTCATCAACATGTTCTTCGGCGTCGGCGTCCTCAAGGTGAAGTCGCTGTTCCGCAAGCTGCGCAAACTGGCCCTGCGGTACGGCGGCGTCATCGTCTTCTTCGACGAGGCCGACTCGCTCGGCAACCGCGGCGCGCTCGCCCAGGGCGGCCCGGGCGGCTGGGGCCGGTCCGTGCCGGCGCCGTTCGAGAACTCGGGGTGCAACGGCTTCGCCTACCTCGACCCGCACACGCGCACCGTGCTCGGCCGTCAGGCCGCGGGCCCGGCCTCCGCGGCCGAGCCCGCGAGGATGCCGCGCACCGGCGCCTTCGTCAACCGCCTGATGTACGGCGGGGGCATGGGCGGCGGTGGCGGGATGGGCACGCTGGAGGCGCTGCTCACCGAGATCAGCGGTCTGAAGAAGCCGCGCGGCTTCGTCAACCGTCACGTGCGCAGGCTGCTCGGCATGCGGCCCAAGCCGCCGCCGAAGTACCGCATCCTCATCATGATGGCCACCAACCTGCCCGAGGCCCTGGACGAGGCGCTGCTGCGGCCGGGCCGAATCGACCGCATCTACAAGGTCGGCTACCCCTCGAAGGCGGGCCGGATCCGCACCTACAAGGGCTACTTCGACAAGGTCAGCCACGAGCTCGACGACGAGCAGATCGACAAGCTCGCCACGATCACGCCGTACGCCACCGGTGCGACGATCAAGGACCTGGTCAACGAGTCGCTGATCACCGCGATCCGGGACGGCCGGGAGACGATCACCTGGTCGGACGTCATGCGGGCCAAGCGGCTCAAGCAGCTCGGGCCGCCCGAGGACGTCGAGTACATCGAGCGCGAACGGCACGCGGTCGCGGTGCACGAGGCGTGCCACGCCGTCGCCGCCTACCGCACCCGCCACCACCTGGAAATCGACCTGGCGACGATCGAGAAGGGCGCCGACTACCTCGGCATGGTCAGCAGCATCAAGCCGGAGGACCAGTTCACCAGGTGGAAGTCGGAGTACGAGGCCGACATCATGGTGTCGCTCGCCTCGCTCGCGGGGGAGCGGATGTTCTTCGGCGAGGACAACTCCTCCGGCGTCTCCGGCGACCTGCAGAGCGCCACCGCTATCACCGGCATGATGGAGGCCCACTGGGGCATGGGCATCGGAGTCGCCTCGCTGCCCGCGCTGCAGGAGCTCGGCCTGCGCGAGGGCAAGGCGGCGCAGCCGCAGCCCGGCGGCTCCGGCGCTTCGGGGGGCCGGCGCGACGAGATGGTGCCCGACATGCTCCCCGAGCGGATCGAGTTCAACCTCAGCCGGCTGCTGGAGAAGACGGCCGAGCTGCTGCGGGACAACCGCCGCGAGGTGCTGTCGGTCGCGCACGCCCTGGAACAGCACAAGACGCTCAACGGCGACGACGTGGTCGCGGTCATCGAGGGCAGGATGGGCCCGCTGATCGACGGCGTCGTCTACACCTCCGACGAGTTCTACGAGGAGATCGAGGCGTACCACACGGCCGCGGTGGCGGCCCACAAGGCGCACAGCGAGGTCCCGGTCGAGCTCCCGCTGCCGCGGACGCGTGTGATCGAGGCGTCGGTCGTCGCGGCGTCCTCCGGCGGCGCCGCGCCGGTGCTGGTCGCCCCGCCGCCGAACGGCGTGGCCGGCGGCAACGGGCACGCCCCGGCGGTCCAGCCGGGGGCGCCGGCGCAGCCGGACTTCGTGCCGTGGAACGGCGCCCCGCCGCCCCTCCCCGCGGGCGCGCTGTTCGCCACGCCGCCCGCCGCGCCGGACCGCCGGTCGCACGGCGCGCTGTGGGCGGTCGTCGGAGTCGTCGTGGCGGTGGTGCTGTTCGTACTGCTGGGGGCGCTGCTCCTCGCCCCGCCGCGGGGAGCGGCGGGGGTGGCCGCGGTCGGCGGGGTGCCGGCCGGCACGGCCGTGCTGCTGGCCGTCGCGCTGGTCGCGGTCGTCGGCGGCATCGCGGTGGCGGTCCTGCTGGTCCGCTCCCATCAGGCGGGACGGCGGCGCGCCGAGGAGGCCAGGGACCGGGCGGCGGACCGGGCGCAGTTGCTCGCGGCGGCGATGGACCCGGAGGTGGCGATGCGGCTGCTCGGCTACGACGGCCGCCGAGGCCCGGAGGCGTAGATCACCGATCCGATCCCCGGCGGGCCACCGCCCGCCGGGGATCGGCGTGTTCCGGGGGCCGGTGAAGCGCGCCGCCGCAGCCCGTCCGGCGAAAGCCCTGATGCGGTCACAACTTTGTCCTACCGCAAACGAAAGTTCTTGAAACTTGTACTTAACTTCTTCCATACGGTGATGAAAGAGGGTAATTTGGCGCCCACTTGAGGCCGTGAAGACCGTTTCGGCGGTGCGCGGCCCTGCCTTCCGTCACGGAACCGCCGGCCCACCACCCCCCAGTGGGCCGGCCTCCATGACGCATGAGATGGAGGACTGTCACCATGTCACGTAAGCGACTGCTCGCTCTGGCGGCACTGTCCGCGATCATCGCGCCGGCCTTCGCCGGCACCAGCGCGCTCGCGGCCCCCGCGGACGACCCCGAGTTCCGCGTGCTCGTCTTCGGCAAGACCACCGCCTTCCGGCACGACTCGATTCCCGCCGGTGAGGCGGCGATCCAGCAGCTCGGCCAGGAGAACGGCTTCGCGGTGGACGTGACGGAGGACGCGGCCCAGTTCACCGACGCGAACCTCGCCAAGTATCAGACCGTCGTCTTCATGTCCACGACCGGTGACCCGCTCGGCCAGCCCGAGCAGAAGGCGGCGTTCGAGCGCTACATCCGCAACGGCGGTGGCTTCGTCGGCGTGCACGCCGCCGGAGACTCCGGCTACAACTGGGCCTGGTACGGCGGCCTCGTCGGCGCCTACTTCCGCAACCACCCGGCGCAGCAGAACGCCACGGTGAAGATGGTGGGCCAGGGCGCGGCGTCCAACCGCGGGCTGCCGAACCGCTGGAACCGCTGGGACGAGTGGTACAACTACCGCACCAACCCGCGCGACGCCGGGGTGCGCGTGCTCGCCGAGCTCGACGAGAAGTCCTACAACCCCGGCTCCGGCGCCATGGGCGACCACCCCATCGCCTGGTGCCACAACTACGACGGCGGGCGTTCCTGGTACACGGGCATGGGCCACACCAAGGAGTCCTACAGCGACCCGCTGTTCCTCAAGCACCTGCTGGGCGGAATCCGGATGACCGCCGGGGTGACGAACTTCCCCTGCGACCCCGACGGCGACTGAGGCTGCGCGGGCTTCCACCCCGGCTTTCGGGAGCCGAGGCACGCCGTCCGGTGCGTTCACCGGGCGGCGTGCCTGCGCGTCGCCGGGAGGACCACCGGCCGTCGGATGCCGGGCGGCGGCCCCGGCGGGGTCAGAGCCGGAAGCCCAGGTCCGGCGTGATCTCCGCCACGTCCATCTGCGCCTTCTGCAGGCGGCCCGAGTAGTCCCAGTTCATCGCCTGCCAGCGGGTGAACTGGTCGAGCACCCACATGCCGCTCTGCCTGCTGCCGTTGCCCGACTTGCCGTTCCCGCCGAACGGCAGATGGGCCTCCGCGCCGGAGGTGGAGTTGTTGACGCTGACCATTCCGGCCGACACGCCCTCGCGGAAGCGGAACACCGCCTTCGGGTCGGTGGTGTAGATGGACGACGACAGGCCGTACCCCGGCCGGTTGGCCAGGTCGATCGCCTCGTCGAGGGTGGAGAACGTCGTCACGCCCACGATCGGGCCGAAGGTCTCCTCCAGGAACAGCCGGTCGTCCGGGCGGACGCCGTCCACGACCACCGGGTGATAGTAGAGGCCGTCGCCGTCCATCCGCCCGGCCGGGCCGGGCAGCACGGTGTGGTGCGGCTGGATCCAGCCCAGGTACTCCTCGTACCGCTCGGCGAACCTGTGGTCGAGCAGCGGGCCGTACAGGACGTCGCCGTTCGGGTCGCCGATCTTCGCGTCGCGCACGGCGGCGGTGAACCGGCGCAGGAACTCGTCGTGCACGTCCTCGTGGACGATGACCGTGCCGAGGGAGGTGCACCGCTGCCCGGCCGTGCCGAACCCGGAGAACAGGGCGCCCTCGGCCGCGAGGTCGAGGTCGGCGTCCGGCATCACGACCATCGGGTTCTTGCCGCCGAGTTCCAGGCAGGGCGACTGCAGGTGCCGGCCGCACAGCTCGCCGACGGCCCGGCCGACCGCGCTCGACCCGGTGAAGCCGACCTTCTGCACGGTGCCCTCGCCGAGCGCGCGGTCGAGACCCGCGTACGTCTGGTCGCCGGCGGCGAACACGAGGTTGAGCACCCCGTCGGGGAGGCCGGCCGCCGCGAACAGCCGGTAGAGCGCGTGCGCGGACGCGGCGGCGTACTCCGCGGGCTTCCACACCACCGCGTTGCCGCACAGCAGGGCCGGGACCAGGTACCACGAGGGCACGGCCACCGGGAAGTTGCCGGCCGTCACGACCGCCGCCACGCCGACGGGCACCCGGAACGTGAACAGGCTCTTGTCGGGCATCTCCGACGGCACGGTCTGCCCGTAGAGACGGCGGCCCTCGCCCAGGAAGAAGTCGCAGGTGTCGACGATCTCGCGCACCTCGCCCAGCGCCTCGGCGTACGGCTTGCCGATCTCCTCGGTGACCAGCCGGGCCAGCGCCTCGGTGTTGGCCTCGACCAGGCGGCCGATCGACGCGATCACCCGTCCCCGCACGGGGGCGGGGACGCGCGCCCACTCCCGCTGGGCCGCCGCCGCGGCGCGGCACGCGCCGGCGAAGCCGTCCGCGTCCGCGAGCAGGACGGTCGCCACGGTCTCCGCGGGCCGCGCCGGGTTCACCGACTCGTACGGCGTGCCCGAAGAGAGCTCCTCACCCGCGACGACGGAAACGATCTGCCGAGCCACCGCTGACCTCCGGAAGTGTTGCTGGTGCCGAGCCTCGATTACACAGTATTTCCATGTGCGGTGCCCGGCGACAGGCCCTCCTGCAGGGCGACCGCCGCGGCCTGGGTGCGGCTGGTCACGCCGAGCTTGGCCAGGATGTTGGAGACGTGCACGCTGACCGTCTTCTGGGAGATGAAAAGCCGCTCGCCGATCTCCCGGTTGGCCAGGCCGTCCGCGACGTGGGCCAGCACCTCACGCTCGCGCGCGGTGAGCGCGGCCAGCCGTCCGGGTCCGGAGCCCGTGGTGGCGACCGGCGCGGGGGTCCCGTCGTCCGCGGTGAGGACGCCCGGCGTCCCGGTGGCCGGGCCGTCCGCCGTGGCGGCCGTTGTGCCGGCCGTCGTGAGGGCCGTCGTGACGGGGGCGGACGGGTCCGGGAAGCCCGCTCGCGTGCCGACCGACCTGAGCGTCTCCAGGAAGGGCCGGGCTCCGAGCGCGGCGGCGACGCGCACCGCGTGCTCCCACTCGGCGCGGGCCGCCGCGCGGTCGCCCGCGCGCAGCAGGCTCTCGGCCAGCCGCCACCGCGACCGCGCCTCCTCGTACACGAAGCCGAAGCCGAAGGCGTCGGTGGCGCGCCGCCAGACCTCCGGGCCGCCCGTGCCGTGGGCCCGGTGCCACTCGGCCTCCGCCCGGGCCAGCCAGGCGCCGCCTTCCGGTCCCAGCCGGGCGCGCGGGCCGTTCGGCCCGTTCTCCGCCGCCCACCGCGCCCGGCGCAGCAGGTCGTCGCAGGGCTCGCCGGTCCGGCCGAGGTCGGCCAGCGCCCACAGGCCGGTGGCCGCGATCCGGATCACCCCGGGATCGAACGGCTCGAGCGTGGCGATGACAGCCTCGGCGTGGTCGAGCGCGGACTGGGGGTCGCCGCGCCACAGGGCCTGCTCGGCCGCCATGCCGCGCGCCATGTAGCCGACCAGCTCGTCGGACCAGAACCGGGCCAGCCACCGCAGCCTCTCGTCGGCGCCCGGGCGTCCCCGGCCCACCTCGACGAAGAGGGCGAACGACGACAACCGGGCCTCCGCCAGGGTGCCGACCCGGACGCCGAAGCCTCCGGCCAGCCGTTCGGCCGTGTCCCAGTCGCCGTCGGCGTAGTGCACGAGGTAGTGCAGGAAACGCAGGTCGGTGCCGTACGTGCTCCAGGTGAGCCCGGTCTCCCCGGCCAGCCGTCCGCCGTCCTCGGTGATGCGGGCGGCCACCGCGAGGGCGCCGTTCTCGTAATGGATGCGGGCGAGGTTGAAGTGCGCCCGCAGGTCGATGGACAGGTCGCCCGACGGCCGGCGGGTGGCGCGGGTGAGCAGGTCGACGGCGCGCTCGACGCCGCTCGCCGACTCCTCCTCGATCAGGGCGAGCGTGACGAGGGCACTGGCCTCCGCGTCGCGTGCGCCGGTCGCCTGGGCCACTTCCAGCGCCCTGGACGCCGTGGCGGCCGCCTCGTCGTAGCGGTACTCCCGGAACAGGGCACGGGCGTAGGTGGCCAGGGCCCTGGCCAGCAGCGGGCTGTGCGGCGCGTTGTCCACGGCCTCCCGGGCCACGGTGATCGCCTCGGCCTCGTCACCGCCCGCGTCCGCCAGACAGTAGGACAGCCGCTCGCCGGTCTCGGCGATCAGGACCGGGTCGCTCGCCTCGCGCCGCAGCCGCCGCAACTGCTCCGCCGCCCGGTGGTAGTCGCCGCCCGCGGCCGCCGCCGCGGCGCTGGCCAGCGCGATCTCCGTCCGGCTCTGCCCGGCCAGCCGTTCGGCCTCCGGTACCTGCTCCCAGACCTCCAGCGCCCGTTCGAAGTGCCGGTGCGCCTCCGCCGGCGCGCCGAGCCCGGCGGCCAGCCGGCCGGCCTCCACCGACGCCCGCAGCGCGCCCGGCAGGTCGTGCCCGGCGAGATGGTGATGGGCCAGCTCGGCCGGGGAACCGCCGCGTCCGGCGAGCAGCGCGGCGAAGGTGGTGTGCAGCCGGGTCCGCTCGCCCGGCAGCAGGTCGTCGTAGACGGCCTCCTGCAGGAGCGCGTGCCGGAACGCGTACCCGTCGCTGCCCGCCGTGAGCAGCCGCCGCGAGACGATCTCGCGCAGCGCCTCCTCAAGCGGCAGGTCGTCCAGCCCGGTCGCGTCGCGCAGCAGGTCGTGGCCGACGCGGCGGCCGGCCACCGCGGCGACGCGCAGCACCTGGCGGGCGGTGTCCGACAGGGTCTCCACCCGGGCCAGCAGCAGGTCGGCGAGCGTCCCGGGCAGCCGGGCCCGCTCCGCGCCCGCCGCCAGCAGTTCCTCCGCGAAGAACGGGTTGCCCCCGGCGCGCTCGATCACGGTCGTCAGGCCGTGTCGCGCGATCGGTTCCGGGGCGGCCTCGCCGTACCGGTCGAGGACGGCGAGATACTCCGCCATCTCGTCGTCGCCCAGCGGCGGCAGCTCGACGGAGGTGACCAGCGGCAGCCGGCGCAGCTCGGCCAGGACAGGGCGCAGCGGGTGACGCCGGTGCAGGTCGTCCGTGCGGTAGGTGCCGACGAGGCAGACCCGCTCGCGCTGCAGCATGCGGGTGAGGAAGACCAGCAGGTCACGGGTCGAGCGATCGGCCCAGTGCAGGTCCTCGAACACGAACAGGACCGGCTGCCGCCCGGCCACCTCCGACAGCATGTCGAGCACCGATCCGAACAGGCGCTGCTGGGCGAGCCCGCCGGTGGTGGATTCCGCCGGTCCCGCCTCGTCGCCGGGCAGCAGCCGCCGCAGCGCGGGACGGGCCGCGACGGCCGGGGCGACCGGCCCGCCGGGATCGGCCGCGGCGCCGCGCAGGGCGTCCGCGAGCGGCAGGTACGGCAGGGCGTCGCCGAGCTCGGCGCACTGGCCGACGAGCGTCACGAACCCCTGCCGCTGCGCGAGGTCGCACAGCTCGGTGACGATCCGGGTCTTGCCGATCCCCGCGTCGCCGCCCACCAGGGCAACCCCCGCGAGCCCGGCCGCGGCGGCGCCGAGCACGCCCGCCAGCTGGTCGAGCTCGGCAGAACGCCCGATCAGCACCTTTCGCGGCGTGCGTGCAACCACGCAGGCGAGTATGGCACGCAGCCCCGACAGAACCACGACCGCGGTATCAGTGCTCCTCCGTCACACCGGGCGGGCTCCCGCTCCATCGAGGGCGAGAACCGGTCGTACCGTCCGAGTCGGACGGGCTCGGGCACAGCGGTCGCGTGCCGTCGTCACGCACGCAGGGGGAGCCGGGCCGGGGTCCGGCCGGCTCGTGCCCTCACTGGCCGGTGGCGCCGTCGATGCGCTCGCGGAGCAGGTCGGCGTGCCCGTTGTGGCGCGCGTACTCGGCGATCATGGCGACCAGGATCCGGCGCAGCGAGACGGGCCGCCCGGTGGCGCGGTGCACGCCGGTCTGGTCCAGCGAGCGGGCGGCGGCCACGATCTCGCGGGAGCGCTCGCACTCCGCCCGCCACACGGCGAACGCCTCGTCGACGTCCCCGTCCAGATCCCCGAAGTCCTGGTCGGGGTCGTCGTCCGAGTAGTAGAGGAGGGGGACGTCCTCACCGGCGAACTGGATGCGGAACCACCACCGCTCGACGCCCCCGAGGTGCCGGATGATCCCGTGAAGGCTGAGCCCCGACGGCGGCACCCCCTTCTCCGACAGACGCTCCTTCGGGATGCCCGAGCACTTGAGCGCGAACGTCGCCCGGTGCCAGTCCAGGAAAGCCGTCAGGATCTCCCGCTCGTCGCCGACGAGGGGAAGGACCGGCCGCACATCGTCGTCCCAGGTCTTCGAGTAGTTCGCCTCGGGGATCTCGCTCATGGCCGCGACCCTGCCATACGCCGCCGACAACTCCGCCCGCCGCGTCTCCGGCCGCCGCGTCTCCGGCCGTAGCGCCGCCGATCCCGGTGCCGCCGAACGCGCTTCGCCGGCGCGTTGCGCCGGGGCGCGTTTTTGTCGGAGCGCGTGGCTACTGTGCGGCGGGTGACGAAACGGTGGGGCCAGGTCGCGACCCGGGGCACGGGTGACGCCGAGCCGGGCCGCGACCGTGCCGTCCCCGGCGCCGACGCCGGTGGCCGGGCGGCGGCCAGGCGGGCGCAGGCCGAGCAGCGCGAGGGCAGGGTCGCGGCGGGCCTGTCGGAGCTGGAGCGGTGGCTGGCCGACCAGGTCGCGCAGGGGATCGCGCAGGCCCGCCAGACGGGCCCCGCGGACTGGGACGACCTCGCCAGGCGGCTTGTCGACGCGCAGGCGCCCGGCGTCGCGGGGACCGTCGCCCGGCTCTCACGGGTGCTGCACGCGGAGGACTGGCCGGGCCTTCTCCTCGGGGAGTACGCGCTGCTCCATCTGCTCGCGGTCGCCCACCGCCGCGCGGCCGCGCTGCCCGAGCCGCTGCGGCAGACCGTGCGGGCGCGGGTCGGCTTCCCCGTCACCCGGGAGTCCGTCCTGGCCACCGCGGCCGTGCGGGACCACTGGGACGTCGTCGGCAGCCGTGACGAGGAGCAGGAGCGGCTGCTCGCCCGGCGCGTGTGGCTCGCGGGGCGCGCCACGGGCCGCGCCGCGATGGTGCTGTCGTTCACGCCGGCCGGACAGCCGCCGGACGCGTCACTCGCCCCGGGCACGACGATCGACGCCGATCTGGCGTTCTACCCGGGGGCGTCACCGCTGCGGGCCCTCGTGGCCGAGCGGTACGGCCTCGCCGACGCGGGACCGCCACCGGGGACGACGGTCTCCCGGGTGCCCGCGCTGATCGCGGAGGTCCTCACGTCCGACCCCTGGGCCGATTCGTGGCCGCTGGTGCTCGCCGGTGTCGTCCCCTGCCTGGACGGCCTCGCCGACGAGGAGGGGAACGCGCTGCCGCTGCATCCGTCCGCGGGCGTCCCGTGGCGGCTGCTGGCCGTCTCCGGCGGGCGGCCGGTCACGGTCGCGGCCGAGTGGACGCCGCGTGGGTTGCTCCCGCTCACCACCTGGGACGAAGAGGGCGGGGCGGTGCGGTTATGACACCGATCCCGTCGTTGCCCGTGCCGTGCCCGGTCGTCGCCGGGCCCGGGGTCCGGCAGCGGGCGAAGGCGGTCGCCACGCCGAGGAGGGCCGCCCGATGACCGTTTCGTGGGAGGAGCTGGTGTCCGCCGCGCTGGTGGGTGCCGCTCGCCGCGGCGTCCTGCCGGAGAGCCTGCTGGAGCAGGCGGCCGAGCAGGTGGTGAGGACGCGCGCGGGGCGGCGGCCGGGCAAAGGCAGCCCGCCGGTCCCCGCGGCGGCGGAGACGCTCCCGCTCGTGCCCGGCGCCGCGGCGGCCCGGCTGGCCCGGATGCTCGGCGGTGAGCAGGGCAGACTGCTCACCGAGTGGCTGGAGACGGCCGCCGCGCGGCGGGTGCGGGTCCCGGCCGAGCTGATCCCGGGGCTGCTCGGCCTCGGCGCGCGGGACCGGTCGATCCGCGCGTACCTGGGGGCGGTCACCGGGGCCCGGGGCCGCTGGCTCGCCGGTCTCAACCCCGCTTGGGCGTACCTGCTGGCCGAGCCCGCGCACGTCCCCCCGGACGAGGTGTGGGAGCTCGGCACGAGCGGGGACAGGCGGGCCTTCCTGACCGCGCTGCGCCGCCGCGACCCCACCGCCGCCAGGGAGCTGCTGGCCCGGGGCTGGGGCGCGGAGACGCCCGAGGACCGGGCCGTCTTCGTGACGATCCTCGGAGACGGACTCGCCATGGCCGACGAGCCGTTTCTGGAGACGGTGCTCGACGACCGGCGCCGCGAGGTGCGGCAGGCCGCCGCCGACCTCCTCACTCGCCTGCCGGAATCGCGGCTGGCCCGCCGCATGACCGCGCGGGTGCGCCGGTTCGTGACCAGGAACGGCGCCCGGCTGCGCGCGGAGCCGCCGGCGGCCTGTGACGCCGCGATGGAGCGCGACGGCGTCAGGGCGCGCCCGCCCGCCGGCATGGAGACGAGGGGCTGGTGGCTGCAGCAGGTGGTGGCGCACACGCCGCTGTCGTTCTGGCCGGGTCATCTCGGGATGCGGCCGGACGAGATCGCCGTGGCCGGGATCGGCGCGTGGGAGCGGGAGGTCCGCATGGGCTGGATCCGGGCGGCCATCCTGCAGCGGGACACGACGTGGGCCCGCGCCCTGTTCGAGGCCGAGCCGCTGACCGACCTGCTGGCCGTGCTCCCTCCGGAGGAGCAGTCCCGGCGAGCGGCCGAGCTGGTGGCGGGTCATCCCGTGGACGGCCAGATGGTCATGATGCTGGGCGGCGTGCCGCGACCTTGGGGGCCCCGGCTGGCGAGGGCCGTGCTGCAGAAGATCGTCGAGACCACGCGGACGCAGCCGTGGAACGCCGGCGAGCTGATCCGGCTGGCCGGAGAGCGGTTCGACCCCGCGATGCACACGCGGGTGGCGGAGGTCCCCGAACTGGCCGCGATCCTGCGATTCCGCTTCGACATGCTGGAGGAGCTTGCATGACCAGCGTCCTGCGTCCGCACGCGGAAGACCAGTTCGCCGACGAACTGGCCGTTCTCGCGAAGACCGACGACCGGCCGCGCCCACCCGGCTGGCGGCTGTCGCCCTGGGCGGTGACGGCCTACGTGCTGGGGGACGGCGGTCAGATCACGCCCAAGTACATCGGCCCGCGCAGGATCGTCGAGGTCGCGGTGGCGACGCTCGCCACCGACAGGGCGCTGCTGCTGCTCGGCGTGCCGGGCACGGCCAAGACCTGGTTGTCCGAGCACCTCGCGGCGGCGATCAGCGGTGACTCGACCCTGCTCGTGCAGGGCACGGCGGGCACGGCGGAGGAGGCCGTCCGTTACGGGTGGAACTACGCGCGGCTGTTGTCCGAGGGACCCTCCCGTCAGGCGCTGACGCCGAGCCCGGTCATGCGTGCGATGGCGGAGGGACGGCTGGCGCGGGTCGAGGAGCTCACCCGCATGCCGTCCGACGTGCAGGACGCCCTGATCACCGTGTTGTCGGAGAAGACGCTGCCGATCCCGGAGCTGGGTGAGGAGGTGCAGGCGGCCAAGGGCTTCAACGTCATCGCCACCGCCAACGACCGCGACCGCGGGGTCAACGACCTGTCGAGCGCGCTGCGCAGGCGGTTCAACACCGTCGTGCTGCCGGTCCCGGCCACCACCGAGGAGGAGGTCGACATCGTGGCCCGGCGCGTGGCGCAGCTCGGCCGTTCCCTGGAGCTGCCGGAGACCGCGACCGGGCTGGAGGAGATCCGCCGGGTGGTGACGGTCTTCCGGGAGCTGCGGGCGGGGGTGACCGCCGACGGGAGAACCAAGGTCAAGTCGCCCAGCGGCACGCTCAGCACGGCGGAGGCGATCTCGGTCGTCACCGGCGGGATCGTGCTCGCCGCCCACTTCGGGGACGGCGTGCTGCGCCCGGCCGATCTCGCGGGCGGCATCGTCGGGGCGGTCGTCCAGGACCCGGTGTCCGATCGCGTGGTGTGGCAGGAGTACCTGGAGACCGTCGTCCGCGGCCGCGACGACTGGCGCGACTTCTACCGGGCCTGCCGCGATGCCGGCTGAGATCGCCGCCGGCGCCACGTCCGGCCCGCGCGCGCCACAAGACGGCGGCGCCGTGCCCCTCGGTGCCGGTGCGGGTGGGGATGCGGGTGCCGGTGCGGGTGCTCCGCTTGTCGATGCGGGTGCCGGTGCAGGGGTGGGTGCGGATGCGGGCGCGAGTGGGACGGGCGAGGATGCGCCCCCGGGTGCGCACCGCATGCGCCGCGGCGGGCCGAGCACGGAAACCCGGAGCGGCGGCCGGGGCGGCTCGGGGGGTGGGGGCGACCACGACCCGCACCGGGTGCGCCGCGGCGGGCCGAGCACGGAAACCCGGAGTGGCTCGGGGGGCGGGGGCGACCGCGACGGCACCGCGAGCGGCGGTGGCCCGGGTGCCCCGGGGGGTGATGCGGGCCTCGGTCCAGCCTCTGACGGGGACCACGAGACCCGCCGGGGTCGTGGGGGCGCGGGTGAGGACCGGGGCGGGCCGGAGGTGTGGGTGCTGGGGGTGCGGCACCATGGGCCGGGATCGGCCAGGGCGGTGCGGGACGAGCTGCACCGGATCCGGCCCGATCTGGTGCTCGTGGAGGGCCCGCCCGAGGCCGACGGCCTCGTGAAGCTCGCCGCCGACCCTGGCATGCGCCCGCCGGTCGCGCTCCTGGCGTACGTGCCGGGTGAGCCGTCGCGGGCCGCGTTCTGGCCGTTCGCGGAGTTCTCACCGGAATGGCAGGCGCTCGCCTATGCGGCCCGGGCGGGCGTCGAGGCACGGTTCTGCGACCTGCCCGCCGCCCACGCCCTCGCGCTGGAAGCCGACCCCGTACGCCGCGACCCCGTCGGCGAACTGGCCCGCGCGGCGGGGTACGACGACCCGGAGCGGTGGTGGGAGGACCTGGTCGAGCACCGGGGCGAGGCCGGGACGCTCGACGTGATCGCCGAGGCGATGCGAGCCGTGCGCGACGGGCACGTCGCGGAGGGCGTCGAGGCCCGGCGCGAGGCGTACATGCGCAGGACACTGCGGAAGGCGGCGCGGGAGGGCTTCGCCCGCATCGCTGTGGTCTGCGGGGCCTGGCACCTGCCCGCGCTTACCCTGCCCGCGCTTACCCTGCCCGCGCTTACCCTGCCCGCGCTTACCCTGCCCGCGCTTACCCTGCCCGCGCAGACCCTGCCCGCGCAGACCCCGCCCGTGCTCACCCCGTCCGCGCAGACTTTGCCCGCGCAGACCCCGCCCGCGCCCAGCCGCCGCGCCCCGGGGCCCGGCGCGGCCGCGCCCGAGGGGGTGCCGGACGGCCCCGGCCGCCCACCCTCGGCCGCTGAGGACGAGCGGCTGCTGCGCGGCCTGCCCAAGGTCAGGGTCGAGATGACGTGGGTGCCGTGGACCCACGGACGGCTCGCCGCGGGTGCGGGCTACGGCGCCGGCGTCGCCGCACCCGGGTGGTACGAGCACCTGTTCACCGCGCCCGACCGGCCGGTGGAGCGCTGGCTCGCTAGGGCCGCCGCGATCCTGCGTGAGGAGGACCTGCCCGTCTCCTCCGCGCACGTCATCGAGGCCGTACGGCTGGCCGAGGGGCTGGCGGCGCTGCGCGGCAGGCCGCTCGCCGGGCTGTCGGAGGTCACCGAGGCGGTCAGGGCGGTCCTGTGCGACGGCGACGAGCCGAAGGTCGAGCTGGTCCAGCGGCGGATGGTCGTGGGGGAGCGGCTCGGGCGGGTGCCGGAGGCCACGCCGATGGTGCCGTTGCGGCGGGACCTGCGTGACGAGCAACGGCGCCTGCGCATGAAACCGGAGACCCTCACCGGGGAGCACGACCTGGACCTGCGCAGGCCGCTCGACCTCGGCCGCAGCCGGCTGCTGCACCGGCTCGCCCTGCTCGGCGTGCCCTGGGGGACGCCCCGGCGGGCCCGGAGCAAGGGGACGTTCAAGGAGTCCTGGTCGCTGGAGTGGCGGCCGGAGCTCGACGTCGCGCTCATCGAGGCCGCCGTGTGGGGGATCACGGTCGAGGCTGCGGCGACGGCCCGCGTCCGCGACCTCGCGGACGGCGCCGGTCTGCCCGAACTGACCGCGCTGGTCGAGCGCTGCCTGCCGGCGCACCTCCCCGGCGCGCTGCCGTACGTCCTGGCGCGGATCGAGGACAGGGCGGTGCTCGACGGCGAGGTGCGCCACCTCATGGCGGCGCTCCCCGCGCTCGTGCGGGCCCGCCGGTACGGCGACGTGCGCGGCACCGAGGGCCTCGCGGACGTCACCGAGTCGATGCTGGCCCGGATCTGCGCCGGGCTGTCCCCCGCCCTGACGGGGCTGGACGAGGACGCGGCCCGCGCGATGGCGGCGCTCGTCGACGGGGTGCACGCGGCCAGCGGGTTGATGGGCGAGGCCGGGCCGGCGGGAGCGGCCGGGGCGACGGGGAGCGGGCGGTGGCTCACGACGCTGGCCGCGGTCGCCCGCCGCGACGACCTGCCGGGGCTGCTCGACGGACGCGTCGTGCGGATCCTGTTCGACGCCGACGCGCTGGAGGACGACGTGGCCGCGCGCATGGCCCGGTCGATGTCGCCGGGCAACCCCCCGGCGCGGTCGGCGGGCTGGATCGAGGGCTTCCTGTCCGGGGGCGGCCTGCTGCTCGTCCACGATCCGCGCCTGCTCGCCACCGTGGACGCCTGGCTCACCGGCCTGTCCGCCCAGGACTTCGCGGACACGCTGCCGTTGCTGCGGCGCACGTTCGGGGCGTTCCCGGCGCCGGAGCGGCGGATGATCGGCCGGCGGATCCGCTCGGGCTCTGCGCTCCGCTCCTCGGAACCGGGCGGCGAGGCGGGGGCGGAGGTCGACGACGGGCTGGCGGCGGGAGCCGTACGGACCGTGCGGGAGATCTTGGGGCGCGAGACGGACGGGAGGCCCTGATGGACGGCGAGGACGAGCGGCTGCGCCGCTGGCGGCTGGTGCTCGGCGGTGCGGCGGAGGGGACGCTCGAAGGAGCGGACGCCCGGATGGACGCCGCCCTCGCGGCCCTCTACGACGACGAACAGGATCGGCGCGGCGCCGGCCTCGGGGCGTCCGCGCCGCGGGTGGCCCGATGGCTGGGGGACATCAGGGAGTACTTCCCCTCCAGCGTCGTGCGGGTCATGCAGAAGGACGCCATCGAGCGGCTCGACCTGACCCGGCTGCTGCTGGAGCCCGAGATGCTGGAGGCCGTCGAGCCCGACGTGCACCTGGTCGGCACGCTGCTGTCACTGGGCCGGCTCATGCCGGAGCGGGCCCGCGAGTCCGCGAGAGCGGTCGTCCGCACGGTCGTGCGGGAGCTGGAGGAGCGGCTGACGCGGCGCACGCTGGCGGCCGTCGGGGGCGCGCTCGACCGCTCGGCCAGGACCCGCCGGCCGAGGAGGGCGGCCGACGTCGACTGGGACCGGACGATCCGGGCCAACCTGCGCAACTACCTGCCCGAACGGAAGACCGTCGTGCCGTCCCGGCTGGTCGGGTACGCCCGCGGGCAGCGGGCCCTGCGGCGGGAGGTCGTGCTGGCCGTCGACCAGAGCGGCTCGATGGCCGCCTCGGTGGTGTACGCGGGGGTCTTCGCCGCGGTGCTCGCCTCGATGCGTTCGCTGAAGACCTCGCTCGTGGCGTTCGACACGGCCGTCGCCGACCTCACCGACCGGCTGCGTGATCCCGTCGAGGTGCTGTTCGGCACCCAGCTCGGCGGCGGCACCGACATCAACCGGGCGGTGGCCTACTGCCAGCGACTGATCACCCGGCCGGCGGACACCATATTCCTTCTGGTCAGCGACTTGTACGAGGGCGGGCCGCGGGAGGAGATGCTGCGCCGGATCGGCGCGCTGACCGCCGCGGGAGTCCAGGTGATCGTGCTGCTCGCGCTCGCGGACGAGGGGGCGCCGCAGTACGACCACGACAACGCGGCGGCGCTGGCCGCGATGGGGGTGCCGGCCTTCGCCTGCACACCGGACGCCTTTCCCGGCCTCATGGCCGCCGCGATCGAGCGCCGGTCCTACGACCAAGGTCGCATTTCCCTGCCGGGACGGTGATTTGTAATGTCCGTATCATGACTTCGGTGATGACCGCCCCGGCCGTCTTCAGCCAGCGATACCGGGCCCTGAGCGTCGGAATCGTGGCCCTGGTGATGCTCGTGGCGTTCGAGTATCTCGCGGTGGCCACCGCGATGCCGCTGATCGGCCGCGAGCTGAACGGCTACCACCTGTACGGCCTCGCCTTCAGCGGCGGCATGGCCGCCACCGTGATCGCCACGGTGCTCGGCGGACGCTGGGGCGACGCGCGGGGGCCGTTCCCCGCCCTGTGGACGGGGGTGGCGGGGTTCGTCGCCGGGCTGGCGGTCTCCGGGTTCGCGCCCACCATGGAGGTCTTCCTCGTCGGCCGGTTCCTCCAGGGGCTCGGGGGCGGGCTGTTCAACGTGGCGCTGTACGTCCTCGTGGCCCAGGCGTATCCCTCCGCCATGCACCCGCGGGTGTTCTCGGCGCTGGCGGCGGCCTGGGTGCTGCCGTCCGTGGTCGGCCCGGCGGTCACCGGGTTCGTGGCGGAGACCTGGAGCTGGCGCTGGATCTTCCTGGGCGTCGCGGTGCTGTCGGTCCCCGCCGCGCTGATCATGTGGCGCGGCCTGCCCGCGACGGGCGGGCAGCCGAGGGAGGCGATGGGCCGCGCCTTTTTGCCCCGCTTCGCCTGGGGCGTGTGCGCCGCGGTCGGCGCGGCCCTGCTGCAGTACGGCAGCGGCGCGGCCGGGGCGGGCATCCCCCTGGTCGTGGCCGGACTGGCGGTGCTCGCGCTGACGCTGCCGAGGCTGCTGCCCCCGGGGACGCTGCGCGCCGCCCGGGGTCTGCCCACCGTGGTCGCGCTGCGCGGCCTGGCCGCCGGATCGTTCTTCGCCGCCGAGGTGTTCGTGCCGCTGATGCTCGTGCAGGAGCGGGGGCTCAACGCGGCCGAGGCCGGTCTCGCGCTCACCGGCGGGGCGCTCGCCTGGTCCCTCGGGTCGTGGATCCAGGGCCGCAGGCCGCACGCGCGGGCGCTGACCATCCGTCTCGGCGCGACGCTCATCGCCGCCGGGATCTGCGTCACCGCGTCCGCCGTCATCCCCTCCGTGCCCGTCCCCGTCGTGTTCGCGGGCTGGGTGGTGGCGGGGCTGGGCATCGGCATGGTCTTCCCGACGCTGTCGGTGCTGGTCCTGGAGCTGTCGGCGCCGGGGGAGGAGGGCCGCAACAGCGCGTCGCTGAGCGTCGGCGAGTCGGTCTTCTCGGTCGTCGCCGTCTCGCTGACCGGCGCGCTGCTCGCCGCCTGGGGTGGCCTGCCGTGGGTCTATCTGACGTGCCTGGGCCTGCTCGTCGTCATGGCGGGCACGGCCGGACTCGTCGGCGGCCGTTTCGAGCACCGCCGCGAAGCGGGCACCATGGAGGTCTAGGGAATCCCGGAAATTTTCCGCCAGGCGCCGTGTCCGGTCCGGCCGCGGGCGGGGATCCCGGGAAGGAATTAAGGGGATCCGAGTGCCGCGTGTCCGGGAGCTGGAGGTCTTCAGGATGACCCTGCCGTACGGCAGGCGTCCGGAGACCGTTCTGGTAAAGATCACGGACTACGGCGGCATGGTCGGCTGGGGCGAGGCCGTCGATCCCGGCGAGGCCGGCCCGCTGGAGCGGGCCCTGCCCGCGCTCGTGGGCCTCGACTGGGAGCACCCCTCGGAGCTGGGGGACAATCCCGGCGGCGCGGCCGGCGACATGGCCTGCTGGGATCTGTGGGGCCGCATGAACGGCGTCCCGCTCGCCCACGCGCTCGGCGGCAGCCGTACGTCGCTGATCGCGACCGTCAGGCTGACGGCGGACCGCTCGCTGGAGAGCATGGTCGCCCGGGTGAACCGGCACGTGTGCGCCGGCTACGGGCACGTGACGCTGGACGTCCACCCCGGCTGGGACGTGGAGCCGCTGCGCGCCGTGCGCGCCGCCTACCCCGGCCTCGCCATCGCGGTGGACGGGCGCGGCGCCTACACCGAGATCGCCCAGCTGGAGGCGCTGGACGCGTACGGGGTGGTGGCGATCGAGCGCCCGTTCAAGGACCTGCTGACCAGCGCCGACCTGCAGGACAGGGTGTCGGCCGCGGTCGCCGTCGAGGTGAGTTCGGTGGCCGAGTTCGACGAGGCGGTGAGCGTCAAGGCGGGCCGGGCGCTGCTGCTGCGCCCCGCGAAGATCGGCTCGCTCACCGCCGTGCGGCGCGCGCACGACCGCGCGGTGGAGGCCGGGTGGGACATCGTCTGCGCGGGCGGCCTCGGCGCGGGGCTCGCCCGGGCCGCGACGGTCGCCGTCGCCAGCCTGCCCGGCTGCTCCCTGCCCAGCGACGTGGCCGAGCCGCCGCGCAGCGCGCAGGTGGTGCTCCCGCCGGTCGGGGCGTCCGGCGGGGTCGTCGCCGTGCCGCTCACCCAGCCCGGTCTCGGGCACAACGTGGACGAGGACCGCGTACGCCGCCTGGCCCGCGAGACGTTCCGCGTCTGACGGCTCAGCGGGCCATCGCCGTGTGCGGGGTCCCGCAGCCGTCGTCGATCGGGCTCGGCGTCCCGGGCGTGGGGAGCACGGGTGTGGGGAGCACGGGTGTGGGCGAGGGCGGCGGGGCGTGCCGGTGCCGGCGCGGAGCGGCGGCGGGCGAGGAGCCGGCCGACGCGGCGGACGGGCCGGCCTGGGCGCGGACCGAGGCGCGGATCGCCCTGGCCGTGAGCAGCCGGATCCGGTCCCAATCGGGATAAGCGGTGTTGATCAGGGGCGGCACGAACTGCAGGCTGTTGATCGCGGCATGCTTGACCTTCCACGCCAGCGGCACCAGGTGCTCCAGCATGGACCGGGGCACGTCGGTGCGGATGAGCCCGCGCGTGGCCGCCGCGATCTCGGTGAACCTCGTCAGCACCGTGGCCGGGTCGGCCTGGGAGAGCAGGGCACCGAGGACGCACCGCTGCCGGTGCATGCGGTCGAAGTCGTCGCTGCCGGTGCGGGAGCGGGCGTACCACAATGCCTCGGTGCCGGTCAGCCGCCGGGTGCCCGCCCTGACGAGGCCCTCGTCGTACAGGCCGTAGACGATGTCGCGGTCCACCGCCACCACGAGCCCGCCGAGGGCGTCGATCATCTTCGCGAAGCCCCAGATGTTGACCAGCGCGTACCAGTCGATGTGCAGGCCCAGGGTGTGACCGACCGTCTCCTTGAGCACCTCGGCGCCCATGTGCCGCCGCCCGCCGAACAGTTCGGGATGGTCGTCGGCGTACTGCCACACCGAGAACAACAGGTCCTCGCGCCAGCCGGGGCGGGACTCCGGCAGCTGGAACCCGAAGGGGAACCGGGCCGCCATGGGGCTGCCCGGGGGGAAGCGGACGTGCTCCAGGTTGCGGGGCAGCCCGAGCAGCACCGTGTTGCCGGTCCGCACGTCCACGCTGGCGACGTTGATGCTGTCGGTCCGCATCCCGATCCGGTTGTCGCCCCAGTCGCCGCCCAGCAGGAGCACGTTGACCCGGTCGCGGCCCGCCCACGGGTCGTCCCGGCGTACGGCGCCGCCCACCTGGCCGGAACCGTCCGGCGCGGTGAAGAGCGAGCCGAGGGTCTGCTCGGACACGCGGGCGTACCGCGCGGCGACCGCGAACGGCACCGCGACGACGACCGCGAGCACCCCCGCGACCAGGCCGGTGAGGATCTGCCCTGCGCGGGGCAGCCGCCCGGGACGCAGGACGACGTACGAACGGACGACCAGGCAGAACCAGGCGACGGCACAGGCCGCGAACACCAGGGAGATCTGGCTCAGCCAGCCCAGCGCGTGCCCGGCGAGGCCCGCGTCGGCGCCCGCGGTCACGCCCGCGACCGTGACGGCCACGGTCAGGTAGCCGCTGAGCAGGAGCAGACCGGTGCGCCACCGGCCCGCCCGCAGGTGCGCCGCGCCGGGCAGCACCGCCGACAGCGCCACCCAGCCGATGAGCGCGGCGGCTCTGCGCGCCGGCCCGCCGCGACGCGCCGGTGGCGGCGGGGCGCCCTTCCGGGGTGCCAGATCAGGGGTGACCACGCGTCAATTGAAGCGACGCCGGGCCCGGAAAACCGGCGACCGGCCCGGACCGGAGCAGTCCATACCGGCATTTGACCAGAACTCGACCCGGGACTCGCCCTACCAGGGGAAGGCGAACAGGCCGTAGTAGGCGGCGGTCAGCAGCAGCAGCGCGGTCCCGCCGAGCACGCCGGCGAGAACGCTCTTCTGCCACGGCGTCGGCTCCCACCCGTCCCGCAGCCCACTGAGCACCGCCGCGAACGCCGTGACCGTCTGCACGAGCATCACGATGGCGAGCAGGCGTACGACCAGCCACCCGGCCTGCACGGCGGGCCAGGCGCCGGCCTGGTTGACGGAGAACAGCACGATGAGCGTGATGAACGCCATGACGGCGGCCAGCTCGCCGAGCCCGGTCCAGGCCATCCGGCGCAGCCGCCGCCTGAGGGCGGGCCACAGGTGGACCCTGGCCTGCAGCCGCAGGTCGCGCCCGCGCAGCCGGACGACCATCTCGGTCACCGGCGCCGCGACGTACCCGACCGCGGCCAGGCAGAGCGTGAGCCACAGGATGGTGCTGTCCCCCCACCACGGCGCGGCCGGCACGTCGCTCGCCTCGAAGCGCTGCACCGGGGTCGCCCCCGCGATCGGCACCGGGGACCTGGCCGTGCGCGGCAGGTCCTTGATCCAGTTCGCCAGCGTCGGCAGGTAGTCCGCCGCGAACGGCCCGCCGCGGATCCGCATGGCGTGGTCGGCCCCCGCGAGGAAGCGGATCGTGTAGTCGGTGTTGCCGCTCCGCGTCAGGGCGCCGGTGAGGGTCTCCGTGCTCTCCACGAAGGGGATGGACGGGTCGTCGGTGCCGTACAACGCGAGGACGGGCTGGGTGATCCCGCGCAGGGCGGGCACCCCGTCGTAGCGCAGGAAGTCGAAGCCGACCCCGCCCATCGCCCGGGTGAGCAGGTCGCGCACGCCGGTCGGGGCGTGCAGGCGCAGCAGTTGCTCGTTCAGGGCCCAGGCGACCTGGCGCAGCGGTGAGACGTTCGGCGAGGAGACCAGGACCACGAACGCGGCCTGCGGGTCGCGGGCGGCGGCGACCGGGACGACCCAGCCGCCCTCGCTGACCCCCCACAGTCCGGCCCGCGCCGGATCGACGTCGGGCCGCTCGCGCAGCACCCGCAGCATGCGCAGGGCGTCGTCGGCGAGCAGCCCGAAATCGCGGCTGCGGAAGGAGTAGCCCACGGTCCGCTTGTCGTACGCCAGCGTCACGATGCCCGCCCGGGCCAGCCACTCGGCCTGCTGGGTGAACTCCCCTCCGTCGCCCGACCCCGAGCCCTGCACGAACACCATCGCCGGGTGGCGTCCCGGGGACAGGGGCGCCCTGATCGTCGCCTTCAGCGTCTCGTTCTTCGCCGGGACGAGGATCGTCTCGGTACGGAACCTGTCCGTACGGGCGACCGGGCGCACTTCGGCGGCGGGCTGGGGAGGTATCTCGCGGAACTGGGGCGAATCGGGCAAGGGTGGGGGATCGAATGCCGGCGGGGAGAGCAGGTGGCCGACGGCGGCGAGCACCACCATCAGCACACCGGCGATCACTCCGAGAGTGCCCCGGCCGACGTTCATGAGGCGGCTCCCCCATGCGTGCGCGCGATACCGACTACAGGCTAAGTCATTACTTCCCATTTACGATGCGCACCAGAGGGGAGGTTGGGGCCGCGTTTGTCGGCGGGACCTGTTAGCTTCCTGCGACATGCGTGTCCTGCACAGCTCCGACTGGCATCTGGGCCGGTCGTTCCACCGCGAAAGCCTGCTCGGCGCCCAGGCGGCGTTCGTCGACCACCTGGTCGAGACCGTGCGCGCCGAGCGCGTGGACGTCGTGGTGGTCTCCGGCGACGTCTACGACCGGGCCCTGCCGCCCGTCGACGCGGTCGCGCTGTGCAACGAGGCGCTGGGCAGGCTCAAGGCCCTCGGCGTGCACACCGTGCTGATCAGCGGCAACCACGACTCCGCCGTACGGCTGGGCTTCGGCGCCGACCTCATGGAGCGGGTGCATCTGCGCACCGACCCCGGCCGGGCCTGGGAGCCGGTCGTGATCGGCGACGTGGCGTTCTTCGGCATCCCCTACCTGGAGCCCGAGCTCGTCCGGGGGCCGTGGGAGCTGGCCGAGCGCAGCCACACGGCCGCGGTCTCGTACGCGATGGAGCGTGTCCGGGCGCATCCGGCGGCGCGCAAGGTGGTGCTCGCGCACGCCTTCGTGACCGGGGGAGAGGCGAGCGACAGCGAGCGGGACATCAGCGTCGGCGGGGTCTCCCACGTGCCGTTGAGCGCCTTCGCCGGGGTCGACTACGCGGCGCTCGGCCATCTGCACGGGCGCCAGGTGATGAGCGAGACCGTCCGCTACAGCGGATCGCCGATCGCCTACTCCTTCTCCGAGGCCGGTCACACCAAGGGCTCCTGGCTGGTCGACCTCGCCACGGGCGGGACGGAGTTCGTCCCCGCCCCCGTGCCCCGGCCGGTGAGCACGGTGCGGGGCCGCATCGAGGACCTGCTGACCGGCGCCCGCTACGACCGGTACGAGGACCACTGGCTGCAGGTGACGCTGACCGATCCGGTGCGGCCACGCGAGGCGATGGAGCGCCTGCGCCGGCGCTTCCCGCACGCGCTGGCGCTCGCCTTCGAGCCGGACGGCGTGGCGCGGGGACCGGAGGCCCGGGCGAGGATCGCCGGCCGGCCCGAGATCGAGGTGGCGCTCGACTTCGTCCGCGAGGTCCGCGGCGAGCCCGCCGACGACGACGAACGGCGCCTGCTGGAGGAGGCGGTCGAGGCGTGCCGCATCAAGGAGAGCGTATGACCGGGTGGATCGGCAGGCACGGTTCGATCCGGCTGGGTCACCGGCGTGCCTTCGGCACGACGCGACCCCGAGCCGCCGGGCGAGGGAGTGGCACGGGCCGCCTGTCCATGCGGATGGCGGGGCGCGGGCCCGGCCCGTGGACGAGTTTGGAGGTCCGGTGAGGCTGCATCGGCTGCGCCTGGTCGCGTTCGGGTCGTTCCCCGGGACGGAAGAGGTCGACTTCGACGCGCTCGGCGAGGCGGGCCTGTTCCTGATCCACGGGCCGACCGGCGCCGGGAAGACGACCGTGCTCGACGCCGTCTGCTACGCCCTCTACGGCAGGGTGCCCGGCCAGCGGGAGAGCGCCCGGAGCCTGCGCTGCGACCACGCACCGCCCGGCCGGGGGCCGTCGGTGACGCTGGAGGTGACGATCCGGGGCAGGCGCCTGCGCATCACCCGTTCGCCCGCCTGGATGCGGCCGAAGCTGAGGGGCTCGGGCCTGGTGGAGGAGAAGGCGAAGGCCCTGGTCGAGGAGCTGACCGAGCCCGGCGGGCAGTGGCTGGCGCGCAGCACCCGCAGCGACGAGGCCGGCGACTTCGTGAACACGCTGACCGGCATGACCATGGCGCAGTTCTGCCAGGTCGCGATGTTGCCGCAGGGCGAGTTCGCGAAGTTCCTGCGGGCCGGCGGCGAGGAGCGGCGGGAACTGCTCGAACGGCTCTTCTCCGTGCGGGTGTTCGGCGACGTGGAGCGGTGGCTCGCCGACCACCGGACGCGCACCTGGCGGGACGCGCAGGAGCTGGGCCAGCGGGTCGAGTCGGTGCTCGACCGCATGCGCGGCGCGGCCGGGGACGACCTGCCGCTGCCCGAGGACGCCGCCGAGCCCGCCGCCTGGTCGAGGGAGGTGCTCGATCTCGCCCGCGGCGCGCTCGCCGACGCGGTCGCGGCCGGCACGGCGAGCCAGGAGGCGCTGCTGTCCGCCCGCGCCGGCCTGGAGGAGGGCCGGAGCCTGGCCGACCGGCAGCGTAGGCACGCCGCCGCCCTGGCCCGGCGGCAGGAGCTCGACGCGGCGGCGGAGGAGCGGTCGGACCTGGAGGCGATGCTCGACGAGGCCGCGCGGGCCGACCGGGTGGCGCCGCTGATCCGGCAGGCCGGTCAGCGGGCGGAGGCCGCGGCCAAGGCGCGGCGGCTGGCCGCCGACGCCGCGCTCCGCGCGCTTCCCGGCCCCACGGCGTCGCGCTCCCTCGCGGCAGCGGGCGCGGACCCGGATGATGAGCGGCCGGATCCCGAGCGGCTGGCCGTGCTGGAGCGGGAACGGCGCGACGAGGTCGCCCGGGTGCGCCAGATCCTCCCGGAGGAGGCGCGCCTTCGGCAGGTTCGCGACGAGCGCGCGGACGCCGAACGCGGGCTCGCCGGGCTGACCGAGGAGGAGGCCGGGCTGACGCGGCGGCTGGCGGCACTGCCGGCCGAGCGGCTCGACGTCGAGGAACGGCTCGCGCGGGCGCGTACGGCGGCGGCGAGCCTGCCGGGCCTCACGGCCGCCAGGGACGCCGCGCTGCGGTCGCGGGAGGTCACCGAGCAGGCCGGTCTGCTGGACGCCGAACTGACGCGGCTGGCCGAGGAGGAGGCGCGGGCGGGGGCCGCGCAGGCGGAGCTGCCCGCGCTGCTGGCCGGCGCAGAGGAGCGGCTCAGGGGTTTACGCGACATGGCCGCGCGCGTCCCCGCCCTAAAGGCCGCCGCCCATCTGGCGGAGGAGCGCCTGGAGGCCGCGCGGCTGCGTGACACCCTGACCGCCGAGCTGGAGGCGGCCGAGCACGACCGGCGCGCGGCCGTCGATCTGGCCCAGGAGCGCAGGGACCGGCTCCAGGAGGTGCGCCAGGCCAGGATCGACGGCATGGCCGCCGAACTGGCGGCGGGGCTCGTCGCCGGGGAACCCTGCGACGTCTGCGGCGCCACCGAACATCCGCGTCCCGCCGCGCCTGCGGCGCGGGCCGCGACCGCGGACGACGAGCAGGCCGCGCAGGAGGCGTTCGATGCCGCCCAGCGGGCTCGTGAGGAGGCGGAGACGGCCGTCGCCGCGCTCTCGTCGCGGCTCGGCGACGCGGCGGCGCGCGCCGGGGACCTGTCCCGGGACGACGCGTCCGCCGCCCTCGCGGACGCCCGCGAGGAGCTGTCGCGGCTGCGCGAGGCGGACACGGCGGTCGCGGCCGCCGAAGCGGAGGCCGGGCGGCTCGCGGCGGAGCTGGAGTCGGCCCGTGACCGGGCCGCGGAGCTGAGCGCGCTGCTGACCGAGACCAGGACCAGGAGGAACGCCCTGCTCGCGGAGGGCGAGCGGCTCGCCGCCGGCCTGGAGGGCGACCTCGCGACGGCGGAGGCGGACCTGGAACGCGCCCGGTCCCTCGCCGCGTCCGAGGAGGAGCTGGCCGCCCGCGCCACCCGGCTCGCGGCCGAGCTGGAGGAGCTGGGCACGCGGGCCGCGCGCACCGGCGCGGCGATCGCGGAGGCGCGGGCGCACCGGGACAGGCTGGCGGCCGACGAGCGCAGGCTGGCCGAGGTGATCGACGCCGCCCGCGGCGAGGACGCCTCGCTCGCCGCCCGCCTCGATCGGCTCGAGGAGGAGGCGGACCTGCTCAGGGAGGCCGCCGAGGCGGCGGTCGCGGCGGCCGCCGCCGACCGCGAGAGCCGGGCGGCGCGGGCCGAGGCCGGCAGAGCCGCAGCGGACGAGGGGTTCGCGAGCGTGGAGCACGCGGCCGCCGCCGTCCGCACGCCGGAGGACCGGGAGGCGATGTCCGAGCGGCTGGGTCATCTGGACGCCGAGCGCGCCACGGTCGAGGGGCTGCTCGCCGACCCCGAGCTGGTGGCGGCGGCGGCCAGGCCGGCCGCGGACCTGGCGGAGCTGGAGGCCGGCCACGAGCGGGCCGAGCGGGACCACGCCGTCCGCACCTCCGCGCGCGACCGGGCGCGGGGCAGGCTCGACCACCTCACGGGGCTCGCCGGCGAACTGGACGAGGCGCTGCGCGCCTACCGGCCGGCCGAGGAGCGCCATCGCCTGGCGCGCCGCCTCGCCGAGCTGGCGACCGGAACGTCCGGCGACAACCGGTGGCACATGCGGCTGTCGGCGTACGTGCTGGGGGAGCGGCTCCGGCAGGTCGTCGACGCGGCGAACGAGCGCCTCGACCGCATGTCGAGCGGTCGCTACCTGCTGCGGCACGACCTGAGCCGGTCCGCGGGCGACCGGGGCCGGTCGGGCGGCGGGCTGGGCCTGCGCGTGCTCGACGCCTGGACCGGCGTGGAACGCGACCCCGCCACGCTCTCCGGCGGCGAGAGCTTCATCACCTCGCTCGCCCTGGCGCTGGGCCTGGCCGACGTGGTCACGGCGGAGGCGGGCGGCGCGGAGATCGGCAGCCTCTTCGTGGACGAGGGCTTCGGCACGCTCGACGACGAGACGCTCGACGACGTGCTCGACATCCTCGACGGCCTGCGCGAGGGCGGCCGTGCCGTCGGCGTCGTCAGCCACGTGGCCGAACTGCGGGTGCGCATCCCCGCCCAGCTCCGCGTGGTCAAGGGCCGTTCCGGCTCCACACTCTCGCATCGCTGAGCGGGTGACCCAAGTGACGTACGGTCGCCGGGGCGGGCGGTTCACCAGAGCGTGAGCGACCGGGTCAGGATGCCGGCGAGGTCCTCCTCCGCCACGGGCCTGGGCGAGGTGGTGAGCAGCCGCTGCTGCTGCATCGCCCCCTCCACCAGCGCCGGCACGTCGCCCTCCGCGTACCCGACGCCGCCGATGCCGTTCGGCATGCCGACGTCGCGCATGAGCGCGGTCAGCACGCCGGGCAGGAAGTCCGCCGGGTCGTCCGGTGTGGCCGCCGAGGGGTCGAGCAGCCCGGCCGCGCGCAGGTGCCGCGCGGGGTCCGCCTCGAAGGTGAACCGGAACGCCTCCGGCGCCGTCAGCGCCACGGCCATGCCGTGCGGGACCATCGGCCCGCCGCCGGGATAGCCGGCCGGGTGGAAGTCCTTCACCCGGCCGGCGATCGGATAGGCGTTGGCGTGCGGGATGTGCACGCCCGCGTTGCCGAACCCCAGCCCCGCGAACGTCGCCGCCAGCGCCATCGCGCCCCGCGCCTCCGCGTCGTCGCCGTTCCGCACGGCCGTGCGGAACGAGCCGGCGAGCAGCCGGAGCGCCTGCTCCGACCACATGTCCGCCACCGGGTTCGACCCGCAGTACGGCACGCGCTCCTCCGGCCGTTTGCGCTCGTAGGAGGTGTACGGCCGGGCGGTGTAGCTCTCCAGGGCGTGACAGAGGATGTCCATCCCCGCCGCGGCGGTCACCTCGGGCGGCTGCGTCATCGTGAGGCCGGGGTCCACGACCGCCAGCACCGGGCGGAGCCGGGCGTGGCTGATCCCCGTCTTGACCTTGAGACCGAGCACGTCGAGCACGCAGATGGTGGTGCTCTCCGAACCGGTCCCCGTGGTCGTGGGCACCGCGACCAGCGGCTTGAGCGGCCGCGAGGGAGCGCGTCCGGCGCCGATCGGCGCGTTGACGTAGTCCATCAGCTCGCCCGGGTTCGTCGTCAGCAGGTTGACGGCCTTGGCCGTGTCGATGCTCGACCCGCCGCCGACCGCCACGAAGGCGTCCCACGGGCCGCTCGCGCGGGCGTGCCCGATCGCCGCGAGCAGGCTCTCGTCGGTGGGCTCGACGTGGACGCCGTCGTACACCTCCACGTGCAGGCCGAACCCGGCGATCTGTCCGGCGATCCGCGCGGGAGCGCCCGTCGCCGCCACGCCCGCGTCGGTCACCACCAGCACACGGCGCGCGCCGTACTGCCCGAGGTCGAAGCCGATCTCGGCGGACGCGCCGGGGCCGAACTTGAGCGCGGGCGCGCCGTACGTGAAGACGGACTCGGGGTTGCTCGGGACGATCACGATCGCTGGCCTTCCATCCGGGGCTCATGCGGGCACGCGCGATGCCGGTGCGGGGGCGTTCCCGGATGGGAACCTGGCATGTGGCATGCTGCATGTCAATTGCGCCGCCGGGGACGCGGGCGGAGCCCACGACCGGGAAGGTGGTCAGACGGTGCGAGCGGTCGCCGGCACTTCCAGCCTCACCGAGCAGGTCGTCGAGGCGGTGAGGGAGGCCATCGTCTCGGGCGAGCTGCGGCCCGGAGAGCTGTATTCGGTCTACCGGCTGGCCGGGCAGCTCAACGTCTCCCGCACCCCCGTACGCGAGGCGATGCTCCGGCTGGCGGAGGCGGGCCTGGTGCGGTTCGAGCGGAGCCGGGGTTTCCGGGTGCTGGGCCGCGACCCCCGGGAGATCGCCGAGGTGTTCCAGCTGCGGCTGCTGCTGGAGGTGCCCGTGACGAGGCGGGCGGCCCGCCACGCCGGTCCCGGCCTCGTCCGTGCCCTGCGCGAGGAACTGGACGCGATGCGCGCCGCGGCGGCCGACCACGACGAGCCGCGTTTCATGCGGCACGACCGGGCCTTCCACGACGCGGTCCTCGCCGCGGGAGCCAACCGGCGGCTCGTCGAGGTCGTCGCCGGGCTCAGGGACGCCACGGTGACACTCGGCGCCTCCACCGTCGACCGTTCCCGCTCGCTGGCGGACGTCGCCGCGGAGCACGAGCCGATCCTCGCCGCCGTCCTCGCGGGTGACGCGGACGCCGCCGCCGCGGCGATGCGCGCCCACGTGGCCCACACCGGCGAGCTCCTCGTGACCCAGGCCGCCGCCGAGAACGGCTGCCCCGCCGACCCCGCGGACATCGCGCTCATCCACGACGCAGCCGACGAATCTACAACGTAAAGGACTATGCGGGCAAGGACGAGATCCGGACCGCGCTGCGCTACCTGGCCGTGGAGCGCGGACACGAGGCCGAGGGGGCGGGAGCGGTGCCGGTCGCCGCCCTGCTCGCCGGGAAGGTCGCCGCCTACGGACGGGTCGTGGCGGTGGTCGCGAGCCGCACCATCACCCCCGCCGCGCTCGCGGCCGTCCTCGCCGCCGACGAGGCGGTGTGAGCCACAGGCCCGGCAGGTCAGGGAGCGGGCTCGCCCGTGGTCGTCGTGGTGAGCGCGGCGACGGCCCGCAGCGCGGCCGCGGGATCGTCGGCGAAGAACCGCACCCGCCGGATGGCCGTCGCCGGGCGTACCGCCTGCCAGGGACGGCGTGGAGGCGACACCTCGATCGGTTCGCGCAGGTCGACCACGAGGTTGGTCTGGGACGAGACCGCGAGGGCGAGCTCGCCGCCCGACAGGCGCAGGAGTCTCTTCTCGTCGTAGCGGCGGTCGACGCGCGCCGACGCGACGAGCCGCGCCGGGACGTCCAATCTGAACAGCCGGCCGTACCGCAGGCGCAGCGCGTCCGGCGAGACGGTGTGCGGCCGGCGGGCGCAGCTGACCATGACGCCGAGGACGCCGAGGGCCGACGCCGCGTCGAGGGCCAGTATCACCAGGCGCGGCGCGTCCGGCAGCCCGAACCGGCGCAGCAGCAGGTCCATGGCCACGGTCTCCAGGACCAGTACGCACAGCAGCACCGCCATCGTCGGCGTCTGCTCCCGGCTGTAGCCGATCGCGTGCCTCACGACGCCGCTCCGTGCGCGAGCAGCGCCATGGCCTGCCGCGCGACCTCGGCCTGCGCGGGAGACAGATCGGCGAGGAACGCCTGGGCGAACGGGTCGTCGGCGCCGGGCATCGCGGAGGCCAGTGAGGCGGCGAGCTCGCGGGGCAGGTGGGCGGCGAGGTCGGCGGCGAGGGCGGCCACCCGGGGATCCGCGGGGTCGGCGCCGTCCAGTTCCGCCAGCCTCCGGTGCAACACCTCGGCCCGGGCGACCGCCTCCGGCGTGGTCATGGGCCGCATCAGCTCCAGCAGGCGATCCCGGTCCTCCGGCTCGGCCGCCGCGTCGAGGAGGGCGAGCAGTTCGGCCTCGGCCGCCGCGAACGGGGAGTCGCGCACGGGTTCGAGGCACCGCAGGAATTCGGCCATCGCCGGCGAGACGGCGTCGTCCGGCGACGGCGCCTCCTCGCTCAGCAGCGCGGCGAGCCGCCCGCGCCTCGCCCTGATCGCCGCCTCCTGCCGGGCGAGGTCGGCGTCCAGCTCCAGCAGGATCTCCCGCAGCTCCCGCGCGGAGTCGCCGGTCAGCACGTCGCGCACCTCGCTCAGCGACAGACCCAGCTCGGTCAGCCTGCGGGCCCGGGCGAGCAGGAGCGCGTCGCGCAGGCCGTACTCCCGGTAGCCGCCCCGCCGCCTCGACGGCTCGGGCAGCACGCCCTGGTGGTGGTAGTGCCGCACGGTGCGGGTGGACACCCCGACGAGCGCGGCCAGTTCGCCGATTCGCATGCCCTCATTGAAAACGTTGACGTCGCGGCAAGGTCAACAGCTCACAGAGGCAGCCAGCGGGCCGTGAGGAGATAACCGCCGTAGACGAGCGCGGCGGCGGAGACGAGCAGGAACAGCAGCACCCAGAGCGTGCCGGGCACCCGGGTCAGCCGGGCGAGCTGGTCGGCGTCGGAGTCGGGCGCGCGGCCGACGCGCCGCTTGCTCTGCAGTTCGAGGATCGGCCGTACGCCGCCGAGCAGCAGGAACCACGCGGCGACGTACGCGCAGGCCGACTGGACGTCGGGCGGCGCGAACCAGGACAGCGCGAAGACCGCGCCGCCCACGGCGAGCAGCGACACGGCACCGAAGAAGTTCCTGATCATCAGCAGCATGCACGTCAGCAGCGCGAGCACGCCCCACAGCAGCATCGTGATCCGCCCGTCCGCGACGAGCCAGGCCGCCCCGAGCCCGATCAGCGAGGGCGCGACGTACCCCGCCGCGGCCGTGGCGATCATGCCGGGTCCCGTGGGCCTGCCTCGGGTGAGCGTCACGCCCGAGGTGTCCGAGTGGAGGCGGATGCCCCGCAGCTTGCGCCGGGTCAGCACCGCGACCAGCGCGTGGCCTCCCTCGTGGGCGATCGTGATCAGCCCGCGGGAGACGTGCCACGACGCGGGATAGGCGACGACGGTGAGGGCGGCGAACCCGGACAGGACGACCAGCCAGAGCGGGGGCGCGATCTGGACGGCGGTCAGGTGGTTCCACAGGGCCTTCAGGGGGGTCACCCCCGGAATCGTACGGCGGCCGCCCGCCGGCCGCGGACGTGCCCACACCCGGCCGGCGTCGATCGGTACACTCCGGGCATGCCCACCGCCGAGCGAGCCGTCGCCGTCGGTCCCGCGGAGCCGGCGGACGCGGAGGCCGTCAGGAGCATCCTCGCCGGGTCGTGGGGCGGCCCGCTCGTCGCCGTTCACGGCGAGCTCATCGACGCGTCCGCGCAGCGAGCGCTCCTCGCCAGGGTGGAGGGGCGGCCCGTCGGACTGCTGACGTACCGGCCGGTGTCGGACGCCGAATGGGAGATCGTGACACTCGACGCGGTGGAGGCCGGGCGGGGTGCCGGGCGGGCACTGCTGGACGGGGTGCGCGCCGAGGCGGAGCGCGCGGGCGTCGGGCGGCTCTGGCTCGTCACCACGAACGACAACACCCGCGCCCTGCGCTTTTACCAGCGGTACGGATTCGACCTGGTGGCGGTCCACCGCGACGCGGTCGAGGCCGCGCGCGGGCTGAAGCCCTCCATCCCCACCCACGCCGACGGCATCCCGATCCGTCACGAACTCGAACTCGAACTGCTCCTTCGGCGTGACGGCGGAGACGGCGCCCGGGGCGGCACCGCGTCCGGCATGCACGCGAACCCGGGGGAGCGGCGGGACGAGCCCCGGGTCTCCCGGTAGGGCTCTCACCCCACAGGCCGCGCGGAAGGAGGAGCATCGAGCCGGGGCGCGGCACGACCTCCCGGCCGGGTGTGCGGAGCGTGCCCATGCCGGGTGGCGGGGGCCGGTGCCCGATGTGAGGGCGGTTACCTTCTACATGTGGCTGAGCGGCGTATGCGTGGACTGCGCGGATTGAGTGGGCTGATGAGGGCGAAACCGGAGCAGGCTCCCGAGCACTCCATGGACCCCCGTGCGGGCGAGGAGGAGACGTTCCGGCACAGCGTGATCGACAACGCCGTGTACGTGGACGGCGAGCGCGTGGACTCCCCGCTTTCGCTGGGCGACGCGATCGCCGCGCTGCGCTCGCGGCCGGGTGCGATGGCGTGGATCGGCCTCTACCGCCCGGAGGAGGCCGAGCTGATCAAGGCCGCCGAGGAGTTCGGCCTGCACGAGCTCGCCATCGAGGACGCCATCGTCGCCCACCAGCGGCCCAAGGCCGACCGGTACGGCGACACGCTGTTCGTGGTGCTGCGGGCCGCCCAGTATCTCGACCAGCCCGAGAAGGTCGCCTTCGGCGAGCTGCACGTCTTCGTCGGCCCCGACTTCGTGCTGACCGTACGGCACAGCGAGGCGCCCGACCTGTCCAAGGTGCGCCGGCGCATGGAGTCGGACCCCGACCTGCTGCGCCAAGGGCCGCAGGCCGTGCTGTACGCGATCCTCGACGCGGTCGTGGACGGCTACGCGCCGGTGGTCGCGGGGCTGCAGAACGACGTCGACGAGATCGAGGTGCAGGTCTTCGGCGGGGACCCGGCCGCGCCCCGGCGCATCTACGCCCTGTCACGCGAGGTCATCGAGTTCCAGCGGGCGACCAGCCCGCTGGTCCCGATGCTCGACGGTTTCATCGCGGGCTCGCCCAAATACGGCGTGAACGAGGAGCTGCAGCGCTACCTGCGCGACGTCTCCGATCACGCCATCACGGTCACCGAACGCGTCGCGGGCTTCCGCCAGATGCTGCAGGACATCCTCGTCGTCAACGCCACACTCGTCAGCCAGCAGCAGAACGAGGAGATGACCAAGCTCACGGCCGCGAGCATCGCCCAGGGCGACGAGGTCAAGAAGATCTCGGCGTGGGCGGCCATCCTGTTCGCCCCGACGCTGGTCGGCACGATCTACGGGATGAACTTCGACCACATGCCCGAGCTGCACTGGCTGCTCGGATACCCCATGGCGATCATGCTCTTGGGCGTCGTCTGCCTCACGCTCTATCTGGTCTTCAAACGCCGCGACTGGCTCTGACGGCTCCGGTCACGAGTGCCTGAACTGGAAGGAGATCTCGAGCTTGCGCTCCATCGTGGTGTCGTCGGCCGTCAGGATGGTCCGTACCGTCTCGCCGTTCAACCCGGCGACGACGATCGCGTCGTCGTCGCCGTCCCCGGTGGCCTGGCAGACGACGTGCTCGTCGCCGAACCAGGCGTAGACGTACTGACAGTTCGCGGTGAACCGCCGCAGCTCCTGGCCCGTGTCCGCGTCCCGGACGCAGTACGTACGCGCCGGGCCGGCGCAGGCGGTGAGGAACGACCGCCGGGAGGGCGCGAACAGGATTCCGACCTCGTCCGCGCGGACGGTGTCGGCGACGGCGCCGGCCGCCATGTCGCGCACCGCCGTCCCCTCGCGGCCGAAGAAGCGTATCCCCCTGGCGCCGCCGGTGCCGGTGAGCGCGACCACGCCCTTGTCCCGGGCGTCCCACGTGAACGTCGAGTGGGCGATGGCGGGGTCCGTGACCGTCACGACCCGTGCCTTCGGCTCTCCCACCTCGGCCACGATGAAGCCCTTGCTGGTGACCTCGGTGGATCCGGTGAACATGATCAGCGTCAGCAGGATCTTCCGGCCGTCCCTCGACCACTGGATGTTGGTGCCTTGGAGGGGCTCCCGCACCGTCAGCGTCTTGCGGACATCGCCGGTCTCCAGGTCGATGACGTCGATCGAGTCGTAGCCGTCGGTGAACTCGGTCGGCAGACCCGCCGCGTACCTGCCGTCGGGGGAGACCTCGACCTGGAAGTAGCCCGTCCATTTCCGGAACTTCGCGCCGGGGGAACTCCTCGTGTAGAGACCCTGCAGGCGCCCCTTGGCGTCCGTCACCCGGTACGCGGCGACCGACACCGGGTCGTCCGGGTGTTCGTGGAGCACCGCGGAGACGCCGGGCAGTTCCCGCCCGACGAGGCCCGTCGTGGGAACGGCCTCGTCCCGCGCCGCGGGCGAATCCGGGCCGGAGCCGGGACGGGGCTCCGACTTGCGCTGGAAGGTCGTCCCCCCGCCGGCCGCCCCGCCGCTCTTGCCGGAGGTGACCTGCGGACGGGGGACGCTCGGACTCGTCACCGGGGTGATGTCCGTGGCCGGCGTGGGGTTCTCCTGCCCGGCGGGTACGACGGCGAGCGCGGACGCCGGCGGCGAGCCCGGCAGGGACGTGTGCGCCCTGGCCGCCCGCACGCCCGGGTCCTCCCCTTGGGGCAGGACGAGCACGGCCGCGGCGACCGCCGCCACCGCGGCGCAGACCGCCGCGACGACCTTGGCGACCGGACGGCCCGCGCGCCCACCCGTATCCGTGGCCGCCCCCGTGAACGCGTCCGTCGTCGCATCTGTGCCCGCGTCTGTGCCCGCGTCTGTGGCCGCGTCTGTGGCCGCGTCTGTGCCCGTGGCGGTCACGCCCACCGGGCCGGGTGCGGGCGACGGCTCCGCCGCCGCCCCCGGACGCTCGGCCCGGTCCGGCTCTTCCGCACGTGCCGCCGCGGGCGCCTCAGCGGCGGGGGACGGAGGCGCACCCTCGGCGGGCTCCGGCGCGGTTTCCGGGGCGTCCTCGGCGGGTTCGGGCGCGGCCTCGCGAACGGTCTCCCGGCCACTCGCGTGAGTGCTCCTCGGAGCCGGTTCGGGGGCCGACTGCTCGATCAGCGCATCGATGACCTGCTGGGCGGACGGCCTGCGAGCCGGATCCTTGCCGAGACAGGACGCGATCACATCCCGGAGCCTGCCCTCGACGTCCCGGATCTCCGGCTCACCGTTCAGGATCCGGTTGATGACGGCGGGCAGCGACTGATTCCCGAACGGTCCCGACCCGCTGGCCGCGAACACGATCGTGCCGGCCCAAGCGAACATGTCGGCCGCCGGGCCGATGTCCTGGTTGAGGAACTGCTCCGGCGCCATGTAGGCGGGCGTTCCGATCGGTACGGAGGTCAGCGACGACGTGGTGTCGAGGGCGCGGGAGATGCCGAAGTCGATCACCCGTGGGCCGTCGGGGCCGATGATCACGTTGGGCGGCTTGAGGTCCCGGTGGACGATTCCGGCACGGTGGATCGCCGCGAGCGCGGTGGCCGTCCCGACCGCGAGGCGGGACAACGCGTTCCCCCGGATAGGGCCCGAGGCGGCGACGCTCTGCTGGAGTGAGGGGCCGTCGATGAACTCGCTCACGATATACGGCCGGTCATATTCCACGCCGGTGTCCAGAACCTGGGCCGTGCAGAAGGCGGCGACTCTCTTGGCCGCGGCGACCTCCCGGAGGAACCGCTGGGCGCCGGCGACGTCGCCGGTCAGGTCGGGCCGGATCCACTTGACCGCGACGGGCTGCCCGGAGGGATCGACCGCGTGGTAGACCGTCCCCTGGCCGCCCACGCCAATACGGCCGGTAATTCTGTAACGACCGATTTGTGGCGGGTCGCCCGGCCTTAAAGGTGATATCTCCGGCACATGGTCATTGTTATGGATCGATCCAAGCGGTAGTAGATGTCACTGGGACAATTGTTATCGGAACGGTGCTCACATGCGGAGGGCCGGAAGATTCATTCGCCACGACGTACGGCCCGAAGGTGAACGCGAGGTCCAGCGGCGGGTGGGCCGGCCATCCGCGGCATGAACCGGCCCGGGGCGTACGCACGCCCCGGGCCGGCTCACAGAACTCTCAGCGCTTCACGCGCACCCAGTCGCTCCGGCTGGAGGACGGGCCGGCCTCGCCGTTGCCGGCGAAGACGACCTTCCAGTAGCCGGACGCCGACGCCGTGGTCTTGCCCCAGAGCTTGCCGGAGCCGTTCGTCCACAACGTCTTGACGTAGTGCCAGGAGCCGCCGGCCTTCTTGAACCAGACGGTCACCTTCTGGTGGCCGTAGCCCTCCCAGCCGTGGTCCCAGACCTGCAGCTTGCCGCGGAAGGTGAGATACCTGTGGTACTTCACCGGCTCCGGTGCGGCGTTGAACAGGATCACCCGGGTGCCGGCCCTGGGCGGAGGCACCGGCCGGGGCACGCGGACCGTCACGTAGTCGGTCGCGCTCGCCGAGTACGCCGCTCCGCCGGTCGCCTCGAACTCGGCCCGCCACCAGCCGGAGGTCCTGGCCCTCACGTCCGCCGCGAAGCGGCCGTGGGAGTCGGTCCGGTCGGAGGTGACGTACTGCCAGCGGTAGCCGCCGGCGGGCTTGAACAGGATCTTCACGCTCCGCCCGGGGTAGCCGCTCCAGCCGGCGAAGCCGGAGATCTCCAAGCGGCCGCGCAGGCGCAGCGTGTCACCGGCGTCGACGGGCTCGGGGGAGGCGTCGAATCCGGTGATGCGGGTACGGCTGGCCGCGGCCCTGACGTCGACGCGGTCGCTGTCGCTCGTCGCGGGCTCGGCGTCGGTGGCGCCGGCGAACTCGGCCCGCCACCAGCCGGTCCTGTCCGCCCTCTGGTCGACGGAGAACCGGCCGTCGCGGTCGGTCGTCACCGAGCCGACCCGGCTGTAGGACCCGCCGACCGGCTTGAAGGCGATGTCCACCTTCTGGCCGTCGTACGCCTGCCGGCCGCCGCCGTCCAGGTAGGTCAGCGCGCCGGTCAGCCTGATCCGGCCGCCCCGGTCGACGACGTCGGGCGAGGCGTCGAAGTCGAGGTCGGTGGTCCAGTGGACCTGGAACTCCTTGCTCGCGGTGCCGCCGTCGGCCCGCACCTGGAACTTCCAGACGCCGGGCTCGTCGCGGAAGGTGAAGCCGTAGCTCGCCGAGTAGACGCCGGAGCCCGCGGGTGCGGGGTCCAGCGGGACGGCACGGCCGTCGCGGTCGACGAGCCTCGCCGCGCCCTTCTGCGACGCCTTGTAGGTGAAGGTCGCCGTCGAGCCCGAACCGCCGGCGACGACCACGGGAGTGGGGGAGACGGTCAGGTCACTCGGACCCGCTGCCGTCGCCGCGCCGGCGGTGGCCGGGAGCGCGACGAGGGCCGCCCCTCCCAGGACCACTGCCGCGATCGCGGCTTGAATGCGTTTCAACATTCCGGTGAACCATCCTTCCCGGTGGTTGAACGCGGCCTGAGGGTGCCACGTCATTCATAACGAGTAGACGGGTGAATACCGGCGACGGTTGAGCGTGCTGACCTATCGTCATCGATTTGTGTCAAACGGGAAGATCCATAACCGCCGGCGTACCAAGTTGTCGCTGTGCGGGACGGAGCGTGCATCGTGCGACATAATCGGCCGTGTGGTGCGGGACGCTGTGGAGACGCATTTCGCCGAGGCCGTCGGGGCGCTGACCCCCGGACCCGCCCGGGATCCGGACCTGCCGGTACGGCCGGGCACGGGCCTGACGGGCACGCGGTGCCGTGAACTGTTCGCCGTACAGCTCGGCAGCAGGCTGCTCGACGTCGCCGCCCGCCACATGCGTGAGCGCGACGAGGGCTTCTACACGATCGGGTCGTCGGGGCACGAGGGGAACGCCGCCGTCGCCGCCGCGCTCCGCGTGGACGACCCCGCGCTGCTGCACTACCGGTCCGGCGCCTTCTACCTGACCCGGTCCGCCCAGGCCGGCCGGCTGGCGGAGGAGGGGCTGCGCGACGTCCTGCTGGGGATCACGGCGTCGGCCGAGGAGCCGATCGCGGGCGGCCGGCACAAGGTGTTCGGCCACCCCGGGCTCGCCGTCATCCCGCAGACCTCCACGATCGCCAGTCACCTGCCGCGCGCCGTCGGCGTCGGCTTCGCCATCGAGCGGGCGCGCACGCTGGGCCTGCCCTCCCCCTGGCCCGGGGACGCCATCGCCGTGTGCAGCTTCGGCGACGCGTCGATGAACCACGCCTCCGCGCTGACCGGGCTGAACACCGCCGCGTACGGCCGCCACCGCGGGCTGCAGATCCCCGTGCTGTTCGTGTGCGAGGACAACGGCCTCGGCATCAGCGTGAAGACGCCGCCGGACTGGATCGAGCGGGCCAGGCACCCCCTGCTGGAGTATTTCCAGGCGGACGGCTGTGACCTGGCCGACGCCTACGACGCGGCGCTGCGCGCCGCCGAGCACGTGCGCGTCACCCGCGCCCCGGCGTTCCTGCACCTGCGGACCGTGCGCCTGATGGGCCATGCCGGTTCCGACGTGGAGATCGGCTACCGCACCCGCCGGGAGATCGCCGCCGACCTGGATCGCGACCCCCTCGTCCGTACGGCGCGGCTGCTGGTGGAGGCGGGCCTGGCCGAGCCCGACGAACTGCTGGCGCGCTACGAGGCCGAGCGCGACCACGTGCTGAAGC
Source organism: Microbispora sp. ZYX-F-249 (assembly GCF_039649665.1). Taxonomy (NCBI): domain Bacteria; kingdom Bacillati; phylum Actinomycetota; class Actinomycetes; order Streptosporangiales; family Streptosporangiaceae; genus Microbispora; species Microbispora maris. The sequence continues at coordinate 30,537 of NZ_JBDJAW010000002.1, read as the reverse complement.
TCGCGCTGGAGTGCGCGCGCCGGCCCCGGCTCGCCACTGCCGAGGAGGTGACGGCCCCGCTCGCGCCGCGCCGTCCCGACGTGGTGGCCGCCGAGGCGGTGCGGGCCGCGCCCGCCGAGGCGCGCGAGCGCGCCTTCGCCACCCTGCCGGAGCAGGAGGGTGGGCTGACCGTCGCCCAGGCGGTCAACCGCACGCTGGCCGACGCGATGGCGCTGGACCCCGGGGTCCTCGTGTTCGGTGAGGACGTGGCCCGCAAGGGCGGGGTGTACGGCGTGACACGCGGGCTGCTGCGCCGGTTCGGGGCGGAGCGGGTCTTCGACATGCTCCTGGACGAGCAGGCGATCCTCGGCCTGGCGCTCGGGAGCGGCGTGTCGGGGCTGCTGCCGGTGCCGGAGATCCAGTATCTCGCCTACGTGCACAACGCCCTTGATCAGATTCGCGGCGAGGCGTCGACCATGCAGTTCTTCTCGCAGGGCGCGTATCGCAATCCGCTGGTCGTACGAGTCGCCTCATATGCCTACCAAAAGGGCTTTGGTGGACATTTCCATAACGACAACTCAATAGCCGCATTGCGCGATATTCCCGGTGTGATCGTGGCGTCTCCCGCCCGGCCCGACGACGCCGCCGCGATGCTGCGCACCTGCCTGGCCGCCGCCCGCGCGGACGGCAGCGTCTGCGTGTTCCTCGAACCCATCGCGCTCTACCACACCCGTGACCTCTTCGACGAGGGCGACGGCGGCTGGCTCGCGCCGTACGCGCCGCCGGCGCGCTGGGCCGAGACCCACGTCCCGGTCGGCCGCGCGCGCTCCTACGGCGACGGCCGCGACCTGACCATCGTGACCTACGGCAACGGCCTGCGCATGAGCCTGCGGGCGGCGGTGAGGCTCACGGCCGAGGACATGAGCTGCCGGGTGCTCGACCTGCGGTGGCTGTCGCCGCTGCCGGTCGACGACCTCATGCGCGCGGCCGAACTGACCGGCCGCGTGCTGATCGCCGACGAGACCCGCCGCAGCGGCGGCGTCTCCGAAAGCGTGATCACCGCGCTCGTCGACAATGGCTTCCGCGGCCCGATCAGCCGTGTGACCTCACAGGACAGCTTCGTGCCGCTCGGCCCGGCCGCCGACACCGTCCTGCTGTCGGAGTCCGACATCGAGCGCGCCGCCCGCAAGCTCCTCACGTCGTGATCTTGTAGTTTGTCGCAGGGATGTCTCCTGACCTGCCTGGTTTCTTCTCGTGATCTAGCAGCAAATCTGGGCTACGGCCCCTGACCTGCGCCTCATTGGAGTGTGATCTTGCACTTGCAAGATCGCGCAGGTCGTACGCTCTGGTCAGTGAGCGTGATCGCCGAGATCTGCAAGATCATGAATTGGAGTTCGGCAGATCAGGGGCCACTCGTGCGACAAACTACAAGATCACGGTCGGCTGAGGCCCAGGTCGCGCCACCTATACGCGACAAACTGCAAGATCACCCAAGGGGGGAGAGGGCGGCGCGGGCCATGGTGCGGAGGAGATCGGCCATGGCCTCGGGGGCGAGCTCCCCGGCGCTGCGCGGGGTGGAGTTGAGCAGGCCGAAGACCGCGTGCGTGGCGGCGCGCAGCCGCGCGGGCGGGCAGGCGGGGTGCAGCTCGGACAGCACGGTCACCCACTCCTCGGCGTACAGCCGCTGCAGCCGCCGGATGGCCCGCCGGGCCTGCTCCGGCACGTTGTCCAGTTCGCGCTCGTGCACGCGGATCAGCGCGGGGTGATTCAGCGCGAACTCGATGTGCCCGGACAGCAGCGCGTCGAGCGCGGCCTCGGCGGTGTCCGGGTCGGCGGTGGTGGCCAGCCGCGCCCCCTGCTCGCGCAGCCGCTCGCTGATGTCCAGCAGCATCTCGGCGAGCAGGGCCTCCTTGCCGCTGAAGTGCCGGTAGAGCGCCGGCCCCGACACGCCCACGGCCGCGCCGATGTCCTCGATGGACACGCCGTGGAAGCCGCGCGCCGCGAAGAGGGCCGCGGCGGCGTCGAGGATCTCGGCCCGCCGGTTGCGGGTAGGGGTCTTCACGGTCCTCCCGGTCTTCACGGCACCATGGTAGACGGAGTCTGTTAACGATGACTAACATCGCGGCATGAGCACGAGTGACTGGCCGGCGCTGGAGAGCCGGTGCGACCCGGGCGGCGAGCCGTACAAGCGCAACGCGGAGGCGAACGAGCGCCTGGTGGCGGACCTGCGGGAACGGCTCGCGGCGGCGGCGCGCGGCGGCCCCGAGCGGGCCCGGGCCAGGCACGTTCAGCGCGGCAAACTGCTGCCCAGGGACCGCGTCGACACGCTCCTCGACCCCGGCGGGCGATTCCTCGAGCTGTCCCCGCTCGCGGCCACCGGCATGTACGACGACCAGGCCCCCGCCGCGGGGATCATCACCGGCGTGGGACGGGTCGCCGGGCGCGAGGTCGTGATCGTGGTCAACGACGCCACCGTCAAGGGCGGCACGTACTACCCGATGACGGTCAAGAAGCACCTGCGCGCCCAGGAGGTCGCCCTCCACAACAACCTGCCGTGCGTGTACCTGGTCGACTCGGGCGGCGCCTTCCTGCCGAAGCAGGACGAGGTCTTCCCCGACCGCGAGCACTTCGGCCGCATCTTCTACAACCAGGCCACCATGTCGGCGCGGGGCATCCCGCAGATCGCGGCCGTGCTCGGCTCCTGCACCGCGGGCGGGGCGTACGTCCCGGCGATGAGCGACGAGGCCGTGATCGTGCGCGGCCAGGGCACGATCTTCCTCGGTGGGCCGCCGCTGGTGAAGGCCGCGACCGGCGAGACCGTCACCGCGGAGGAACTGGGCGGCGGCGAGGTCCACGCCCGCGTCAGCGGCGTCACCGACCACCTCGCCGAGGACGACGCGCACGCCCTGAAGATCGTGCGGGACATCGTCGCGTCGCTCGGCCCGAAGAGCCCACGCCCCTGGGATGTGGCACCGTCCGAGCCGCCGCTGTGGGACCCGCGCGACCTGTACGGCATCGTCCCCCAGGACACGCGCCAGCCGTACGACGTGCACGAGGTCATCGCCCGGGTGGCCGACGGCAGCAGGTTCCTGGAGTTCAAGGCCGAGTACGGCCCGACCCTGGTGACCGGGTTCGCCCGGATCCACGGCCACCCCGTGGGGATCGTGGCCAACAACGGCATCCTGTTCGGCGAGTCGGCGCTCAAGGGCGCCCACTTCGTCGAGCTGTGCGACCGGCGCTCGGTCCCGCTGGTGTTCCTGCAGAACATCAGCGGCTTCATGGTCGGCAAGGCGTACGAGGCCGGGGGCATCGCCAAGCACGGCGCGAAGATGGTGACGGCGGTCGCGTGCGCCCGGGTGCCGAAGTTCACAGTGATCATCGGCGGTTCGTTCGGCGCGGGCAACTACGCGATGGCCGGGCGCGCCTACTCGCCCCGATTCCTGTGGATGTGGCCGAACGCCCGCATCTCCGTCATGGGCGGCGAGCAGGCCGCCACCGTGCTCACCATGGTCGGCGACGCCGACGCCGACGAGATCCGGGCACAGTACGAGCACCAGGGCAATCCCTACTACTCGACGGCGCGCCTGTGGGACGACGGGGTGATCGACCCCGTGGACACCAGGACCGTCCTCGGCCTGGCGCTCGGCGCCGCCGCGAACGCCCCCCTCGAACCCGTCGGCTACGGCGTCTTCCGGATGTGAGTGATGTTTTCGACTGTCCTGATCGCCAACCGGGGTGAGATCGCCGTCCGGATCATCCGCACGCTCCGCGCGCTGGGGATCCGCGCGATCGCGGTGCACAGCGACGCCGACCGCGACGCCCGTCACGTGCGCGAGGCCGATCTCGCCGTCCGGCTCCCGCGCGGCTACCTCGACATCGACGGGATCGTCGAGGCCGCCCGGGCGAGCGGCGCCGAGGCCGTCCATCCGGGGTACGGCTTCCTCGCCGAGAACGCCGAGTTCGCCCGCCGCTGCGCGGCCGGCGGCCTGGTGTTCGTCGGCCCGCCCGCCGAAGCCATCGAGGCCATGGGCGACAAGATCCGGGCCAAGGAGACGGTCGCCCGCGCGGGCGTGCCGGTCGTGCCCGGCGGCGCGGAACCGCACGACGACCTGGCCGAGGCCGCCGCACGCATCGGCTTCCCGGTGCTGATCAAGCCGTCCGCGGGCGGGGGCGGCAAGGGCATGCTGCGGGTCGAGTCCGCCGACGCCCTGGCCGCGGCCGTCGAGTCGGCCCGCCGTACGGCGACGGCGGCCTTCGGGGACGGCACCCTGCTGATCGAGCGGTTCGTGGACCGGCCCCGGCACATCGAGATCCAGGTGATGGCCGACGGCCACGGGAACGTCGTCCACCTGGGCGAGCGCGAGTGCAGCCTGCAGCGGCGTCACCAGAAGATCGTCGAGGAGGCGCCCTCGCCGTTGCTCGACGAGGAGACGCGGGCCCGCATGGGCGCGGCGGCGGTGGAGGCCGCACGGTCGGTCGGCTACGTCGGCGCCGGCACGGTCGAGTTCATCGTCCCCGGCGACCGTCCCGGCGAGTTCTTCTTCATGGAGATGAACACCCGGCTGCAGGTCGAGCACCCGGTCACCGAGATGGTCACCGGTCTCGACCTGGTCGAGCTGCAGCTGCGGATCGCCGCGGGGGAGCCGCTGCCGTTCGGGCAGGACGAGGTGCGCCTGCGCGGCCACGCCGTCGAGGCCCGCGTGTACGCCGAGGACCCCGCCCGCGACTTCCTGCCGACGGGCGGCCGGATCCTGGCCCTGCGGGAGCCCGCGGGCGAGGGCGTGCGGTTCGGCGTGCGGTTCGACTCGGGACTGACCTGCGGAACGACCGTGGGCAGCGACTACGACCCCATGCTGGCCAAGGCGGTGGCCTGGGCCCCCGACCGGGCGGGCGCGCTCGCGGCCCTCGACCGGGCGCTGGCCTCGACCGTGATCCTCGGGGTGACCACGAACATCGGGTTCCTGCGCGCGCTGCTGGCCGACCCGGAGGTCGCGGCCGGGCGGCTCGACACGGGGCTGGTCGAGCGGCGGCTGTCCGGCCTCGTCGGCGGCGAGGTGCCGGACGAGGTGCTGGCGGCGGCCGCGCTCGTCTTCCACTCCGGCTTCGACCGCTCCGGCTCGGGCGACCCGTGGGATGTGGCGGACGGCTGGCGCGTGGGGGAGCCCGCCTGGACCGTGCACCGGCTCGGCGTGCCCGTACGGGTGCGGGGCGCCGCCGCAGACGCGGAAATTGAAGTTAACGAGCGTTCACTCGGCCGGGCGCGGCTCGAGTGGACCGGCTCGGAGGAGGCGGCGGTCACCCTCGGCGGTGTCACCCGCAGGTACGCGGTCGCCCGGAACCGCGACACGGTGTGGCTCGCCGAGGGTGGCCGCGCCTGGCCCGTCACCCGGCACGAGCCGGGCGATCCGCAGGACCGGCAGGGCGGGACGCTCGCAGGGGACGGCGTCGTACGCAGCCCGATGCCGGGAACGGTGCTGCTGGTGAAGGCGGCCGAGGGCGACCGGGTCAGCGCGGGACAGCCGCTGGTCGTCGTGGAGGCGATGAAGATGGAACACACCCTGACGGCGCCGGTAGGCGGCGTGCTCGCCGAGCTGCGGGCCCGGCCGGGCCAGACGGTGGAGCTGGACGCGGTCCTGGCGCGGGTGACGCCATGCGAGTGACGATCTACGAGGTGGGCCCGCGCGACGGCCTGCAGAACGAGTCCGCCGTCGTGCCGGTCGAGGTCAAGCGCGAGTTCATCGGGCGGCTGGCCGAGGCCGGGCTGACGACCATCGAGGCGACGAGCTTCGTCCACCCCAAGTGGGTGCCCCAGCTTGCGGACGCGGGAGAGCTGCTGGAGAGCCTGCCCCGGGTGCCCGGGGTCCGCTATCCGGTGCTCGTCCCCAACGAGCGCGGCCTCGACCGGGCGCTGCAGCAGGGCGTCACCGACATCGCGATCTTCGGCAGCGCCACCGAGTCGTTCGCCCGGCGCAACCTCAACCGGACCGTCGAGTCGCAGTTCGAGATGTTCGCCCCCGTCGTCGAGCGGGCGCTGGCTCACGGCATGCGGGTCAGGGCGTACGTGTCCATGTGCTTCGCCGACCCCTGGGAGGGGCCGGTCGCGCCCGCGCAGGCCGCCCGCGTCGGCCGCAGGCTGCTCGACCTCGGCTGCTACGAGCTGTCGCTGGGCGACACCATCGGCGTCGGCACGCCACGGCACGTCGAGGCGCTGCTGGACGCCTTCGCCGAGGCCGGGGTCGGGCCCGACCGGCTGGCCGTCCACTTCCACGACACCTACGGCCAGGCCCTCGCCAACACGCTCACCGCGATCAGGCGGGGGATCACGGTCGTGGACTCCTCCGCCGGCGGCATCGGCGGCTGCCCGTACGCGAAGAGCGCCACCGGCAACCTCGCGACCGAGGACCTCGTCTGGATGCTCGACGGCCTCGGCGTCGAGACCGGGGTGAACGTCAGGTCGCTGGCCGCCACCAGCCTCTGGCTCGCCGCAATCCTGGGCCGGCCGAGCCCCTCCCGCGTCGTCCAGGCTCTCGCCAAGGAGATTTGAGATGCTCAACGACGAGCACGTCGAACTGCGCAAGTCGGTCGAGGAGTTCGCCCGCGAGGTGGTGGCCCCGGTCATCGGGGACTACTACGAGCGGTGCGAGTTCCCCTACGACATCGTCCGCAAGATGGGCGCGATGGGCCTGTTCGGCCTGCCGGTCCCGGAGGAGTACGGCGGCATGGGCGGCGACTACTTCGCGCTGTGCCTCGCCCTGGAGGAGCTGGCCAGGGTCGACTCCTCGGTGGCGATCACGCTGGAGGCGGCGGTCTCGCTGGGCGCGATGCCCATCCTGCGGTTCGGCACCGACGCGCAGAAGCAGCGGTGGCTGCCGAAGATGGCGGCGGGGGAGGTCCTCGGGGCGTTCGGCCTGACCGAGCCCGGCGGCGGGTCCGACGTGCCGGGCGGAATGCGCACCACGGCCGTCCTCGACGGCGGCGAGTGGGTGATCAACGGTTCGAAGGCGTTCATCACCAATTCGGGCACCGACATCACCGGCGTGGTCGGGGTGGCGGCGATCACCGGCCGCCGCGAGGACGGCAGGCCGGAGATCTCCACGATCCTGGTGCCGTCGGGCACGCCCGGCTTCACCGTGTCGAAGAAGTATTCCAAGGTCGGCTGGTCGGCCTCCGACACCCGGGAGCTGTCGTTCACCGACTGCCGGGTGCCGGAGGAGAACCTGCTGGGCGAGCGCGGCCGGGGCTACGCGCAGTTCCTCCGTACGCTCGACGAGGGCCGGGTGGCCATCGCCGCGCTGTCGGTGGGACTCGCCCAGGGCTGCGTCGACGAGTCGCTGCGCTACGTGGGCGAGCGCCGGGCCTTCGGTCAGGAGATCGGCCACTACCAGGCCATCCAGTTCAAGATCGCCGACATGGAGGCCAGGGCGCACACCGCCCGCCTGGCCTACTATCACGCCGCCGAGCGCATGCTGGCGGGCCTGCCGTTCAAGAAGGAGGCCGCGATCGCGAAGCTGGTGTCGTCCAACGCCGCCATGGACAACGCCCGCGACGCCACCCAGATCTTCGGCGGCTACGGCTTCATGAACGAGTTCCCCGTCGGCCGCTTCTACCGGGACGCGAAGATCCTGGAGATCGGCGAGGGCACCAGCGAGGTGCAGCGCATGCTCATCGCCCGCGAACTCGGCCTGCCCGCCTGAGGGTTCAGCGGACGGCGAAGTTCCGGACCTCGTATCGGAGCGTCGAGCACTGTGGGCGCCTCCAGGAGCGGAGGGCTCATATGGCGGTCGAGATCGTGTACGAGACGCATTCGATCACTGAGGACAACGAGAACGGCATCGCCACCCCGCTACCGGCCACCCGGCGTCGGCCGTGCCGCTGCCACCGCTTCGAGGCGTAGGGCCCGATCATGAGACGGATGTTCGTGCTCATGGGCGCGGGAGTCGCGGCCCTGAGCGTCGCGGGGGCGGTCGCCCAGGTCGTGGTCTCCGCCACCGGGTCGCCCGCCTCCGCCTGCACGGCCGCGGAGGAGGCGCTCGCCACCTCTCTCGGGACGCTTCCGATCCTGAACGCTCGTCCGGACGGCGCGACGCCGCGCGGCGGGCGCGAGACCGGATGCGATCGCGACGACGCGCTCGTCTCCGCCGGGCAGTCGTACGACCTGCCGGTACCCCGGACCGGGGTCCTCTCCTTCTACCGCGACGCGGCGCAGCGGGACGGCTGGACGCGATCCCCGGACGACGAGGGCGACGGGACGGCCTGCCTCGTCAGGCGGATCGGCGGACGCGACGTCCACCTGTCGGTGTGGTTCATCGGCCCGGAGGCGGGACGGGACGGCGACGGATATCACGTGAGCGCCACCTCGTCCCTCGACGGCGCAGGGCGCTGCTGACGAGACGCCTCTGAGGGACGGTCCGGGGTGCGCCCGCCGAGGTCGTCGATGCCGGTTGCCGCCATCCCCGAGCGCCGGTTTCCGTGCCGCCTCCGGCGGTCCTGCCGGAGGCGGCGAGGCCGCTTCACGCGATCACGCGACCGCGGTCCCCTCGAGCTCGACCATCAGGCCGGGGATCGCCAGTCGTGTCACCCCGAGCATCGTGGTGGAGGGTGCCACCCCCGCGGCGCCCAGCCGCGACGCCAGCACGCCGTAGTGCTCGAAGAGCCGATCGACGTCGGTGGTGTAGACGTTGAGCCGGACGAGGTCCGCGAGGGACATGCCGGCCTCGCCGAGCACGGCCTCCAGGTTGTCGAGGCTCAGCGCCAACTGTGCCGCCATGTCACCGGGGTGCCGGGGCTTGCCGTCGCCGCCCATCGCGGCCTGCCCCGAGCAGTAGAGGGTCCGGGTGTGCCCGGAGACGATCTCGCCCTGGTTGTATCCCAGCTCCACCGACCACGCCCACGGGTTGACCGCCGTTCGCTCCATTGCCACATCAGCTCCAATCGATTCGTCGACATCACGGATGCCGAGCGGCTCGGGTAGCCGCGTCGATGAGCCTCCCAACGAATCACGACATCTTGTGTCGTGTATTTCGGTACGTTTTCGCTGTGCGCGCCGACCGGTTGGTCTCGCTGGTGCTGCTGCTGCGGCGGCATGGCCGGCTGTCCGCGGCCGCGCTGGCGCGCGAGCTGGAGGTGTCCACCCGCACCGTGCTGCGCGACATCGAGGCGCTGTCGGCGGCCGGCGTCCCGGTCTACGCCGAACGCGGGCGGCACGGCGGGTTCGCGTTGTTGCCCGGTTTCCGCACCGAGCTCACCGGACTGAACCACGACGAGGCCCTTGCCCTGCTGGTCGCCGGGTCGCGGCGCGGCGCGCAGGCGTTCGGCCTCGGCTCGGCGCTCGCTTCGGCGATGCTCAAGGTGGTCGACGCGCTGCCCGAAAGCTATCGGGACACCGCGGCCGGCGCGGCCGAGCGATTGCTCGTCGACCCGGAGACCGACCTCCTCTCACGCCGGCTCGTCGCCGAGGAGGTGCCCGACGCGATCGCGGCCGAGGTCCTGCGCGCGGTGTTCGCCGGACACAGGCTGCGCATCCACTACGCGGCCGTGGACCAGGCGCCGAAGTGGCGCACGGTGGACCCGATCGGCCTGGTCACCGTACGCGACCGGGGCTACCTGCTGGCCACGAGGTCCGGCGCGGACCGCACCTATCGGCTGTCCCGGATCCTGGCCGCCGAGGAACTCGCCGAACCCGCGCGGCGACCGGAGCGGGTCGATCTGGACCGGGCCTGGCGGGAGCGCAGCACGCGGTTCCGGACCGGTGGCGATCAGGTCACCGTGCTGGTGCGGGTGGACCCGGCGCGGCGGGAGGAGCTGGTGAGCACCGCGCTGGCCGTCCGCGCCGAGGACACCGACTCGGACGGCTGGCTGCGGCTGGAGGCGGACTTCCAGGATGCGAGACACGCCGAATGGGCGCTGTGGCAGCTCACCACGGACGCGGAAGCCCTGGCGCCGCAGTGGTTGCGCGAGGCTCTGCACGACCGCGCCGCCGCGATCGCCACCCGCTACGGACCGTCATCCTGAGAGCCGCCGCCTCTCTGCGGGCCTGCGCCGGGCGATCCGGACCGCCGCCCAGCGTGCTGAACTCGCCGCTCCGCCGCCGTGGCCGGATTCGCGTCAGCTGCCCTCGGTGATCCACATGCAGGTTTGTGACACTTTGAAGGTTGTCTCGACTCCATATTCCGGATCGCCCGGGAACCACTGGTACTCGTCGGACGCTGCCGCGTCAGTGGGGAAATGCATGTATCTGTTACTGCTGGTCAGCAGTACTGCGCCGCAGCCGTCCTGCTCGTCCAAGTACTTGACGGTGTTGGAGATGTCCGGACTGATTTTCTGCACGGCCTCGAGGTGACTTGCTCCTGCCCGGGCCACGGCAAAGACATGTGTGTACGTGCAATGCGTGTAACTCCTGTTGCTCCCGATTTTGCCACTGGTGCACACGGGCGGCGCCGGTTCGTGCTTCACGATTCCTTCGACGAGTGCGTTGGCCGGCGCGGCTGACGCGAGGAATGCGGCAACCGCTGCGGCGAACACCAGACCGGAGGCGCGGATCATCTTTCTCATGAGCGGAAAATTATGGCTATGAGGATGCAATTTCCTTGCATGGTCCTTGCGCGCGGCTTACAGCCGGGTCGCCCCCGGGGCCGGTCGCGCACCTGTCCGGACGGCCGCCGGGTCAGCGGCCGGGCGGCGCGAACTCGGGCTGGTCGAGCACGCGCAGCCAGCTCCCGTCGGGCTGACGCCGTACGACCTGGGCCCGCGCGCCCGCGCCGTCCTTCGGCGGGGTCGAAGTCAGCGCGAGATCGCCGCTGACCAGGGTCGGGAGGGGCTCCTCGGGCTCGAAGCGGGGCCGGTTCGCGAGGACCTTCTCCCACAGGGCGCGGATCGCCTCCCGGCCGGCCGTCACGCTGCCCGGCGGGTAGGCCAGCACCGCGTTCTCCTCGTACAGCGCCGCCACGCCCGCGGCGTCCCCGGCGTTGGACCGCTCGACGAACAGGCGGGTGATGTCCTCCGGCCGCATGGCCTTCTCGTACTCCGGCATGGTTCCTCCCGATCTCTCGTACGGTCTCCAGCCTGCCGAGGGGCCGCTGAGAAGTCCAACAGATGGATCAGATGGAATCTAGAATCAGTGGTTATGGAGTTGCGTCAGCTGGAGTATTTCGTCGCGGTCGCCGAGGAGCGCAACTTCACCCGGGCCGCCGAGCGGGTGCACATCAGCCAGTCCGGCGTGAGCGCACAGATCCGGCAGCTCGAACGCGAACTCGGCGCCGAGCTGTTCGAGCGGTCCGCCCGGAGCGTCACGCTCACCGTCGCGGGGAAGGCCGCGCTCGGTCACGCCCGCGCCGCGCTCGCCGCCGCCGGAGCGCTGGGACAGGCGGTGGGCGAGGTGACCGGCCTCATCCGGGGCCGCCTCACCGTCGGGATGGTCGTCGGCTGCACCGTCACGCCGCTGTTCGACGCCCTCGCCGCGTTCCACCGGGCGCATCCGGGCGTCGAGATCGCCCTGCTGGAGGACAACTCCGACCGGCTCGCCGACGGGGTGCGCTCCGGCGCCCTCGACCTGGCCCTCGCCGGGATCGCCGCCGCCCCGGAGGACCTGGAGACGTTGACGGTCGTCAGCGAGCGGCTCGTCGCCGCCGTCCCGCCGGACCACCCCCTCGCGAGCCGGGGGGCCGTCACGCTGCGCGAGCTCGGCTCGCACCCGATCGTCTGCATGCCCGCAGGCACCGGCCTGCGTACGGTGTTCAACCGGGCCTGCGCGGCCCGGGACGTCCGGCCGGTGATCGCGCTGCAGGCCGGGGCGGCCGACGCCGTCGCGGATCTCGCGGCCCGCGGGCTCGGCGTCGCCGTCCTCAGCGAGTCGATGGCCGCGGCCCACCGCGACCGGCTCGTCGCGCTCACGATCGCGGACGTCGAGTCGCCGGCCCTGCTCGCCCTGGTGTGGCGCGGCGGGCACGGCCCCGCCGTACGCGAGTTCGTGCGGCAGGCCCGCCGCGCCTTCGCCGTCCCGTCGGCGTGAGCACCGCCGGGGGATCCCCTGATTGGGCGTATGTGCCCGGTTACTCCTGGGGTCCCTTCATGGGGTGACCCGCCCCGCCTCACCGACGCGTGGTCCATCTCGCCCCGATATCAGGAAATCAGGCCGGCCGTTCCGGCACGTTCCTCAACGGCCCGCCGATCGCCTGATCAGACGATGAACGTGTACACATTCCCCGCGATGTTCATCAACTGCCCGTTGGTCGGGTACCCGTTCTGGTGCTGATCATTGTTCTGCAGCGGGGCGCCGACGGCCAGGACATAGTTCTGCCCCGCCGCCAGTGCACCTGCTCCGCCCGCGATCGTCACCGCGAACGAGTTGGCGAGCTGCTGGCCAAGCGTGCCCACCGCTAGGTGCACCGCTCCCGGTAGAGCCCCGGCCGGGTAGATGTAGACGTTCATGTCACTGTCCTTTGGATTGGGTAGCCGGACGCGTCATGTCGTGCGGCCCGACCATATAGGCGCAGGCCTCCGTTCTCCTACTCCGAATTCGATCCGGGCCGGCATATTCAGGTACCTATTGCGGCCCATAATCGGTCGCAGACAACATAATCCGCGAATTATCGCCACAAAGCGCACGAGATATGGTCCCGCCGTGATTCAGGCTTCGGTGGGCACCGGAATCGCGGAGCCCGGCCAGTGCCTTGGTCGCGCTGCGGGGCCTCCGCGGCGAGCGTGACCACCGTTCGCCGGCAGGATCGAGCGAGCGCGCTGGTACCGACCACAGCGGCGCTCGCCACCAGCACGTCGTACGGCAGGCCGGTCGGGCCTTCGCCGTCGCTCCGGGGTGAGAATCGCCGGGGGACCCCCTGATTGGACGTATGTGCCCAGGTACTCCTAGAGTCCCTTTCATGAAGTCTGGTGATCTCCAGCTCCGGAGGGCCGAGAAGAGCGACGCGGACGAGATCTTCGCGCTCGCCCGAGAGTTCGCGCTGACCTTCCGCCCCGAGCGCGCGCCGTTCGACGCCGCGCTGCCGCAACTCCTGGAGAACGAGGACGCCTTCCTCATCGTCGCCACCGTCGACGGGACCGTGCGCGGCTACCTGCTCGGCTTCACCCACCTCACACTCTTCGCCAACGGCAGGGTCGCGTGGGTGGAGGAGGCCATGATCGAGAGCAGCTACCGCCGCCACGGCATCGGGCGCAGGCTGCTCGAGGAGTTCGAGACGTGGGCACGCTCACGTCAGGCCGGGTATGTCGCGCTGGCGACCCGGCGGGCCGCCGAGTTCTACGGCGCCCTCGGCTACGAGATCTCGGCCACCTACTACCGCAAGATGCTCAGACCGAAGATCTGACCCGCACCGGCCCGGACCTCGCGCGTCGCGCCGTGGGCCACGCGCGGGCGGGGACGGTCAGACCGAGGACGTGAGCTGGGCGTCCAGGCGGTATCCGTCCACGGTCACGTAGACGGAGTCGCCGGGCCGCGCGTTCAGCCGCATCAGGACGGGCTGGAGCGAGTCGAACACCGGCTGCCGGTCGCGCCATACCAGGACGACGGCGTTGTCTCCCGGGCCGGTGACCGACAGCAGCGTGCCCGGGCGCATGCCGAGCTGCGCGGCGTATCCCTCGGGAACCGCCACCGGCTCGCCGCGCAGATGGCCGCTGGTGACGTCGATCCGCTGCCAGCGGCGCGGGTCGGAGGCCGGGCTCGAGGTGGGGCGGGGGTTCGGCACCAGATGCGGCCGGGGCACGCCCCCCGCCAGGTTCCCGTTCAGGTTGCCGCCGAGGTTCCCGTTCAGGTTGCCGCCGACGTTGCCGTTCAGGTTGCCGTTCGTGAGCGCGTTGAGCGCCGCGAGCGCGGTGGCGGCGTCGGGCCCGTTGTTGGCCTGCGAGGGGACCGGGATCCCGCCGCGGCCGTGGTGGTGCCCGTTCGCGCCCGGCGTACGGCGGGGCAGCGGCGCGGGCTTGGCGGCCGGCTCGGACCCGTTCCGGGTGGGCAGGGGGCCGGGCTCGGACGGGGCGCTCGCCTTCGGCATCGAGTCCAGCCACGCCTTGGCGGAATGGGCCCGGATGCCGAGCTGACCGAGCAGCTCCACGACGTCGGCGTCCGCGGGCTTGCCGGCCAGCAGCTGGCGGGTCTTCTCGCGCAGCCCCGCCAGGTCGCCGACCACGAGCCAGCCGTCCTGGAGGCGGCGGTCCGGCATCAGCGTGACCAGCACGCGCCACAGCGGCGTGCCGAGCGCCGGGACCTCGACGGGGTGGGACGGGTCCGCCGCGATGAGCTGTTCCTGGGTGGCCGCCGCGCCCAGCCACTCGGTGAGCCCGAACAGATGGCCGGTGAGCGGCGCCGAGTCGGGGGAGCGCAGCCACAGCAGCACTCGCTCCTCGGCCGTGCGCTGGGCCTGGGAGAGCAGTTCCCGGTCCACGTTGAGGTTGTGCGCCAGCGTGCGGAGGCTCACGGGTTCGGCGGCGAACAGCCGCTCGGCCGCGACGGCCCTGGCGAGCGGGTCCCAGTCGCGGAACAGGCCCTCGATGACCGCGATCATCGGGTGCGCGCTGAGGTCGGGCGGCTGCCTGTCCGGTGCCGCTTCGGCGGCGGGCTGGGCAGGCGAGGCCGCGGGCTGCGGGATCGAGGCCCCCGCCTGCCGGGCGAAGGGCTGGGTGACGGGCTTGGCCGGTTCGGCGAGGGGCGCCGGTGCGGCGGGCGACGGGGCCGGCGCGCCCTGCCCCGGCCGTCCGGGCGCCTGTCCCTGCTGCGCGGACGTCTGGGCGGCCTGTCCGGGTGCCGGCGCGGCCGGCCGGGCGAAGGGCTGCGCCGCGGCCCCGGGGACGGCCTGCGGGAACGGCTGGGAGGTGGTGCCCGGGGCGGGCTGTGGGAACGGCTGGGAGACCGGCCCGGGGGTTGCCTGAGGGAAGGGCTGGGAGGAGGTCCCGGCCTGCGGGAACGGCTGGGAGACCGGCCCGGGGGCGGCCTGCGGGAACGGTTGTGACGTCGTCCCGGGGGTGACCTGGGGGAACGGCTCGGAGGCGGGACCGGCCTGTGCCTGTGCCTGCGCGGGTTTCTCGTCTTCCGCGAGCGCCGGCGCGGATCCCCCGGAGGCGAGCTCGCTCTCCAGGCGTGCGAACACCTCCCGGAACACCGTGGTCAGGAGGACCTCGGGCGAGGCGGGAGCGGCCGGAGCCTGGAGATCGCACGGCGTCAGGCGGCGCAGCCGGTACCACCCCCCGAGCTGGTTCACCACGGTGCGGACCGGGGCGGGCCAGCCGGGCATCGCCGGGTCCACGGCGTGCACCTGGAGCGCCGGGAGCAGGTCGGTGAGGGGGAGGTGATCCCAGCGGCCGACGGCCAGGCGGGCGAGCCGCTCGCAGAGCCAGTCAACGCCGGTCGCCCGCATCGCGCGGCCGACCCCGACGGATGCCCACCAGCCGCCGGGCAGGCGCGGGTCGGCCAGCATCTCGGCCACCTGCTGAGGACGGCTCCAGCGCAGGGCCGGGACCAGGTCGCTCAGGCAGATCGTTGACTCGGCGTCCATCGGTATGACCGCACCCTCCCGAGAGTGACGCATGTTGCTAATGGTGCAGCTTACGCCGCAAACCAGCAATTGGTGTCAATAGGGTAAAGTTCCCGGACCCGGCCGGCCGCCGACCTGGGCGACCGCCGCGGCCCCCGCCTCACACCCCTTGCGCAGTGCTTCGCCGGACGCGTACCCGGCCATCGAGGCGACCAGGAACCCCGCGGCGAACGCGTCTCCCGCGCCCGTCGAGTCGACCACCTCCGCCGGGGGCGCGTCCGCTTTGGCGACTATACGGCCATCGCGGGCCAGCACGGCACCGCCGGCCCCCAGCTTTACCACCGCGGTGCCGTAGCGGTCGCTGAGCGTGCGGGCCGCCGTCTCGGGATCCGCGGCGTCCGTGAGCAGCAGCGCCTCCTCCAGGTTGGGGATCACGATGCCCGCCGGGGCGGTCTCGTGGAGGAACCGCTCGGGGCCGAACGCGCGCAGGGGCCCGTAGGACGCCGGATCGACGCTGATGGAGATGCCGCGCGCGGCGGCCTCGCGCATGGCCAGCCGCGCGAGCTCCAGGCCCGGCTCGGCGAACATCGTGTACGCCGACAGGTGCAGGTGCCCGACCCCGTCGAGGAGCTCGGACGCCCAGTCGCCGGCCCCGATGTGGCCGCTCGCACCGCGGTTGGTGAGCATGGACCGCTCCCCGGTGGCGTCGACCATCGCGATCACGACGGCCGAGGGCCGTTCCGGGTCGATCCGCAGGTGGGGCCGGACCCCGGCCTTGGTCAGCTCGGCCGCGTGCCACTCGCCGGTGTCGTACCCCGCCCGCGCCAGCAGGCGGGTGTCGGCGCCGAGCCGGGCGGCCCAGGAGGCGGTGTTCGCCCCCGAGCCGCCCGGCCGCAACGCGATGTCGGCGGGCGTGTCGGTGCCGGTGGCCACGGGGCCGTCGTGCAGCGCGACGACGTCGGTGACCACGTCGCCGATCACCAGCAGAGCGCTCACCCGGCCGCCCAGGAGGCGGCGATCTCCCCGGCCAGGCGCGTGTTGCCGCGTACGGCCGCGAGGTTGGCCTCCAGGGAGGCGCCACCCGTGCCCTCGACCAGGTACTCCAGCAGGAACGGGGTGATGGCCTGACCGGTGATTCCGCGCTCCTCGGCGGCGCGCAGGCCCTCCGCGAGCACCCGGTCGTGCAGGCCGGGGTCGAGCTGCAGGTCGGCGGGGACCGGGTTGGCCACGATCAGCGCGGTCTCCAGCCCGGCCAGCGCGTCCTGGGCCCGCATGATGCCGGCGGCCTCCTGCGGCGTCTCGATGCGCCAGTCGACCGGCTCGCCGGAGCTGTGCAGGTAGAAGCCGGGGAACTCGTCGGTCCGGTAGCCGACGACGGTGACCTGCTTGGTCTCCAGCCGCTGCAGCGTCGCGGGCACGTCGAGGATCGACTTCACCCCGGCGCACACGACTGTGATCCTGGTGCGGCTGAGCGTGTCGATGTCGGCCGACTCGTCCTGCACCGCGGTCCAGCCGCGGTGGACGCCGCCGAGACCCCCGGTGGCGAACACCCGCACGCCCGCCCGGGCGGCGAGGAACGAGGTGCCCGAGACGGTGGTGGCGCCGCTCAGCCCGAGCGCGGCGGCCGGGGCGAGGTCGCGGAAGCCGAGCTTGCGCAGGCCCGGCTCGGTCGCGATCCGCTCCAGCCCGTCCTTGTCCAGACCCACCCGCGGAACGCCGTCCAGCACCGCCACCGTCGCCGGCACGGCACCCGCCTGCCGGACGATGTCCTCCAGTTCGAGGGCGACCTGAAGGTTGCGGGGCTGGGGCAGCCCGTGCGAGATGATGGTGGACTCCAGGGCGACCACCGGACGGCCGGTGGCCAGCGCCTCGGCGACCTCATCGGAAACGCGCATGTCTCTCCTGTTTTCCGCTCACCATCGGGGCGCTCACTTCCGCCTGGTCGTGCCGGAGGCGCGCCATACGCGGCTCCCTGCTCGCTCCTCGGTCCAGATCGGCGGCGCGCCCCTCCGGATCGCTCGGTGATTTTTCGCATCAGCGGAGGATTGTCCGCTTCGGCATATTCTGCCCGGGTCCTGTGGGGGAACTTGCGATAGGTTGCGGGCATCCGCCCAGGACCGACCGACGACATCTCCTCCCGCCGCCTCCTCCGAATCCTCCCGCGACCTTCCCGAGACCCTCCCACGCCCGCCCGCACGACCCGAATCCGGCCCGCGCGCATCGCGCGGCCCGGCCCGCGACACCGAGCCACGTACGACCCGGGAGAACGCTCCATGCCACGCTCGCACTACGACGTCGTCATCGCCGGGGCCGGGCACAACGGCCTCGTCGCCGCGGCCTACCTCGCCAGGGCGGGGCGAGAGGTGCTGGTCCTGGAACGCCTCGGGCACGTGGGCGGCCTCGCCGTGTCGGCCCGGGCGTTCCCCGGCGTGGACGCGCGGCTCTCGCGCTACTCCTACCTGGTCAGCCTGCTGCCCACCAAGGTCGTGAAGGACCTCGGGCTGCGCCTCGACCTGCGCCGCCGCCGCTTCGCCTCCTACACCCCGGCCGGTGACACGGGCCTGCTCGTGGACAACGAGGACGCCGGGCGCACCGCCGCGTCCTTCGAGGCCGTGACCGGGGGACGGCACGACCTCGCGGCCTGGGAGCGTTTCTACGGCATGACCGCCCACGTGGCCGAGCGCGTCGCGCCGACGCTGCTCGCGCCGCTGCCCGGCCGTACGGCCCTGCGCGAGACCGTGGGGGACGACGAGGCCTGGCGCGACCTGTTCGAACGGCCGATCGGCGAGGTCGTGGACGAGCGGTTCGCCGACGACACCGTCCGCGGGGTCGTGCTCACCGACGCGCTGATCGGAACCTTCGCCGACACGGCCACCGACCTGCTGGCCAACCGGTGTTTCCTCTACCACGTGATCGGCGACGGCACGGGCGACTGGAACGTGCCGGTCGGCGGGATGGGCGCGGTGACGGCCGAGCTCGCCGAGGTCGCGCGGCGGCACGGCGCCGAGATCCGCACCGGGGCCGAGGTCCTGGCGATCGACCCGGACACGGGTGAGGTCACCTTCGACGACGGCGCGCAGCACGTGGTGACCGCGGGGAAGGTGCTGGCCAACCTGCCGCCCGCCGTGCTCGCGCGGCTGCTCGGGGAGACGCCCGAGCGGCCCGAGGGCGCACAGCTCAAAATAAACATGGTGCTGTCGCGGCTGCCCCGGCTGCGGGACCCCGCGGTGGACCCCGCCGAGGCGTTCAGCGGCACCTTCCACATCAACGAGAGCCGCGACCAGCTCGCCGCGGCGTACGCGCAGGCGGCCGCGGGGAAGGTGCCGGAGCTGCCGCCCGCCGAGGTCTACTGCCACTCGCTCACCGACCCCTCGATCCTCGGCCGGGAGCTGCGGGAGGCGGGGGCGCACACGATGACGCTGTTCGGCCTGCACATGCCGGCGTGGCTGTTCGCCGATCCGGAGGCCAAGCGGGAGGCGCTGGCCCGCACGCTCGCCTCGATCGACTCGGTGCTCGCCGAGCCCATCGAGGACTGCCTGCTGCGCGCGCCCTCGGGCGAGCCCTGCCTGGAGGCGAAGACCCCCCTCGACCTGGAACGGGAGGCGGGCCTGCCCGGCGGCCACATCTTCCACCACGACCTGTCCTGGCCGTACGGCGAGGAGGGCGACCACGGGGCCCGGCCCGGTCAGTGGGGTGTCGAGACGGCGCACGAGCGGGTGCTGCTGTGCGGCGCGGGCGCCCGGCGCGGCGGCGGCGTCAGCGGCATCCCCGGCCACAACGCCGCCATGGCCGTTCTCGGCAGCGTTTGAGCGGGACGCCTGACGGGCCACGCCCCGCCGCGCGTGGCACGGACGGCGCCCCGCCTCGCCCGCCCGGATTCGCCGGTCTTAACCGGATTCTCATGACGCTCAGGTAGCTTGTGCCGGTGCGTGAGGAATCGGCGAAACTGCTGGTAGTGGACGACGAGCCGGCCCTCAGGGAGGCGTTGCGCAGCAGCCTGGAGTTCGAGGGGTACGCGGTCGAGAGCGCCGCCGACGGGCTGACCGCACTGGACCTCCTCGACCGCGCCGCACAGAACGGGGGAGAGTACGACGCGATGCTC
Source organism: Microbispora sp. ZYX-F-249 (assembly GCF_039649665.1). NCBI lineage: Bacteria > Bacillati > Actinomycetota > Actinomycetes > Streptosporangiales > Streptosporangiaceae > Microbispora > Microbispora maris. The sequence continues at coordinate 10,980 of NZ_JBDJAW010000002.1, read as the reverse complement.
CTCGACGTCATGATGCCCCGCCTCGACGGATTGACGGCCTGCCGCCGGCTGCGCGCCTCCGGCAACCGGCTGCCGGTGCTCATGCTGACCGCGCGTGACGCCGTCGGCGACCGCGTCTCCGGCCTGGACGCCGGAGCGGACGACTACCTGGTCAAGCCGTTCGAGCTCGACGAGCTGCTCGCCCGGGTGCGGGCGCTGCTGCGGCGCGGCGGGCAGTACGCGCGCAGCGAGGCCGGCGGCGACGTCCTCGCCTTCGGCGACCTGCGGATGGACACCGTGAGCTGGGAGGTCACCCGGGCCGGCCGCAGACTGGACCTCACCCGCACCGAGCACCTGCTGCTGGAGCTGTTCCTCACCCATCCCCGGCAGGTGCTCACCCGCGAGCAGATCCTGCGCGAGGTGTGGGGCTTCGACTTCGAGCCGTCGTCCAACTCGCTCGACGTGTACGTGATGTATCTGCGGCGCAAGACCGAGGCGGGCGGGCTGCCCCGCCTCATCCACACCGTGCGCGGCGTCGGCCACGTGCTGCGGTCGTCCCCGTGAGACGCCGCACGCTCCGGTCCCGGCTCACGCTGCTTATCGCGGCGGCGGTCGCCCTGGCCGTCGCGGTGGCGGCGGCGGTGTGCTGGCTGCTCGTCCGCGGCGAGATGCGCGGCCGGATCGTCGACTCGATCACGCACCTGCGGCCGCCGGCGCAGCAGGTCGGGTTCGCGCTGTGGGACTGCGCGGGTCATGGGCGCAAGGAGGGCCCGCGACCCGACTGGGACCCCTCGGGGCGCAGCTGGCAGGTCGTCATGGCGGACGGCTCGGTGTGCGTCGCGCCCGGGTCGGCCCCGGTGACGCCGACCGCGCGGGAGCGGGCGATGGCCGCCTCCGGGGGCACGCCCGTGCTGCGCGACGCGGTCACGACCGACGGCACGTCCGTGCTCGTCTACACCTTCAGGTACGAGCCGCGTCCGGGCGGCCCGCCCAAGGACGCCGCGCAGTTCGCGGAGCCGCCCCCGCCGGAGGGCCCGGTGACGGTCAGCGTGTTCCGCTCCACCGCCGAGATGGACAAGACGCTGGGCATCCTCGCCCTCGTCTTCGGCTCGGTCTGCGTGCTCGGCGTGCTCGGCGCCGCCGTGGCCGGGCTCTGGCTGGCCCGTACGGCGCTGCGCCCGGTGGAGCGGCTGACCCGCGCGGTCGAGCACGTGGCGAGGACGGAGGACCTGAGCGTGACGATCCCGGTCGAGGGGGAGGACGAGATCGCCCGCCTCAGCAGGTCGTTCAACACGATGACCGCCGCGCTGTCCAGCTCCCGGGAGCGCCAGCGGCGGCTCGTGGCCGACGCCGGGCACGAGTTGCGCACCCCGCTGACCAGCCTGCGCACCAACATCGACCTGCTGCTGCGCAGCGAGAACACCGGCCGCGCCATCGAGCCCTCGGCCAAGCGGCGGCTGCTGGCGAACGTCAAGGAGCAGTTCGAGGAGATGTCGAGCCTCATCGGCGACCTGCTGGAGCTGTCGAGGAAGTCGGAGAGCGGCGAGCTGTCGGCCGGCATCGGCCTGCACGAGGTGGTGGCGTCGGCGGTCGAGCGGGCCAGGCGGCGCGGTCCCGGGCTGCGCTTCGACGTCGGCCTGGAGCCGTGGCAGGTCCACGGGGACGCCCGGGGCCTGCGGCGGGCCGCGGTCAACGTGCTCGACAACGCCGTGAAGTTCAGTCCGCCCGGGGGCCTGGTGACCGTGCGGCTCGAAGGCGGCGTGCTGACCGTACGCGACGAGGGCCCGGGCATCCCCGAGGACGAACTGCCGCACGTCTTCGAGCGGTTCTGGCGCTCGCCGTCGGCACGCAGCCTGCCCGGCTCCGGCCTCGGTCTGGCGATCGTGGCGCAGGCCGTACGGGACGCCGGGGGACGGGTCGCCCTCGAGAACGCCCCCGGCGGCGGAACGCTCGTCACGGTCGAGCTCCCCGGGACCACGCCCCGGGCCTGACGTTCCCGGGCACGTCAGGCGCTCGGGCCCGTCCCCCCGCCACCCCGGGTCACCCGGTGCCACATGACGCCTTCGCTGCGCGGCCCCCGGCCCTCGATCGCGGGGAATACGCTAGTCCGGATGATCCCGTGGAAATAGCGGCTGGACGGTGCGACGGAGGCTGTGCGGGTGGAGTTGGGGAAGCGATTCGGACGGCAGCCGCGGCGGGTGCGGCCCGGAACGGAACCCGCCGTGCCGGGCCCCGAGCCGATGCAGGAGCCCCCGGCGCCGGAGGCCGAGCCGCCTCCTCGCCGCCGAGGAGACTGGCTGCGGCTGTACGGCTGGCTCGCCGCCATCCTCGCGGCGGTTCTCGTCGGTGGCTGGATCCTCTTCGCCGCCGGGCCGCCGACCGAGGCCGAGTTACGCGAGCAGGCCCGGCTGACGGGGAAGAAGAAGCTCTTGATCGGGGTCAAGGACGACACCCCCGGCATCGCCTTCCGCGACAAGACCGGCGCCTTCTCCGGCTTCGACATCGACATCGCCTACCTGATCGCCGGCCAGCTCGGGTTCCGGCCCGAGCAGGTGGAGTTCCTGTCGATCGAGACCGAGGACCGGGCCCGCCGCCAGGCCACCGACGCCGACGGGAACTTCGTCACCGTCGACCTGGTGGTGGCGACGTTCAGCATCACCCCCGGCCGGCTGCAGGATCCGTCGGTCGGCTTCTCCAGCCCTTATCTGTTCACCGAGCAGTCGGTGGTGACGCGGGCCGACCACTCCCGGGTGACCTCGCTCGGCCAGCTCGCCGGTGAGAAGGTCTGCACCCTCGGCACCTCGACCTCGGAAGGTCCGCTGGCCGAGAGCGGTGCCAAGGTGACCGCGGAGAACAAGATCAGTGCCTGCTTCGAGGGGCTGGAGACTCACCTGTACGACGCCGTCAGCACGGACGCCGCGATCATGGCCGGGTTCGTCGCCCGGTCCGGCGGGAAGTTCAGGCACCACGACATCGGCTTGGAGAAGACCGAGATGTGGGGGGTGAACGCGGGCACCAACACCTCCCTGCGCACGCTGGTCGAGCTCGCGTTGTACCGCTCCTACGCCGACCCCCAGAACAGGACGTGGGAGGAGGCCTACGACCGGCATATCCGCCCGCTGCTCGCGGCCAATCCCGGGGTGAACGTGGCCCAGAGCACCCAGCCGTGCCTGAGGGCGCCGCAGGTCCGCCGGTGGCCGTGGGAGCGAGCCCTCTCGGACGATGGCTGCTGAGGCGGGGGAGACGGGCAGGGTCCGCGCGCCGCAGCGCAACCAGGAGTGGGTGCTGACGCTCCTGCCCGCCTTCCCGCTGGTGCTGCTGGTGATGCGGCTGTGGTACGCCAGCCGGCAGGACACGCAGACCCTGCTGCTGCTCGTGCAGTACGTCAGTCCGCTCGGTCTGCTCACCACGGTCCTGCTGACGCTTGTGTGGGTGTTGCCCGCCGTGGTGCTGGCCGGCCGGGTGCTCGGGCCGCTGTACCGGCTCAGCACCCGGCGCTCCGTCTGGGTGGCGCGGGCCGCCGACCGGGTGCCCGACTGGGTGGTCGCGGTGGCCGTGGGCGTCGGGCTGCTCGGCTGGCAGCTTCGTTTCCTGCCGACCCTGCTCATGCTCACGCTCGCGGTGGCCGGGCTGACCCTGCGAGAACGCCGTCCGCTGGACCGGACGGGGATCCGGGCCGTCTGCCTGGTGCTGCCGGTGGTCTCCGGCGTGCTCGTCCTCCTGGCGCTCCGCCCGGCGATCGCGCAGGCGCTGGAACAGGCCGACGTCGCCACACTGATCCTGCTCACCACGCCCCCCGTGCTCGCTCCGCTGGTCACCGGGCCGGTGCCCGCGCCCGCCGCGCCGCTGGTGGTGCACGGCCTGACCTGGACGCTCGCTGTGCTCTTTCCGCTGGTGGCCGGAGTGGTGGTCATGCGCTCGCCGATCCTGCCGCTCACGGCCGTGGAGATCGCCGCCGAGCCGGACGGCGAGGCCGAACAGGTCACGGTCGGCTACGTGATCGCCAGCGACGACCGTCTCGTCACCATCCTCGAACGCTCCGGCGCGGTCCGCTTCGTACGCAACGACCTGCTGGTTTCCCAGGTGCTCTGCCCGGAGCCGGGCGCGGTCCCGCACACCACCGTGAACCTCTACAAGTGGAACGTCGAGCAGAGCGCCCTGTCCTGGCTGGCTCCGGCGCCCGTGACGATCCCGCTCGATTCTCGCTGCGAGGGCCGTCCGGCGACACCGGACGACCTCACCCACGACGAGGCCGCTGTCTCCGCGGGTGGTGCGGCGCGTGCGGCCGCGGGATCGAGATTCATGGTGCCTTAATGAACGCCTCAGGGGCGTCCCATGCCGGGCCGCGAGCGTGGGCGCATGAGCGAGCTAATCAGTGAGCACAGTGCGCTTCGCGAATGCGACTCCGAGCCGTCAGGCGTGGAGGTGGCATGAGCGAGCGGAGCGAGCGAGTCGGTGAGCACAGTGCGCTTCGCGAATGCGATTCCGAGCCGTCAGGCGTGGAGGTGGCATGAGCGAGCGGAGCGAGCGAGTCGGTGAGCACAGTGCGCTTCGCGAATGCGACTCCGAGCCGTCAGGCGAGGAGGTGGCATGAGCGTGACGACGGTGTCCGGGCCGGTGGCGGGGGCGTCCCGCAGGACCCGCCTGGTCGAGGTCGTCGTTCCCGTGTACAACGAGGAACGCGTGCTGGCCGCGAGCGTGCGGCGGTTGCACGCCTACCTCAGCGGCGACTTCCCGTACGGCTTCCGCGTGACGATCGCCGACAACGCGAGCACGGACGGCACATGGACGGTCGCCCTGCGGCTGGCGCGGGAGCTGCCGGGAGTGCGGGCCGTCCACCTCGACCAGAAGGGCCGCGGACGGGCGCTGCGGCGGGTGTGGGAGGCCAGCGACGCCGACGTGGTCGGCTACATGGACGTGGACCTGTCGACCGACCTGGACGCGTTCCTCCCGCTGGTCGCGCCGCTGATGACCGGCCACAGCGACCTGGCGATCGGGACCCGCCTGTCCCCGTGGTCCAACGTGGTGCGCGGGCCGAAGCGCGAGGTCGTCTCCAGGTCCTACAACCTGCTGCTGCGCTCGCTGATGGGAGCGCGCTTCTCCGACGCGCAGTGCGGGTTCAAGGCGGCCCGCACCGAGGTCGTGCAGGCCCTGCTGCCCGCCGTGCAGGACGAGGCGTGGTTCTTCGACACCGAGCTGCTGCTGCTGGCCGAGCAGCACGGGCTGCGCATCCACGAGGTGCCGGTCGACTGGGTGGACGACCCCGACAGCCGGGTGGACATCGTCCGGACGGCGGTCGACGACCTGAAGGGCATGTGGCGGGTCGCCCGGGGCAGTCTCACGGCTCCCGCCGCCCCGCCGTCCCGGACGTCGGTGCGCACGCAGATTCCCGTCTTCGCGGTGGTCGGGGCGATCAGCACGGTGGCGCACCTGGTGCTGTTCTGGATGCTGCGCTCGCTGCTGCCGCCGGTGGCGGCGAACGCGATCGCGTTGTTCGTTACGGCCGTCGCCAACACCGCGGCCAACCGCCGCTTCACCTTCGGCGTACGCGGCCGGGCGGGTGCCCTGCGGCACCACCTCGGCGGGCTCGTCGCCTTCGTCGCGGGTCTCGCGCTGACCAGTGGGGGTTTGGCCGCGCTGCCCGCCGGCGCGTCGCGGGCGGCCGAGCTCGCCGCCGTCATCGTGGCCAACGGCCTCGCCACCCTGCTGCGCTTCCTGCTCCTGCGATCCTGGGTCTTCGCGCCCCGGAAGGACTCCCGATGACCGTCCTCGCCCCCGCGACCGCGATCGGGCACCGCCCCCCGGCGGACCGGGTGACGCCGCTTCTACGCTGGGGGAAGTGGGCCGTCCTCGCGCTCGCGGCGGTGCTCCACACCTGGGCGCTCGGCCGCAACGGGTACGCCAACGACTACTACGCCGCCGCGATCTACTCCGGCACCAAGAGCTGGAAGGCGTTCTTCTTCGGCGCGCTGGACGCCGGGTCGTACATCACGGTCGACAAGCCGCCCCTCGCGCTGTGGGTGATGGGCCTGTCGGCCCGGATCTTCGGCTTCGGCACCTGGAGCATGCTGCTGCCGCAGGCGGCGGCGGGGGTCGGGTCGGTCGCCCTGGTCCACTCCGCCGTACGGCGGGCGCTGCTCGGGCTCGGTGCCCGTGCGGCCGGGGCGGCGGCCCTGCTCGCCGCGGTCGTCATGACGCTGACCCCCATCACCGTGGCCATCGACAGGGACAACAACCCGGACACCGTCCTGGTGCTGCTGCTGGTGGCGGCCGGGTGGTTCTGCCTGGAGGCGATCCGCACCGGACGCCTGCGCACGCTGCTGGTCACCGCCGCGCTGGTGGGCCTCGCCTTCAACACCAAGATGCTCCAGGCGTACCTCGTGCTGCCGGCGTTCGCGCTGACCTATCTCTACGCCGCGCCGGGGACGGTCGTACGCCGGATCGGGCGCCTTGCGGCCGCCGGTGCGGTCCTCGTGGTGACCAGTGCGTGGTGGATGGTCGTCGTCGACCGGTGGCCCGCGTCCTCGCGGCCGTACATCGGCGGCAGCACGGACGACACCGTCCGGGACCTGGTGATCGGATACAACGGCCTGGGCCGGATCTTCGGCGGCGCGGGCAACGGCGGCGGCCCGGGAAGACCGCCCGCCGAGGCCGCGGAAGGCATCACACGCGCGTTCGGAGGCATGGGCGGCGGCCCCGGTGGCGGCGGCGGGGGTGGCGGCTTCGGCGGCGCGTCCGGCGCGGGCAGGCTGTTCAACGACGTCATGGCCGGGCAGATCTCCTGGCTCCTCCCGTTCGCCGCAGTTGCCCTGGTCTGCGGCCTCGTGCTGGTCGCGAGGCCGGGCCCCGGGCCGTCGAAGGGAACGGCCGGGGACGCGGTCCGCGCGTCGCTACTGGTGTGGGGTGGCTGGCTCGTCGTGCACTACGCCGTGTTCAGCTTCTCCAGCGGGACCTTCCACCCGTACTACTCCACCGCGATGGCCCCCGCGATCGCCGCGCTGACCGGTATCGGCGGCGTGCTGATGTGGCGGGCGGCCCGCGCCTCGGGCGCCTGGCGGCTGGTCCTGGCCGTCGCGGTCGCGGTGACCGGGGCCTGGTCGTTCGTCGTGCTGCGCCGTACGCCCGATTTCGTGCCGTGGCTCGCCTGGGCGGTGGCGGGTGCGACCGCCGTCGCGGCGCTCGCCCTGGCGGTCACGGCGCGCGCCTCCATCAGACCGGAGCGCGGCGGCCCGGCCGGGCGTGGGGGCCGGACGGCCGCGCGGGTGACGGCGGTGGCGCTGGCCGCGGCGGTCGCGGCCGGGCTGGCCGGTCCGGCGGCGTACGCGCTGACGCCGCTGGGCTCGGCGGTGAACGGCACCAACCCCACGGCGGGGCCGTCGCAGGGCATGGGAGGGCCGTCCGGCCGCGGCGGCTTCGGCGGCCCCGGCGGCCCGGATGGGCCGGACGGCATGACCACGCCCGGTGGAGACGCCCAGGACGGCATCGCACAGGGCGGCAACCGGCAGGGCGGACGCGGCATGCCCGGGCCCGGCGGCCGGGTGGACGCCGCGATGGCGGCGTACCTGAAGCGGAACAAGGGGAGCGCCACCTGGCTGGTGGCGGTGGACAGCGCGCAGACCGCGTCGTCGCTCATCCTGTCCACGGGCGAGCCGGTCATCGCGATGGGCGGGTTCACCGGCTCCGACCCGGCGATGACGGTGGAGAAGCTGCAGCGGTACGTGTCCGAGGGCAGGTTGCGGTACATCCTGCTCGGCGAGGGCGGTTTCGGACCCTCGCGCGGGGCGAGCGCGGACGTCACCGAGTGGGTGAAGGCGCACGGCACGCGGGTCGGGGCCGCCGAGTACGGGGGCACGGACGGCGGCGCGGTCGGCGGATCGGTGCTCTACGAGCTGGGCCGACGGCGTTCGGCCTCCTCCTCAGCGGGTACGTGATGGGCCTTTGGACCGACGAAAGGACTCCCATGGACACGGAGGGCTTCATCGCCCTGCTGAACGAGGACCTGGAGAGCGAGTACCGCTCGATCGTGCAGTACGTGCAGCACGCGGCCACCATCAAGGGCGCGGAGTACCTGTCGATCATCGAGGAACTGAAGGAGCACCTCGGCCAGGAACTCAACCACGCGAGCACGCTGGCCGAGCAGATCGACTTCCTCGGCGGCGTGCCGAGCGTCCGCGTCCCCGAGGTGCCGGTGGCGACCGACGGCGCGGACGCGCTCCGGCTGGACCTGGAGCTGGAGCAGGAGCAGCTTCGCCGCTACCGCGAGCGCGTGGAGCAGGCCCAGGAGCTCGGCCTGAGCGACGTGGCCGAGGCGCTGCGCCCGCTGCTGCAGCAGACGCAGGACCACGTCATGGACCTGCAGACCGCCCTCGGCAAGTGACCTGACGGCGGGGCGAGCCGGGGCACGGCGCGTGCCCCGGCGGCGCGGCCTCGACGCCGTGGGGCGCGTGGCGGGCCGGCGCGTGGTGAGCGCGATGGGTCAGCGCGGCCGGGCGTAGTCGTCGAGGGCGCGCACGATCAGCGCCCTCGCGTCGTCGCGGAAGGCCGCGACCTCGCAGAACTCCTCGAACGCCTGGGCGTAGAAGGCGACGTCCGCGGCGTCGCGCAGCAGCAGATCCCTGGTCCTGGTCGCCACCCCGACCATGCAGTCGTCGTAGATCCAAAAAGAGTTCATCAGGGCGGACGGCAACTGCGCCTCGAACGGCAGCAGCCCGAACTCCACGTTCGGCAGCGTGGTCACCGCGATCAGCCGGTCGAGTTGCCCGCGCATGACGTCCGGGGGCGCGAGCCGGTAACGCAGCACCGCCTCCGGCATGACGAACCGGAACCGCCGGGCCGGGTCGTACAGGATCTCCTGGCGGCGCATGCGGACCCTGATCGCGTCGTCCACGTCGTCGGTGGGCTCGTGCACCCGCCTGACCTTGCCGAAGATGTGCCTGGCGTATTCCGTGGTCTGCAGCAGGCCGATCACCACGCCCGGCTCGAACGCCCGGAACAGCCGGGTGCGCGTCTCCAGCTCGCGGATGTCCTCCTGAAGCGCGGCGAGGCCGTTCCTGTGCCGCTGCCGCCAGGAGTCGTGCCGCTCGAGCAGGCCGGCCGCCTGCCGGACCAGGCCGTCGATCGCCTGCGGGTCGGCGTCCACGGCCTTCCCCCACGCGGCCACGTCGTCCTCGGTGGCGGTCTGGCGGGCGTTCTCGATGCGCGAGACCTTCGACGGCTGCCAGCGCAGCCGCTCGGCGAGGTCCTTCCCGGACAGCCGGGCGTTCTCCCGCAACTGGCGTAGCTGGGCTCCCAGGTCCATGCGGGCCTGATGGAAACCGCTCACTTCCACCTCCGGCCGTGGTGCGGTCCAAGGTAGACCCGGCACGCCGGATCATGCCAGACGGCGGCCCTCAATCGTGATCGGACAGGACTCGCCGGGCGATCTCGACGAGCAGTTCTCTCGGTACCTCGACCGCTGTCTCCCCGTCGAGCACGTGGCGCAGGTCGGCGCGGGCCTCGCGGTCCAGGACCTCCAGGCCCTGCACGACGATCGTGCCGCGGTCGGTCTCGTAGAGGGAGGGACAGGCCCCCGCCTCGGACGTGGAGCCGAGAAAGCGCAAACGCATGTCCTTTTCTCCCGATCAGCGGCAATCGCGGGCAATTTTAGTGCCGCGACCGCCAAGGTTTGCCCGGACGGAGCGGTGCCCAGAGTGGTGCATTGCGAGGCGGAGGAGGAGCTCGTAGCGGAGCCTACAAGTGACACCCTCGAGCCCCGCGGAAAGTCCGAGCCTGCGAGGAGTTTTCGTGGGTGGGGTGACAATCGGCGAGGTGCCGGTCTGGGCGACGAGACGGGGCAAAGACTGGCGGGACTGGTACCGGCGACAGGGCCCACGCTTGCTAGGTTCACGTGTCTGCGTAAGTCGATCAACGAGGAGACATGGACCGCGGCACCCGACGTACCAAAGCCCTGTGGACCGCCGTCACGTTGGGGACGGTGGCGCTGCTAGCGACGGCGTGGGCGACTGTGAGCCAGGCATGGCCGTGGAGCGACGCGCTGCCGGACCGGTCGTGCTGGAACTCCATCGACCGGTCACTGCTGTCGGACGCGGCACCACCCGGTGACACGTCCTGGGAGGTCGCCGAGGGTGAGGACCAATGGGGTGACGCGGAGTGCACCGTCAAGACGGGCGACTGGCGGCTCAACACCACCGTGATGAAGACGCCACTCAAGGCACATCTGTGGTGGAGGCTTGGCATCGTCCCGCTGGGCCACGGCCTGCCAGGGATGATCAGGCCCAGCGGCGACCGTATCGACGGCTGGCTCTATCTGCCCCCGTGCGGGAACGAACTCGTGAATGTCAACATCCCCGGCGCGGCATCGGAGCGGCGCGACGCCGCGGATTTCGTCGCGAAGGCCCTGCTCGCCGTCGGCAACGCGAAGATCGCCAGGTGTGGCGGCAAGCCGTTCCCCGATCCTGGAACCTTCGACTGGTCCGGGATGGAGGCCGTACACCTCGCCCCGGACGAATCACCCTGCGGTGTGGAGCTACCCACGACCCTACGGAAGAAGAACAGTGCGCTGGCACAGCTCGGCGTCCTCGGCGAGGGTCCTGTCGCCAGGTGCACAGCCCTTCGCGAAGGCGACGACGAGCACGGCCTGGGTCTGTTCTCGGCTGTCGTCCTGTACGACGAGGCGATTCTGAACGCCCTCTCGCCGGACGGCGTGCGAGCCACGGTGCGGGTATCGCCTGGCAATCCCTTGGATCTGACGCGCGAGGACCTCCGCTACGACGGCGATGCCGCGACACGTCTGGTGTGCGGCGACGGTGGTGCCGCCAGGTTCGTGCACGTGTTCGCCTCAGGTTCCGACGCCGAGTACGCGGCGATCAAACGCGCGGTCCTGAACAAGGTCGCGGGCGACATGGGCTGCCACTGACGACAGCGGTGACAACCCGCGGCACTAGCCTGGTGCCCTCAGATCGGGAAGCGGCCGCGGCGCCAGCGCCAGTGGCCGCCGGCCGT